>JAYUCP010000700.1:0-41612 GCA_043740245.1 Acidobacteriota bacterium | reverse complement strand
GCTTTGCTGGAAGCGCGATTCTGTCAGATCGGCGGGCGGATTGCACCTCGAATTCACGCCAAGCCTTTGGCGAATTCGCAACGAATTCTTTATTATCCCGCCAGTTCCTGCGGTGGAGATTCAGATGAACGAACAGCGTGCGGCACTAAAAACAATGAGCCAGACTGCCAAGGTGGCGCAGCGTCCCGCCAATGCGCGCGCGGCCAAAGCGGCCGAGGCGCAACGGCTGGCTGACGAGCAGTTTTGGGCTGGCTATCGCGCCTGGCACGAAACCGCCAACAGCACGGCGAAGCGGCGCGCCTATATTCGGCGCGTCTGCCAGCGCATTGCAGCGGAATTCAAGCCGGAGAAAATCATCCTGTTTGGCTCTTATGCCTACGGCAAACCGACGTTGGAATCGGATGTTGATTTGCTGGTGGTGATGCCCTACGAGGGCGGCCGTTTTATGCAAGCCCACAAAATCACCCAACGACTCAGCCTGGCGCTCCCCCTGGACTTGCTGGTATACACGCCGGAACGGCTACAGTACCGGCTGGAGATTGGCGACAGTTTTATGCGCGAGATTGTCGCGCGCGGGAAGGTGATGTATGAAGCCAATCACGCTTGAATGGATCGAGAAAGCCGAGGAAGACTGGCACGTGATGCTCCGCAGCTATCGGGCGCGGAAAAACCCGTCCTACAACGCCGCCTGCTTTCACGCCCAGCAATGCGCGGAGAAGTATCTCAAAGGCCGCTTGGATGAAGCCGGTATCGCGTTCAGGAGGACACACGACTTGGCTGAACTATTGAAGCAAGCGCGGGCAGTCGAGTCAGGCTGGCAAGGTCTTCAGCACGAAGTCAATTTCCTAAACAAGTACTCAGTGACTTTTCGCTACCCCGGCGATTCCGCTGACAAAGTCGAAGCCAAAGCCGCCGTAGCCGCTTGCCGCAAAGTTCGCCGTATCATCCGCGCCGCGTTCGGCCTGCCTGCTTGAACCACGCCGCCCTGGCCTTCAATTCGTCAACACGGCATCGCATTTCACCCGCGTGAAAGGGAAGTCAACGCCGCGTTCCTGGCCGTTCAGCTTGCCTTCGATGCGCGCCTGCATCGTATCGTTCGTGCGGCGGTAAATGATGCGCTGGGGAAAATCATGCGTTGGGTTTTCAAAGACAGCCTCGTGCTCTTTCCACGAAATCAATTTGAACGAAGCCTCGGGCTGGCCGGATGGTTTGGCGGTGTAGTAGATGTCGCCCTTGTCTTCGTGAATGCGCAGAAATTCAAATTCCTGTGTGCGCCCGTCATTGACCGTGCGGCTCATTCCCAGCAGCGTGTTGCCAGCCGCTTTCATCCAGTGCTCTTCGTTGTAGCGTTTGCCGCGCGTGCTTTCCCAACAGCCGCTGATCCAGCCGAGCGCTTGCACGGTCGGTTTGGCCGCCTGTTGGGCGCGCATGCCGGGCGCAACGGGCAAAAGGCAGAGCAGCAGGCAAATGGTGAACAAGCAAGTTTGCAGACGTGTCGTTTTCATCGGTGATGTTCCTTTCAGAGTTAGGTTGAATGGTTGGAACGAGTCGCCGGTAGCTTAGCCGATTGCGCGCCTGATGCAACTGTGATTGACGGCGCGGCGTGCTTGCCCGCAAAGTATTTCGCAGTGAATGAAGCCGGAGTGACCTATGCGTGGAAAGCTTGTCAGTTTATTGGATGACGCCTTGACGCGCGCGCACGAAACCGCGCTGGTGCATCAGCGCGGTCTGCGCACGGAACGCTGGACGTATGGGCGATTGGCGCGCACGGCGTTTCAATTCGCGCGCGAGCTTGAAGCGCGCGGCATCGGCAAAGGCGAGCGCGTGCTTTTCTGGTCGGAGAATTGCGCCGAATGGGTCGCGGCGTTTTTCGGTTGCCTGCTGCGCGGCGTGATCGTCGTGCCGCTGGATGAACAGAGCGCGCCCGATTTTGCGGCGCGCGTGCAACAACAAGTCTCCGCGCGGTTGTTGTTGTGTGGTGCAGCGCAGCGGCAACTTTTCAAGGCGGATGTGCCCGTCCTTCTGGTAGCTGAGTTGAGCGAAGTGCTCAGCCGGCACTCGACCGCCAATTATGAGCCCGTGCCGCTGGGCGCGGATGAGTTGGCCGAGATCATCTTTACTTCGGGCACGACGGCGGAGCCGAAAGGCGTCTGTCTTTCGCAGCGCAATCTGTTGGCGAACCTCGCGCCGCTCGAAACTGAGATTGCCAAATACCGCCGCTGGGAGCGCCCGTTTCATCCGCTGCGGTTTTTGAACCTGCTGCCGCTCAGTCACGTCTTCGGCCAATTCATGGGCGTCTTTGTCCCGCAAATTTTGGGCGGCGAAGTCTTCCTGCCCAGCACGCTCAATCCGGCTGAAATCATTGCGACGGTCAAACGCGAGCGCATCTCGGTGATTGCCGCCGTGCCGCGCCAACTCGAAACTTTGCGCGATAAACTCGCACGCGATTACACGGCGCAAGAGAAGCTGGCGAAATTTCAAGCGCGCTTTGAGGCGGCGAATGGGCGGCATTATTTCAAACGTTGGTGGATGTTCCGCGACGTGCACAATCGCTTTGGTTGGAAGTTCTGGGCCTTTGTCGCGGGCGGCGCGACGTTGGCAGAAGAGACCGAGAGCTTTTGGCAGCGGCTCGGTTTTGCCGTCGTGCAAGGCTATGGGATGACCGAGACGGCTTCGCTGGTGAGCGTCAACCATCCGTTCAAACTCAGCCAAGGTTCGATTGGCAAAACGCTGCCGGGGCAGGAAATCAAACTGGGCGCGAATGGCGAAATCCTGGTGCGCGGGGCCAATGTCGCGGCGGGTTATTGGCCAACAGGTTCTGGTGAGGATGGCGTGAAAGCCATGCCCCTCGCTTCAGGTGAAGACGAAGGCTGGCTGCACACCGGCGACGTGGGCGAACTGGATGCGGCGGGCAACCTCTTTTTCAAAGGCCGCCAAAAAGACGTGATCGTGACGGCGGCGGGCTTGAACATTTACCCCGAAGATTTGGAAGCCGCGTTGAATAAACAGCCGGATGTGCGCGCGAGTTGCGTCGTCGGCGTCGAAGGCGCGCGCGGGCCTGAAGCTGTGGCGGTTTTGATTTTGCGCAATGAAAACGCCGATCCGGCGGCTGTTGTCGAACGCGCGAACGAAATGCTGAGCAACGCGCAACAGATGCGCCGCTGGTTTGTTTGGCGCGAGCCGGACTTCCCGCGTACACCGACACACAAGGTGCGCAAAAATCTGGTCAAACAAGTCATCACAGCCAGTGGCGATCAGGCTGCCGCAACGCCTGCCCAAGCTCATCCCTTGCACGCGCTCATCGCCGGCTTGAGCGGACAAGCGGCTGAACCAAATGTTGAACTGAAACTGGATTCGCTGGGGCGCGTCGAATTGGCGAGCGCGCTCGAAGACCGCTTTCAAATCGAAGTGGACGAAGCCGCTATCACCGCCGGCACGACACTCGCTGAAATAGAAAAGCTGATTCAAACCAGCGCACAGCCTGTGGCAGGCATAACAGTGACCGCGCCGCGTCCTTATCCATATCCGCGCTGGGCGCTCAGCGAGCCGGTGCGTTCGTGGCGCTTGCTCTGGTACTACGTATTGCTTTTGCCGCTGACGCGCTTGTTGTGTTGGGTGCGGGTGCGCCAACGCGCAAGGTTGGCTGACTTGCATGAACCGGCGCTGTTTATCGCCAATCACATTTCGATGGTGGATCACGGCTTGATCCTCTCGGCGTTGCCGTGGCGCTTTCGTCATCGGCTGGCGATTGCGATGGGCGGCGAGCGTTTGCGCGGGTTGCGTTATCCGGCGACAAACGTGAATTGGCTGGAGCGCGCTTGGCTGCGCTTGCAATATCTGTTGGTGGTGACGCTGTTCAATGTGTTCCCGCTGCCGCAAAAGAGCGGCTTCCGGCGCAGCTTCGCGCACGCGGGCGCGGCGGTTGATCGCGGGTACAGCGTGCTGGTCTTCCCCGAAGGGCGCACGACGCCGGATGGCGCGTTGCTGCCGTTTATGTCGGGCATCGGCATGCTGGCCGCTCAATTAAACGTGCCCGTTGTGCCAGTCAAAATCGAAGGCCTGTTTGAATTGAAACAGCGCAACCGCCATTGGGCCTGGCCCGGCAGAGTGAAACTCACCTTCGGCCAGCCGGTACGGTTTGCGCGAGACACTGATCCGGCGGTGATCACGCGGGTCTTGGAAGAAAGGATGAGGGATGAGGGATGAATTGATAGGCGCCGTCTCATCTATCCGCCTCGCCGCATGCCTCGGCTTACCGTGGCGCTGCATAATTCTGTCTTGCTTTATTTGGGTGAATCACTAAACTGCGCGCGGTTTCATTGCTCGCTTCCATCTTGTTTCCCCGCATTCCAAACAGCCTGCATCCCCTTGGCATCCCACTTGGCAATCCGCTTCGGTAATTGGTTATGAATACAATTGCAGGTTTTCGTCTCACTCCGCTGAACAGATATATGCTGCTGGGCTTGGTGGTTTTTTGCAGCCTCAACGGCTGTGTGCGTGTGTTTGGCTCATTTTCCAGCGCCACTATCTATCAGAAGGACTTTATTCAAGGCTACGTGCTGGCGCGGGCGCTGCGCGAGGGCATCAATCCATATTTGCCTCTGCCGGAATTGGTGCCGCGTTGGTTGCCCGGACAACATTCCTTCAGCGCGTTGCCGCATGCGACGCCACATCCTATTCCGGTGGGCTGGCTTTGTCTGCCCTTCAGTTTGTTGGGGTATGAAAGGGGAGCGGTGGCTTGGCTGATTTTTGAACTGGCTTGTCTGTTCGGAATTGTTGTTTTGCTCCTGCGGTGGCTGGGTAAACCGCCAACGGTTGGGCTGGTGGTATTGGCGGCTTTTGCGGCGTTGGGGTGGGTGCCGGTGACGCAGGATTTGTGGTACGGACAACTCAGTCTGTTCCTGTTGTTCCTTTTGTTGTTGGCCTGGACAGCTTTGCGCGAGGGGCGTCCCGTTGCCGGCGGCTTGCTGCTCGGCGTGATGATTGCGGTGAAGTTTTTGGCCTGGCCTATTGTTTTATTCCTGGCCTTGCGCCGCCAATGGAAAGCGGTGGGCGCGGCGGCGGCCACGTTATGCGTTACGCACTTACTGGCTATCGCCACGCTTGGTTTTGCAGGCGTGCGAGATTACTACTTGAAGATTGGGCCAATGCTGGCCGCGTACTATCGCGCCCACGATTCGAACTTTTCGGCCTGGACTATCGGGCAGCGTTTGTTTGTCGGCGGCGGGGGGAACTTTTATGCGCCGCCGCTGTTGGACGCGCCTGTGTTAGCCAAGGTTTTCATTCCGCTGTTGCCTGTGGCCTTGCTGCTGCTGGGGCTGCGCTGCGCGTTGAAGGCGAGGGAATTCGATACCTCGTTCGCGTTGCTGGTCATCGTGAGTGTGCTGGTCAGTCCGATTGCCTGGACGCATTACCTGGTATTTGCGGCGCTTCCTTTGGTTTTGTTGTGGCGACGCTTGAGTGAGCAGGGCTTTCCTGCCCAGTTAACCAAGCGGGCTTTGGTGATGAGCCTGCCGCTGGGGCTGACACAGGCAATTTATGTGATGGCGGCGATGTGGTTTGTGCAGGGGACAAACGCCGCCGGGGTTCCGATAGTGCCGTTTGCCGCCGGCATCTTGACGCTCGCGCCGCTGGTCATTCTGGTCGCCTGTTTCGGTCTGGTCTGGCAATCCGAACAGACTGCCGGGCGCGCCAGCCTGGCACTGGAAAACGCCGTTGGGCCCGAGGTGCTTGCTTGAGATTGGCCAATAGCCACGGCATTCGATTTCATCGCCTGCCCCAATCCAGACGTTCGGCAGCGGTTTCTATGCTTTTCTTGCTACCTCGCACAGCCTTTGGCTCTGACCGCCTCCGCATGAGGTTCTATTAGCCGTCAAAGGCCAGCACTGCTTTTTTGGCATTTCTGTGTAATACATCAATATGCCCCCCACTATGAGGTGACAGCGAGTTTCGGAAGCAAGCTGAGGACGATGGCTGAGTTGAAATTGATTTTGATACTTGCGCAAGCGATTGCACGAGTCCCCCCTCCTCCCCCCCGAGCGTATTGATTCAACCGCGATCTGCCCTTTCAAATTGTGACCGTGCCGCTTGCTGAAGTGCCAACCCATATTTCCCTACGAAAAGCGCAATGCTTGCCGCAGCGCCGAGTTAGTGTGCCGCTATCGGCGTTTGAAAAATCATCTAATTGCCAACTGCGAAACCCGCTTCAACCTCCACGAAAGGTTTCGCCGAGTCAGCGCTGGCAGTTTAGACCTACATCAGACTTAGTACTACGACGAACCGTGTGACACCGTACGTTGGTTTCTCGTTACCCAAATGACCCAAGGATTATCAATCCTCAGATCAGCTCTGCGCCGAGCACTACTTGCTTGGTGATCAGTTAGCTCAAGTCAACAGGTAGCACACGGCTTAGACGAAACGCTTTTATCCGAACCGGCTCTGCAGTTCGCAAGAACCGCGGCTGGGCTGCGTATTGTCGAAACAGCCTGTCTGCAGTTGTCTCTTGGTTGCTGATTGAAAAGCGGCAAAAGACTTACGGACGGGTGAGTAATCAGTAAATAAGGAGATCCCCCAATGTCCGTGTTGCTGCATGACGTAAAGCGCTTCCTGCTCGACGAAACAGGGCTGGAATTGTCTGAGTACGCGCTGGGAGCCGGTTTTATGGCGATTGCCATCGCCACCGCTTTTGGCGAACTGGGAGTAAGTGTTTCGAAAGCAATTACCGAACTCATCGGTAAAGTTGATGACGGTAATTAAGCGCCGTCCGAAGAACGGCAAACACGCGCCAATGAAAGTTGGCACTACTCGTAACCGCTATGCAGTAGGTCGAGAAAAGGAGTATTACGACAATGAACGCACTGAAGAATTTCTGGCACGACGAAACCGGTCTGGAACTCTCTGAATATGCCGTGGGCGCGGGCCTGATTGCCATTGCGGTGGCGGTGGCCTTTACCAACCTCGGTTCACAGATCACGGACGGTATCAATGGTCTAACTGGCGAGATTCAATCCAGCTAAGCAAGACGGTTGTTTAGCTTTTTCCCCATTCACCCCTAACACAGTTCGATATTAAGGAGCATTACACAATGAAAACGATCAAGAATTTCTGGCACGATGAAACCGGTTTGGAATTGTCCGAGTACGCGGTGGGCGCGGGCCTGATCGCCATCGCGGTGGCGACGGCGTTCACCAGCCTCGGTTCGCAGATCACGTCGGGCATCAACGGCCTGACCGGCAAAATCAAGTCCAGCTAAGCAGGGCCTGATGAGTCTGGGGAGGTCTGGCCGCGTGCGCGGGGCCAGACTCTCCCAGACTGCTCAGGAGCCGCTGGCTTCGGATGGTCTACCGTACCGGATTTGACAAGCGCGTCAGCCGGTTCCCCCAACATCAACCTTCAAACTAAGGAGCATTACGACAATGAACACAGTGAAGAATTTCTGGAACGACGAAACGGGCTTGGAATTGTCCGAGTACGCCGTGGGTGCTGGCCTGATCGCGATCGCCGTGGCGACGGCGTTCACCAGCCTCGGTTCGCAAATCACGTCGGGCATCAACGGGCTGACTGGCAAGATCAAATCGAGCTAGTTTGGACACGCATTGCGCGTGGCCGCCAACCCCAACTATCAACTTCAATCTTTTAGGAGCATTGCAAAATGAAGACGATCAAGAATTTCTGGAACGATGAGACCGGTTTGGAATTGTCAGAGTACGCGGTGGGCGCGGGCCTGATCGCCATCGCGGTGGCGACGGCTTTCACCAGCCTCGGTTCGCAGATCACGTCGGGCATCAACGGCTTGACTGGCAAGATCAAATCCAGCTAACCGGCAATGGCATTTGCGAGTCGGGCGTCGCGCTGCTTGTTGTGGCGCCCGGCTCAAGCCAATTCAGTGAGAAGGGAGTCAACCATGCAGTTCATAAAACTTCTCCTGCGTGACGAGAGCGGGCTCGAGCTGACCGAATATGCGGTGGCTGCGGCTTTGATCATTGTCCCGTTAACACTCGCGATCACTGATCTGGGCAGTTCAGTCGCGGCAGTGCTCAACAGCCTGACCGGTGAAGTGCAAACAAGTTAATGGGGCAAGTTAGCCGGCGCGCGCTGGCCAGGCGCTTTTATGTTTTTTGAACTTTGAGGTTAAGGCTACTTGCCTGGCGCGTTTTTGCGGCAAGCCTTCAAAGTAGCGTTCACACATTACCAGTGCCGTACTCTCCCAGCCCAGCACCAAGGTAGTAAAAAAGATTCTGCATCCCACTTCAGGTTACGCCCGTTTGCGGAGCTTTCATCATGTCGCTACCGATTATGTCCAGCATCGTGCTGATCTTCATTCTGAGCATTTTTATTATCTATTACGACGTGCGTTACCGGCGTATCCCGAACGTTTTTGTGCTGCTCGGGTTGGTGAGCGGCTTGCTCTTGAACATCTGGCAAAGCGGCTGGCTGGGCCTGCGCGATAGCCTGTTGGGCTGCACGCTGGCGTTTTTCCTGATGTTTGTCGTGCGCATGTATTCGGGCGCCACCGGGCCGGGCGACATCAAATGGTTTGCCGCCATCGGCGCCGTGATCGGTTGGCAGGCCGTCATCCCGGCGTTTTTGCTGGTGCTGATGACGGGCATGGTGCTGGCCTTCATCAATGTGGCGCGGCAGGGCACCTTTCGCGTCACGCTGGAACGCGTTTATATGATTTTGTACGGTATGTTGCCGGGCCAACAGATTCCGCGGTTCCCCATCCCTGAGGACCGCCAAAAAGCTTTACCCTACGGGGTTGCCATATGCATGGGCAGCCTGATTGCGTTGATACGACAGCTTCCCCAATTCAGTTGACCCAATTCAGTTGAGAGGTATCTATGAAGAATAAAGTGTTAGTAATGGTTCTGGCGGGCGCGGTGGTGTTTGGCCTGCTGGCAGCGATGTCGGTCAGCAAATACACCTCCAGCAGCGCGCAGGTAGGTGATCTCACCAACATGGTGGTGGCGCGCGTCGAAGTCCCGATGGGCACTCAGCTCAATCCGGATCAACTGACAGTGGTACAGGTGCCCAAGACGGCGGCGCCTGAACAATCATTTACCAAGGCCGAAGATTTAGTGGGCCGGGTGGCTGTCAATGCGATTGGGCCCAAAGAACCGATTACGGAATTTCGCCTGGCGCCCAAAGGTTCGCTGGCGGGCCTGGCGGCGCTGGTGCCGGAAGGTTACCGCGCCATCACCGTGCGCGTAGACGATGAAGCGGGCGTGGCCGGCCTGTTGGCCCCGGGCATGTTAGTGGATTTGATTTCGGTGGTGACGCCGCCGGATGGCGCGCAAATGGGCCCTATCTCCAAGATCGTTTTGCAAAACGTCAAGGTGCTGGCGACCGGGCAAAACATGGCTTTGCCAAAAGAGCAGGTCGAAGCCACACGCGTCAACACGGTGACCATCCTGGTTACGCCGCAAGAAGCTGAGAAGGTGATGCTGGCTTCGTATGACTCCCGCCTGCGCATGATCGTGCGCAACTACATTGACAATAAGAGCGTGGACACGACCGGCATCAACCGGCGCAGCGTGCTCAGCGGTGATTATGTGCAACCGTTGCCGAACGCTGCTGCCGCCAACGATCTGCAGCCGCTGCGTCCACAAGCTGATACGCCAGCGCCGCGCCGCCAGCGTTCGTCAGGGACGTATTCGGGCGGGGCCAATTGGTATGAGAGTTTGCCGAAGGAGAAACCGGCGGTTCCGGCCGCAACGCCGAAGCCGGTCAATCAGATCGAGGTCTTTGACGGAAAGAAAAAGAGCACCGTCGAATTTCCGCAAGACCAGCAATAGAGCCATCCCCAGTGCGTGAAGCAAGCGGGGGTTCGGAGGCCGGATCAACCGGCGCGGCCAAACCGGTGCAAGATAGGATGTGCAACCGAGAGGCCTTGCAGGTTGAACACGCTTCCGAACCCCTGCCACGCCTTACGTGCTGGCAGCTCGACAGTCATCAGAGTAGCCGTCGGTCCGCATCCCGCGGATGGCTGGGGAATGGCTGGAAGATTAACCCACGCTTCCGCTCACCCATTTGACGCGATTTATTCACGGGGTTTTGCAGTGCGTCACGAGCGGTACAGTAGGAGAACAAATGACGACTACCTTTCCCTCCAATACGCAAAAGTTTCGCAGCGGCGTGCCGGCGGTGCTGTTGCTGATAACGATGATGATCGCGCTGAGCGGGCCCGCCTGGGCCCAGGCTTTTGCGCAAGAGAATAGTCTGAACGTTTCATTCGCGCCGCCGCCCAAAGAATCCGTGCCGGTGTATGTGCCGGCGGGGCAATCGGTGCTGGTGGTGTTTGATCAACCCATCGGCCGTTTGGCGGTTTCAAACAGCGATGTGGCCGAAGCCGTGCTGGTCGCGCCGAATCAGATGATGATCAACGGCAAGGTGGCCGGGCGCGTCACTTTTACCGCGTGGTCAAAAGACACTTCGACCTTTGTCTTCTTCAATGTGGATGTGCGCGTCAATCTGGCGCAACTCGATTCGCAGGTGCGGGCGCTGTTCCCGAACATGGATATACGGCTGAGCCAGGCCAATGGCGCGGTCGTCATCTCCGGCAGCATTGTGCCGGCGATGATGAAGCAGGTCGAAGCGGTGGTGAACGCGGCCGGTTTCAAGACCGTCAACCTGATCGGCCAATCCGTGCAGAGCATTGCGCAGGTGCAACTGAGCGTGAAGGTCGCCGAAGTCACCCGTAACAAACTAACCGAGTTTGCCTATGCGCCGGTTTACCAGCCGAACGTCGGGCAAGGCGGCTATACCAACACGGGCAGCGGCCCCTGGTCACTCAACAGCGTCACGGCAGGCAATATGTTCGGCACCGTCGCCAGTTCGCTCAATGTCTTTTTCATGAGCAACAACGTTTTCAACTTCATCCGTGCCTTGCAAAACCAAGGCGCTTTGCGTGCATTAGCCGAGCCGAACCTGGTGGCAATGGACGGCCAGGAGGCGAGTTTTCTGGCGGGCGGCGAGATTCCCGTACCGTTGGTTTCGGGGACGGCAGGCGTCTCAGTCTCTTGGAAAGAGTATGGTGTGCGCTTGCGCTTCAAGCCCACGATTCTCGACGAACAACACATCCGCCTGGACATCGAGCCTGAAGTTTCTTCGCTCGATTTTGCGAACGCGGTGCGTTTCGAGGGCTTCCTGATTCCGGCGCTGCGGACGCGCAAGGCCAAGACCGGTATCGAACTGCAAAACGGCCAGACTTTCGGTATCGCCGGTTTGATGGACAACAGCGAAACGAAATCGCTGGGCAAGATTCCGTACCTGGCCGATGTGCCGATTCTGGGCAATCTCTTCAAATCGAAATCATTCCAGAAGAACGAATCGGAATTGGTCTTCATCGTTACCACCAAGATCGTCAAACCCTGGAATCCCGATCAAGTGCCGCAGTTGAAGGGTGTGGATAACCTGCAAAACGGATCGCCGTTGGGTGTGACGATTCCCGATGCGTCCAGCCCCGGCGAGAACAAGAACGGCGCGGGTGGTGAAGCGAGCAAAGAAGAGTCGGCCAAAGAAACACCGGCGGAGCTGCCCAAAGACAAAGATAAACCTGGTGAGGTCAACAAGGAGGGGGGCGCTCCGGTGACGCCGGTCGAAGGCGCCAAACCTCCAACGACAGAAACTGTGCCAGAGCCCGCCCCAACGGCGGCTCCGGCCAAAACTCCAACCGAAGGGGAAAAGCCAGTGCCGCCTGTGACACCGGCTGCTGCGCCCGAAGCGACTGGCGGAACGGCAACACCGGCTGAACCAAAGGCGCCGGGTAATACTTCGGAGCCAGCACCCACTTCCAAGGAGACTCCCACGAATACTGAAAAAGAGAAACCCGCTGCCCCGGCTGTCAAACCGGTCGTGGAGCGGACGGCGCACAGCAGACAGGCTGTCCAGGCCTTGCAATGGAAGCTGGTCGTCCCGGCCCCGACGGCGGCCGTGACGGCGCAAACCAGGCCGTAGTTGAAAACCCGGGCTTGAAAACCCGGGCTTGAAAACATGGACGCTGTTGCAGTTCCACCAACACTGCTGCAACAGCGTCCACCTAACAAATCGGTTCCGGTACTGGTTGAGGCGCTTGGCTGGATTCGATGGTTAAAGATTCACTGCCCACGTGATTCTGTTTTCGATAACACCCTGAGAAAGGACCCCTATTTCGGAGGAAGGCAATGAAGGCAATGAACCTAATAAATAAGTTGAAACAACAGTTTCTCAAACGTAACAAACGCGAACGCGGCATGGTGGCAGCTACGGCGGCACTCGGATTCGCATCTTTTGTGCTGGCCGCCGGGCTGGCCATTGATGTGAGTCATATGTACCTGACCGGCAGCGAATTGCAGAACGCGGCGGACGCTTCGGCGATTGCGGGAGCGTCGGTTTTGAACGGAGATGAAGCAGGGATTACGTTGGCAGTCAACACCGCCATCGCCACCCAGAACAAATTTGAGTTCGCGAAAGACCTGGCGACGTTTACGCGCGCCGACGTGACCTTCGCGAAAAATGTAGGCGGCACCTATTACAGCGAAGCCTCGGCGCGCGGTATCGCCGGCCAGATTCGCTTCGTCAAGGTCTCGATTCCGAACAAGTCTATCGGCGTGCCCTTTGCGCAGGTCGCGCTGGGACAAGATACGGTGGCCATCTCACGCACTTCTGTCGCTGGGTTTTCGGCGGGCTTACAGGTGCTCTGTGATTCGATTGTGCCGCTCTCAGCAGTGCAGGATGACATAACCAAGGCTCCGCTCGATGTTGATCCGCAATGTCCGAACAAATGGGCTTTCACGCCCGGCTGTAAGTACGTTATTCGGCGCGGCTCCAATGGCAACAACACAGGCTGGGTTTCACCGGGCAATTATTTGATCCTCGCGCTCGGCGCCAGCCGGGGCGGCAACGATGCGCGCGCGGGTGTGGCAGGCAGCGCCGCCGGTTGTTTCAAGCCGGGGGATTGTGTGGGCACCCAAACCGGCATCGAGACTGGCCCGATTAAGCAAGGGCTGGATACGCGCTTTGGCAATTACGGATCAGGTTTGACCGCAACCATCTTTCCACCCGACATCAATGTCAAGGAAAACATCAGTTACCAGGATTACCTGGATGAATTGGACAAGGTGCAAACGGGCGGGAATCACACCGGGGCCCGGTGGCAAGTGCCCGGCAATGGCCTAACAGGCCGCGTGGGCCGCCGCATCATCATTATCCCGATCATCAACGTGCGCCAATTCAATAACGGCAATGACACGGTGTGCATTGATCATTTCGCAGCGTTCTTTTTGAACCAGTCCATTCAAGGCAACGGCGATATTTATGCCGAATACATCACGACCAAGGTGCAGGTTACGGATGGCTATTTCGCCGGTGGCAGCGACGCGGACAATCAATTTTCGATGCCGGTTTTGTACAAGTGAGATGAAAGTGGGATCAGTGTGAGTGCTGCATGCTCGCCACCTGCTCCCGGATAAATTGACGGCAAAAAAGACGGCAACCGGCAAGGTTTTAGCTAGTCGTTTGACCGCGCAAGACATTGCCCGCCAAAGCGGCAATGCGACCCACAAAGGCACAGAAACTCGGACGGGTAAAAGACAGGGCTTAGGTGACACCGGCCAGGTCTTTGCGGATCAACGCAATCGTGTGCAAGCCGATTGCAAGTGAGGGTGCTGAACGGGCAAGAAAGAGGAGCAATCGCTATGAGAAAGCAGATAATCAAAATTTTCAGTTGGACAGTCTTGGGCCAACACGGTACACGCGAACGGGGCGAGCGGGGCTTCACGGCGGCCATTGCGGCCTTTAGCTTTGTGACGTTTCTGTTGGCGGCCGGGATGGCGATTGACGTCAGTCATTTCTATCTGGCCGGGTCGGAATTGCAAAACGCGGCGGACGCCGCCGCGCTGGCGGCAGCCTCCTCGCTGGATAGCACAACCGGGGGCATCAAAAAGGCTACCGACAATGCCGTCGCGGCGATGAACAAATTCGAATTTGACAAAGTCTCGGTGTCAATTGCGCGCAGCAACGTGCAATTCGCCACGAATATCAGTCAATTCGACAACAACACGGCGCTGACAGAGGCGACGGCATCCGCCAGTCCGGGCACGGTGCGCTTTGTCAAAGTGACAGTGCCGCCCAAGGATGTCGGCGTTTACTTCGCCAA
Source organism: Acidobacteriota bacterium (assembly GCA_043740245.1). Taxonomy (GTDB): domain Bacteria; phylum Acidobacteriota; class Blastocatellia; order RBC074; family RBC074; genus JACPYM01. The sequence continues at coordinate 27,478 of JAYUCP010000700.1, read as the reverse complement.
ATTCGCCCTCAACGTTGACAACGTGGCGCTGACGCGCACGGCCGTGGCCGGGCAATCCGAAAGCGGCGCGGCTGGTGACATTACGCCGAACGAACTTTGCAATGTCTTTCGCATTACGCTGGTCGAAGGCACGTCCGATGCGGATGGCGGCCTGGATCGGACGGACCCGGCTTGCGGGAGCGGCTTCCAGTACACTCAAGGTTGCACTTACAACGTGCATCTGACGCCGCCTTGCGACGCGCAGTTGAGCTATTACGAAATTCTGCAGGACGATGGCGGGGCGACTTACACCGATTGGGACGACCGGATTGCCTCACGGGCGGTGCAACAGTGTTTTTGGAACGGCAAAGTCGTAAACGCGCTCACGCACCCACAGGCGGCAAACATCAAGAACGGTCTGAATACGGCCTTCAACCAATACGGTGGCGGTTTGAATAACGCGATGTTTCCCTCGGATGTCAACATCATGCCAAACATCACGTTTGCGCAATACAAGACTGCTACGTCAGGGAGTGGGTTTTTCACTGGCCATGCCAACGCGAATAAAAACCCCGGTGAACGCATTCTGGTGTTACCCATCATCAAGAAAAGTTCTTTTGTGGTGCTGGACGCGGCTGGCGAAGTGGCCAATATGACGGTTGATCGTTTTGGCGCGTTTTTTATGGTGGATAAGGTCAAGGTCAATACCAAGAACAATACCGCCGATTTCAAGCTGGAATACATTGGCGACCGCGTGGTGACAGGCGACGCCAAAGTGAATCCGGCCCGACCAATAGACAGTACAACCGCGAAAGGCGTGGCCATGCCCGTACTTTATCGCTGAGGTGCAATATGTTGAAAAGAATCTTTAGACGTACGCGCCGCACCGAACGCGGCATGCAATTGGTCGAGATGGCCTTCGTCATGCCGGTGCTGATGCTGGTGCTGGGTGGCCTGGTCGAACTCTCGTACTACTTTTACACCTACTCGACACTGGCGCGCTCGACGCGTGCCGGCGCTGGGTACATTTATTCCAAAGCGATCATTGACGCCGAGACGAGCAAGGCCAAAAACCTGGTCGTGTGCGGCGAACTCGCCTCGTGTACCGGCGTCTCTCCGGTCGTGCCGGGACTGACGGCGGCCAATGTGAGTGTGACGCTGGCCACGGTGGGCACTGACAAACAGGTTACAGTGAAAATCATCAATTACAGCTACACACCACTGTTCAAGCTGAATGAGATGAGTTCGCTGTTCACCAGCGACACTTCCAAGCAGATTGCCTGGAATACCACGGTCACAAAAGTGAATGCCGCCACCACGATGCGGTATGTCGGTGATAGATAGGAGGAATGCAAAATGATTTGGCGAACCAAGAAAAATAATACCCCTAGACAAACCCAACGCGGCGCCTCGCTCCCGGAGTTTGCCATCGGCGGCGTGGTTTTCCTGACAGCGGTTTTCGGCATCATCGAATTCAGCCGCCTGCTCTGGACGCATAATGCGTTGACCGATGCAGCGCGGCGCGGCGCGCGGTATGCCGCGACCACTGCGTCCACCAATTCGACGACGGTCAAGAACATGGTCGTCTACGGCAAGACGGCGGCCGGCGCGGCCGGCAGCGAGGATGTGTTTGGGCTGACGACGACAAACGTGACCGTCGCTTACTCGGCGGGGTATGACACTAAGAACGGGAGCGTTACGGTGCGGATCACCGGCTTTGCCTTTAGTTTCAACATCCCGCTGATCGGCTCCACGTTCACCTTGCCTGACTATAAGGCGACTGTAACGGCTGAAAGCGCTGGCCGTGTGCCGGCGGATATATGAGGCGGCAGTGGTAGGGCGGGCCCAGGTCCTTGTCATTACCCACATTTTCGCGTGGGGTGTGCGCTTTCTTCGTCGCGGAGCGACGGTTGACTTTAGCCGTGGGTTTCAACCCACGGAAGGCAGCGTACACACCCCGCGTCGCGTAGCGACGCCTGAAGCCTGACGGGGAAGACGAACTGGCAAACACTCCGACCGCAGTTTTCCAGCGTCGCAGGCTGCGAAGACGCGACGGATTACGACAAGCTTCAGGCGTCGCTACGCGACGCGGGAATGCTCGCCGCCGCCTCCGTTGGTTGAAACCCACGGCTAAAGTCAGCCGTCGCTCCGCGACGAAGAGGCGGCGCCTTTCGTAAAAATGTGGGTAATGACAAGGCCAAGGTCTGTCCTACCCGCTGCCGAAGGCCGCTCTAGGCCTGTCCTGATCTTTGCGGCAGATAGATAGGCAGATAGATAGACAGATAAAAAATAGTCCATTTGGACGCGCGCGATGCAGTTGAATGACTAATTGTCGGCAGAGACCCGGCGCCCGGCCCCCTGACGGAAGGTGGTCAGCACAAGGGTTTTCTTGACAATCGCGTGATAATAGCCGACAAAACGAACTGATTGACCCATAACTGCCCGTTTCTGACTGATTGAGAGACCCATGAACCACTCACTCACCTTTGTCATTTTTGCCACCGGGCAAGAGACCGCGCAAAATCTGCGGGTTGCGCTGGCGGCTGACCGCCGCGCCCGTGTGCTGGCCGTCAGCGATGACCCGGAACAGGTCTATGCCGACGTGGTGCGTTGGCGTCCTTCCTCCGTGATCGTGACGTTAGGCGCGACACCCGGCCAAGCTTGGTCTTTGTGTGAACGCATCACGGCCGTCTGCCCTGAAACCATCATCGTTTGCGCCTCACGCAACCCCTCACCCGAACTGATCCTGGCCTCCTTACGCGCCGGCGCGCGCGAATTCCTGCGTCTGCCAATCATTGCCGAGGAATTCAAAACCGTCATTGACCGGACGGCAGAATTCAGCGCCGGCCGGTCGCAGGGCGCCAAGAAACGCGGGCGCGTGATCAGCATTTTTGCCAGCAAGGGCGGTTGCGGAACTTCTTTTGTGGCGGCCAACCTGGCGATTGCCTTGCAAGCGCCGACCGTGGTGGTTGATCTAAACCTGCAAGCCGGTGATCTGGACATCTTCTTCGGCATCAAACCCAAATTCTCGATTGCCGATCTCGTCGTCAACCGGGCCCGCTTGGACGAAGGCTTGCTGGCCAGTTACCTCGCCCCGCATTCGGCGGAACTGGCGGTGTTACCCGCGCCGCGCAATGCCGATGCGGCCGAAGACATACGGCCTGAGCCGTTGATGGAAGTGTTGCAGGTCTTGCGCGAACATCACGATTACGTGGTGCTCGATCTGCCGCACACCTTCGACGCCAACACGCTGGCGGCTCTCGACAACGCCGACGATATTTTGCTGCTGCTGACGCTGGATATTCTGGCCGTGCGCAGCGCACAACGCGCGTTGACGATTTTTGACCGGCTTGGCTATCAGCGCTCAAAGGTGAAGCTGGTGATCAACAAGTGGAGCAAGCAGAGCAATCTGGAATTGCGCCACGTCGAACGCTACCTGGGTGAAAAGATCGCCGGGTTCATCACCAATGATTACGCGGCGGCCATCAATTCGATCAACCTGGGCCAACCCCTGGCGGGCGGCAGTTACGCCTCCCCAATTGTGGCCGAGGTGAAACGGCTGGCTACTGTTTATGGCGCCGCCGCGTCCGAACCCGAAGTCGAAAAGAGCAAGGGCTTCCTCGGTTCGATCCTGGGCAAACTCAGATTGTCTTCCGGCAGCTCGGCGGAGAAGCCGCCGGTGCCACAGCCAGCACGCGGCGGTGTGACGGTCTTGCGCCCAGCCAAACGGGCCTTGCCTGGTGCGCCTGCTGAGGTGGCACAGGACCTGCGGTATCAAGCCAAGTGATTCGGCAAAATGATTTGAAGGGGCGGCAATTCGGCTGCTCAGGGCCGAGTTACCCCAAAGGATTGCTCTTTTTCAGGTGCAGATTTAGGTGTGAGGTGTCGTCGGATTTGAGCAGGAGTAGGCAAAATACATAATTACCGGTTAGCGGCCCGGCCCGTTCCGGGCTGATTCGCAGCAAGCCCTCCGCTACGACCCTACAACAAATAAATACACGGCATTGGGTGGTTTGCCACTTACCACAGGTAAGGCGGGCGGCCAGTCCTGGCTGTAGTGTTGTCAAACAACAGCCGAAAGATCGCAGCAATTGGGTTTTTCAGGCTGGGTTTAGTAATCACGGGAATTGCAAAAAGGGACTTTATGTCGTTACGCGATAGACTCAATAGCAACACAAATAGTGCCGCGCCAGCCGCCGCACAAAACCAGAATGGCGGGCCACACGCCACCCAGTTGGGTAGTTCCTTTTCCGAGTTGAAATCCAAGCTGCATCGCGAGTTGATCAATCGAATGGATCTCACCAAGATCAATCTATTGACGCCGCAGCAAGTGCATGCCGAGGTGTCGCTGCTGGCCAAGGATTTGCTGGATAACCGGGATCTCGCGCTTTCGGGTATCGAACGCGAGAAATTGATCGAAGAAATCCGCTACGAACTCTTCGGTCTGGGGCCGCTCGAACTGTTGCTGAGTGACGGCACCATTTCCGACATCCTGGTCAATTCGCCCTTCAAGATATACGTCGAACGCGGCGGGAAGCTCGAACGCACGGGCATTACTTTCAACGACAACGCCCACGTGATGCGTGTGATCGAACGCATCGTCTCTTCGATAGGCCGTCGCATTGACGAGTCTTCGCCGATGGTGGATGCGCGTTTGGCCGACGGTTCGCGCGTCAATGCCGTGATCCCGCCGATTGCGCTGGACGGCCCCTGCCTCTCGATTCGCCGCTTCAGCAAGAATCCGCTCAAGATGGATGCGCTGGTCGAAAAAGGCGCGCTCAGTTTTGAGATGGCCGAAGTCTTGAAGATGTGCGTCAAGGCCAAGATGAACATCATCATCTCCGGCGGCACCGGCGCCGGTAAGACGACCCTGCTCAACGCGCTCTCTTCTTACATCCCGGATGACGAACGCGTCGTGACCATCGAGGACGCCGCCGAATTGGTGCTGCAACAGCCGCACGTTGTCCGGCTGGAAACACGCCCGAAAAACATCGAAGGCAAAGGCGAAGTCACCGCGCGCGATTGCGTGAAAAACGCCCTGCGTATGCGCCCCGACCGCGTGGTGATCGGCGAAACGCGCGGCGAAGAAGCGATTGACATGCTGCAGGCCATGAACACGGGCCACGACGGCAGCTTGACCACGATCCACGCCAATAACCCGCGCGATGCCATGTTGCGCATCGAGACCATGATCCAAATGGCTGGGATGAAACTCACCGAACGCGCCATGCGGCAACAAATCGCGTCGGCCATTAACATTGTGGTGCAGGCTTCGCGTTTGAGCGATGGTTCGCGCCGCGTGACTTTCGTTTCTGAGATCAACGGCTTGAACGAAAACGAAGTCATCGTCAATGACATCTTCCGCTACGAACGCTCCGGTGTGGACGATAAAGGGAAGGTCATCGGCAAACATATAGCGGCGGGCACCAACCCGCTGTTACTGGAAAAACTGCGCATTGCCGGTTGCAAGTACAACGAAGATTGGTTCGTGCGGCCGGGTGAGAACAAAGAGAACTAGGCGATGTTTGGAAGTGGCTAAAACGAATGAGACGGCGTGTTAGCAAGCCGCGTGAAAGCTGGGGCCAGACCGGTTGAAGCTGATGCGCGGGGCCGCTGCTGCCTACTGCATTCCATTGTCCAAGTCCGAAGTCATTAACGGAAGGGAATCGCGATGCTACCATTTTTTGTTTTTATCTTTTGCCTGCTCGCCACCTACGGCACGTTTCTGCTGGTGACGCGCAAAACTGCCGAAGACCAGGAGCGCGTTGAAAAACGTATGCGCGAAGTGTTGCTGGGCCTGGATGCCAGCAGTGAGGGTCGGAGCGGCCCCCTTGACGCCAATAAAATCAGGTTGGCGCGCGACGAAATCCTGAGCGAAATCCCCAAGTTCGACGAGCTGCTGCGCAAGATCGAATTCGTCACCTGGGTGAAGAAAATGATTGATCAGTCCGATTTGCAACTGACGGTCATGCGCCTCTTTATGTTTTGCGGCTTGGCGGGTCTCTTGGGGATGATGGCAGTTTCCATGTTGGCCGATTCATTCCTGGCGGCGATATTGACGGGCCTGATAACGGCCAGTTTGCCGCTCTTATACGTCTTGCGGAAGCGTAAAAAACGGCTCGACAAATTCCTCTCGGATCTGCCCGATACCTTGGAGTTGATGAGCCGCGCGCTCGCCAGCGGCCACGCCTTCACCGAAGCGTTGCACATGATCTCGAAAGAGATGCCCGATCCGATTGGCACCGAGTTTCGCCGCACCTATGAGGAACAAAACCTGGGCCTTTCGGTCAAGATCGCCTTGGAAAACCTGGTCGAACGCATCCCGGTGCTCGACCTGAAAATCTGTGTGACGGCCATCATGATCCAGCGTGAAACCGGCGGTAATCTGGCTGAAGTTTTGGAAAAGGTGGCCTGCACCATCCGCGACCGGTTCAAGATTCTGGAAGACCTTAATACCTTGACCACCTCGTCCCGCATGTCGGCCAACGTTTTGTGCGCCATGCCCGCGTTCATTGCCTTGATGGTTTCGTACATCAATCCGACTTATATGCGGGTGCTCTGGACAGAACCGTTGGGGCATAAAATGCTGATGGCCGCAGCCTTTTTGCAGATCACCGGGATGATCGTCATCCGCCGCATTATGCATATCAAGATTTGATGCGGTTATCCACGGCCGGGCGCTGGCAGCTCGGTTTGGGAAGAGGGCCGTGCCTTAACGGCCTGCTACGTCCATGTGTAGTTACTAGGTCAGTCGCAAAAAATTCTTTGACAACCACGAAGCAACGAAGAACACGAAGAAGAAAAAGAGATGACAGGAATAAGCCTGTAAACATTGAAGCTTCCTTCTACCTCCTGCGTGTCCGTCGTTGCTTCGTGGTTAGAATTTCTGTCAAAGAACTTTTGCGGCTTACTTAAAAGTTTCGCGCGCGCGGGTCCTCGCAATGACCGGCCGGAAACAAGCCAAGGAGAATTTATGTTGTTACCGATCTCTATCTTTGGGTTTGTCATGTTAGGCGCCCTGGCCGCTTATTTGGTCTTGCATAAGCCCGAACAGTCAGTGGTTGACCGGCTACAGGATTTGAGTGAATTAGGCGGCAGTGACAGAGGCACCGGTGAGCTGACCGAGCGGCGCGAGAAGGAATCGCAAGCCTCCGAAATGGCCAAGAAGTTTGCGCATGACATTAACAGAGCCGTCCCCATTTCAGCCGACGGAGCCAAGAAAATACAGGTCAAGCTGATGCACGCCGGCTATCGTTCGGCGAGCGCGGTGCTGACCTTTCGCGCCTTGCAGATGCTCAGCTTGGTCATGTTTCCGGCGCTGACGGCGTTGGGCCTGCTCATGGCCGGTAAAAGGCTCAGTGATTCGCTGATGTATATCGGCGGCGGGCTGCTGATCGGCTTTATGTTGCCGGACAAGATTCTCAGCATGAAAGTCAACGGCCGCCAAGACCGCTTGCGCTGCGGCGTGGCCGACGCGCTCGATCTGTTAGTCGTTTCGGTCGAGGCCGGGCTGGGCCTGAATGCCGCGCTGACCCGCGTGGCCGACGAGATGAAATCGGTGCACCCCGACATCGCCGATGAATTCGGCATGGTGAATACTGAAATCCGCATGGGACGTAATCGCGAGGAAGCTTTGCGCAACCTGGCCGAGCGTTCCGGTGTGGAAGATTTGCGTAGCCTCTGTGCAATGTTGATTCAAACCGACCGCTTCGGAACTTCGATTGCGCGCGCCATTCGCGTGTACTCGGATGCCTTGCGCACGAAGCGGCGGCAACGCGCAGAGCAAGCCGCTCAAAAGGCTGCGGTGAAGATGCTCTTCCCGCTGGCCGTATTCTTGTTTCCGACGCTTTTCATCATCCTGCTTGGCCCTTCGGGCATTCAGTTGATGCGAACCTTTGGGAACAAGTAACGACGGGTCAACTCAAGCAGTTGATCAATCAGTTCAACCCCGTGAAAACCGCCCGCTGAGGCCTCCAATTTCAGTGGGCGGTATTTTTTTGCCCGGGCGTGGGGTTGTTCAGCCGACTTGGAACGTTGGTTGGAATTGCTATAACGCCAAAACGCCAAGAGCGCCAAGAGAGATGAAAAGGCCTGAGTTGCTTTCGCACCTACTCGCCTTTGCTTATCTTGGCGCTCTTGGCGTCTTGGCGTTGAATTCGCCATAACTTTCCGAGCCGTGTTATTTAGCCAATACTTGACCCGGCCGCTGGCGTGCCCGCCTTTTGCGCTTCCGTTTTGAAGCCGTAGTGCTCATTCACCGGCCCGCTGACAATCGTCTGCACGCGCTGCCGCAAAGCCTCAACGTCATTCTTGCCTAGTCCCTTCGTCTCAATTGTGTCGTGCATATGCACGGTGATCCGCGCCGGATAAAGCCGCCAATCGCCCTTCCGGCTGAACTCATACGCGCCCACAATGCTCATCGGCACGACCGGATAGCCGAACTGAATTGCCATCCGAAAGACGCCCGCGTTGAACGGCAGCACGCGGCCATCGCGCGTGCGCGAGCCTTCGGCAAAGACGATCAGGCTGACGCCGCTCTCCAATGACTCGCGCGTCAGTTTCATCATCTGCTTGTACTTGCCCAGATCGCCTTCGGGCGGCACCGGCACGTTGCCGAAGCGCCGCATCATCCAACCATAAGCCGGCACATTGAAATGCGACTCGTGCTCCAGCCCGCGCACAAATTGCGGAATCGCCGAATAGATGATGAAAGCATCCCAAATATCAATGTGGTTGCAGACGAAAAAACTGGTGCGCGTGCGGTCGAAACCCGGCGCATATTTGACTTCAAACTCAACGCCCGCCCAGCGCAATACATTGCGAAAAAGCCAGCGTTGCGGCCCGTCGTTTTTGCGCGGATCAATGAAATAGCCGAGCAGCACCAAGGCGCTGCAAACGGGAAAGAAATGCAGAATGCTGATCGTCCAGATGAAGATGCTGCGGACAGCGATCCAAAGTTGTTTCATGCGTTGCCGCTCGCTTGCGCGGGGAGATTGAACAGGGAAAGGCTGATTTACCGTGTCGCGCGCTGCTGGTCAAGCCGGATAGCCCGGCGCGGCTTTCACCGCTTCAAGCTGGCCGCGATGGCGCGCCAGATGTTCGCCCCAAACGATCAGCCATTGATACGGATTCAACTGGCCGACCGCCGGATGCGGGAAGGTGCATTGCGAACAATCGCTCGCTGCCAGGCGTGCGCGTGCGCCTTGAATGTCGGCGTGCGCCTGTTCGATTTTGGCGAAAGAATCGGCCAGGCTTTGGCCGCCCTGCGGCTTGACGGCGTCGGGCGCTTTGAACTTGGGCAAGGGACGCCCATCGCCTGTGAGCAAGACCGATTGCAAATCCAACCCAGCCAGTGGTGGCGCGCCAGCGGCTTCGGCCTGTTTGATGAGCTTGTAGCCGATACGCACGAAACCGCTGTTGACGATGGCGATGTGTTCGACAATCTCGGCAATCGTCCAGTGGTCGGGCGCGGGGCGGAATTGGGTTTGCGCCTCATTCAAGTTGGCGGCAGCGGCGGTGAAACTGACGTGTTCGCGCGCGAGCAGCGCGTAAAGGTCGTCGAGACTAGCGTAGTGCATTGCAAAGGCTCCCAGTGTTATTTGGTTTTATTTGGCGGGCTTGATGCCGTGATACTTCACCTTGATGTCGAGCTTGCCCGCCCACTTCAGCGGCACGGGCGCATTCAATGCCCAGTGAATACCATTGATGACCAGCCGTTGAAAAGCCTCGACCTGAAAATCCGCCGGATGGCCGAGCGTCGTCACGAAGACGCGCGCTCTTGATTTGTTGCGCCACGTCCAGGCGACGGGATTATCCACGGCAGGCCGCGTGTCGGCGCGTTCCGGATTCACCGCCTTGCCCATCAACAACACCGTCGCATCTTTCGGCGGATAGTTCGGCAGCACTTGATAGAGCCACGACGGCACGTGGAATTGCGGCTCAACGCCCGTCAGGATGGGGTGTTTCGCGTTTTCGCCCATCACGCTCACATCCGTGCTGGACGTGTGGCCGTAGTGAAAATGCGCGCCGCCCCAGCCTGGCGGCGCGCCCAAATAGGCGGGCGCGAAGCTATTCCAGATTTCAGCCGGATGGCCTTTGGGATAGTTGAAGGCATGCGTCGTGGTGCGGAAGGCGACGAGCGGTTTGCCGGAGTTGAGGTACTTTTCGATGTGCGCAAGTTGATCGGGCGGCAAACGCCGCCAGCGCAAAAAGAAGACCGCGAGATCAGCGTCTTTCAAGGCTTCCAAGCCGGGAATGTTCTCTTCGGCATTTTCATCCGGCGCGGATTTCAGCACCGTCGCGCGTATGCCGTAGCGTTGTTCGAGCGCCTTGGCAAGCAACGGAAAAGTTTCTTCCGAACCGTATTCGTGATCGCCGCTGACAAAGACGGCGTGCGGCGGCTTGCGCCATTTGGTCTGCGGCAGGCCGCTTGTTGCGAACAACATTGCGGCAAGCAGGGGAAGCAAGAGTTTGCGTGTCATGGTTGTTCGTGAGTGAGCGGTAATAGTCTGGGCAGGTGGCGCACCCCTTGTAGTAGCGAATTTATTCGCGGAATGACAACGCGAATAAATTCGCTACTACAAGGGGTGCGCTCAATTCGCAATTACGATTGGGGCCGGAAATAAAGCACCATGCTCGCGCCCGCGACGACCAACAGGAAGCCGACAAAGAGCAACGGATTGATCGCGCTCTTTGGCGGATGCAGTGCCATCGAAACGAACACGTTGATCACCGGCGCGCCGCCAAACACCAGCGGCATCACATACGTCGGCAGGCCGCCATTCTTGAAGGCCCAGATGATCGCCGCCGCGCCAATCGCGCCCAGCGCGCCGGCGACGGTCGCCATAATCGTGCCGCTGCTGGTGAAGCCCGTCGTGCTCAATTGCCCCTGCGAGGCTAAGCCAGCCGCAGGCACGAGCACGCCGATCAGAAAGTAGGCGACACCGACGCACAGCAACGCGCGCAGCGGATTGCCCAATTCGACTTGGCCGCGATGCAGCAGAGCGCCGTAAACGCCCCACGAGAGCGCGGCGGTGAGAGCAAAGACAATCCAGAGCATGGGTTTAGTTTTCTCCTTATGGGTCGGTGTGTTCATTGATAATCCGGGTTGATTGGGTGGTGAAAGAGTAAAGCTACTCTTTGGTTTTTTTGGGCGGCTTTTCCAGCAGCCCGCGCAGCCGCTCGTTTTCCTGTTCGAGCGCAGTAGCGTTGCTTTCAAGTGCGACCACTTTGCTTTCAAGCGCGCGCTGCGCGCTTTCGTGTTGTGCTCGCTCATGTTCGCGGGCATCACGTTCGCGTTGTAGCTGAACTTCGTAATACAGGCGGGCTTGATTTTCAGCCAGGCGGCGCAGTTGTTGGTCAAACTCTTTCGCGTCAGCCTGCAGCCGCTTGATCTCATCCGTGACGGTGAACACGAATTTGAACAAGCTGAAGATTTTTTCCAGCATCACGCCGCCTTTCTTAGTGGCTCGAAGCGGATTTGGTCAATGATTGCGCGCGTTTCCGCCTTGTTGCGGTCAAGTTCCGCACGCCGCTTGAGGATCTCTTCAGTATTTTGCTGAATTGCCAGCAGGTATTGGTCGAGTTGCTCAAGTTGTGTTTCGTGCTTCTTAGCATCAATCTCCATTTCAAAAATCTCTTCCATAACGTTACCTCCAAACTAAGTTATTTGGCGCAAGTGCGCGAGCTTGGCGCGTGTGCTGGCTTGCAACGCTTCAATCTCGCGCCAGTCTTCAACTCGGTGCTTCTGGTAGCGGGCCATGACTTCATCGAACTGTTTGATCAGCTTTTTTAGCTCGGCTTTGTCATTGACGTTCGACTCTGTCCCCACAGTGTTTTCCATATCGCTACTTCCGGCGCGGATTCTAGCACGGTCATTATTCACTCCTCGTCCACCTTTTTTTCGGCTGGCGCGGCAGGCAAGCTTAACCGCGTTTGGCTTTCAAGTTGGGCGTGAAGGTTCCGGTTTTCCAGGCGTAGTAGTTCTTTCTCGTGGTTATCTTCAGCGTGGCGGTGTTCGTATAGCCTGCGCTCGACTTCGCGCAAATCCTGTTGCCGCTCGCGGGCATCGCGTTCACGTTGAAGCTGGGATTCGTAGTGCAGCCTGGTCTGCTCGGCCATCAAATGCTGGATCAACTGGCCTTGTTCTTTGAGGTTGGCCTCCATCCTTTGCAGCTTTTCGGCAAAGGTGAAGGCCAGCTTCAGCAGGTTGACGATTTGTTGCCAGAGTTGCCACATCAGACGACCTGGCGAAGCCCCGCGAGCATGCCACGGGTTTCCGCATTGAGCCGCTCGACCTCGGCTTCGTCCTTGTCAATTTGCGCGAGAATTTGGCCGATGGCGGCAAAATACTCGTTACATTGTTTGATAAAGTCGGCTTTCTTTTCGGCCGTCATTTCAGTCTCAACTACGTTTTCCATTTAGAACTACCTCCGGCGCGGATTCTACACAGCCTTTACTTGCCGAAGCAATACAGCGTCCCGTGCGTCCGCACATAAATCCGATTCTCTGCAAAGGCCGGCGTGGCGTGCGCTGGCTCGCCCAGCTCGTTGACCGCCAAAATTTCCCACGCGCCGCCCGCTTTCACCACAGTCAGCTTGCCCTCTTCGCTCAGCGCGAACAGCTTCCCATCCGCCGCCACTGGCGAGGCGTAGTAATCGCCGAGCGCGCCGCTCAGCCGTCCCTGCTTCAGCAACGCGCCCGTCGCCGGATCGAGCGCGCTCAGAATGCCGCCCTCTTTCAACAGGTAGAGCACATCCTGATAGAGCAATGGCGACGGCGCATTCGGCAACGCTTTCTCATAACGCCAGCGCAGGTTGCCGGTCAGGTCGCCGCGCAACTCCGCTTGCGGATCGAGCTTGAAGGCGAGCAGGCCGTTGACCACGCGGCGGCGCTCCTGATAGGCGCGCCAATCGCGTTCGCCCAGCGCGTTGTCGCGGTCCAGGTCGTAATCATCCCAGGCGCGCGATGCGTTGATCGCTCATCTCGGCGCGCGCAATCTTGCCGTCCTGGTTGGTGTCGTATTTTTTCAAAGCATCGGCAAACGGCGGGATCACTTCCTGCTCGCCCGGATCAGCGCCGCCCGCCCAGCCGAGCACATACAAACGATCTTTGCCCAGCACCGGCGTAGGTTTGAGCTGCCACGTCAACCCGCGCATCCACCAGAGTTCTTTGCCCGTCGCCACGTCATACGCCGTCAGCTTCAACGCCCCGGCGACCAGCACTTGCAGCGGCGCTTTGGCGGGCTTGAACAGGATGGGCGTCGCAAAGCCGCGTGTGGCTTCGGGGCGTTCGACGCGCCATTTGAGCTTGCCGGTCTGCTTGTCCACCGCGATGAAAAACGAACCCGTTTCCGAATCGCAATTCAGCAGCAACGTGTCATCGGCCAGAATCGGCGACGCGCCCATGCCAAACGGATTGTTGAACGGCCCCAGCGGCATGCGCCATTTCTCTTCGCCCGCCACGCTGAAGGCGATCAGGCCGAAGTCGGTGAAGAAGGCGTACACATTGCGCCCATCGGTCACGACGCTGGGCGAGGCGGGCGAATTCGATTTGTGCAGCGCCTGTTTGCGCGGCTTCGGCACTTCGCGCTGCCAGAGGATTTTGCCGTCCGCGCGGTTGAGCGCGATGACGTAGAGCTTCGATGCGTCATAGGCCGTGACGAAGACGTGCTCTTTGGTCAGCACGGGCGAGGAATGCCCGGCGGGCAGCGTCGTCTTCCAGACGACGTTTTTCGCGGGGCCGAATTCGACGGGCAAGTCTTTGGCTTCGGTGACGCCCGCGCCGTTGGGGCCGCGGAATTGGGGCCAGTTTTGTGCGCGGGTGGGTTGCGCGAACAGACAGACCAGTGTGGCGAGTACGCCGATGACTAAGAGCGAATGTTTGGGCAAGGTGCGGTCTCCGGGGTCAGTTGATTGGCGTGCTCGCGTTGACGGCGGCATTCAGTTCTTCGCGGTCGAGCCAGGCCAACAGCGCGGCAGTGTTTTCGAGCCGATACGCCGCCGCCAGCAAATCCGCGATTTGCTCGAACGCCAACGCGCGCACGCGTTGTTCGACGGCCGCCACCGGTTTGCCGAATCGCGCTTCTAGCACACTCAACGCGCGCTCGGCCAGCGTTTGTTTGTGCTTCAACTGCGCTTGTTGCAGGCCTTGTTGCAGGCCTTGTTGCAGGCCTTTTTGCAAGCCTTCCTCGATCCAGATTTCAGCACAGGTAGACATCACAGCTTCCTCCTTCGATTTGGCAAAACTGGTATTGACGATTTCACGCAACCGCTCAGGTTGCAAATTCCGGCGCGTGCCGGCGGCGTAACGCAAGAGCTTCTGCAAACATTCCATCGTGCTCGGCGCGGGCACGCGCAACAGCAAATCCAAAGCCTCAGCCAGGGCCGCCTCGAATTCGTCCGTAAAGATCGTTTGCAACAGCCGCACGCCAGCTTGCAGAAAGGCCGCGCCCTGGATGCGCGTGGCGTCGAACGCCGAAAAGTCGCAGAGATAATAGCGAAACTCTGGCAGGAATGCGCGCAAGGCGGCGGCGCTTTCATCCAGCTCGAGCAGGGCCGAAAACTCCTGCGGCACCGTCCAGCGCCGCTCGCCGTGATAACACACCAACGGAAAGACGGGCGGCAGCTTCGTCGCGCCCTGGCGCAGCAGCGTCGTCCAGAGCAGCACCAGATAGCGCAACAACTGCCAGGCGACCCATTCGTCCGGCGCGCTCTTGTGTTCAAACAGCAGGTAAATGTAAGCAGTGCCGCCCGTCTTGAGCCGCACTTTGTAAAGCAGGTCGGAATGCTGATCGCGCAAGGCTTCGTCCACGAACGAATCCTTGACCGGCTCCGGCTGCGTCACGTCGAGCAGCGCCAGCACCCAAACAGGCAACGCCGCGAGCAGGAACGCCGTAACGTGTTCGGGCAGGGCGAGCAATTCCTTGAAAAAATGATCGTGTGGATGTTTGAGGTAATCGCTCATTTCGCCGCGTTGGCAAAACAATAGAGCGTGTCCTGCGTGCGGATGTAAAGCTTGTTATCCGCAATCGCCGGCGTCGCAAACACCTCGCTGCCCAGCGCGTTGACCGACAGCACTTCCCATTCGCCTTTGGCCGCGACGACCGAGACGGTGCCGTCCTGGCTGACCAGCCAGACCTTGCCGTCCGCGCCGACGGGCGAGGCGAAGTACTTGTCAATCGCACCTTGCAAGCGGCCCTGCTTGATGACATTGCCCGTTGCCGGGTCGAACGAAATCAGGATGCCGCTGTCATTCACCATAAACAGCACGCCCTGATAGAGCAGCGTCGAAGGCACCTGCGGCACCGGGCGTTGATACTTCCAGCGAATCGCCGACGCGGTCATATCGCCCTGGCCGCCCAACTTGATCGCGAGCAAGCCATTTTCCGAAGCCATCATCGCGCGGAAGACCTGCCAGTCCTTGGCGTCGAGCTTGGCGTCGCGGTTCAGGTCAAAGGCGTCGAAGCCGTAATTCGGATTGAGCACCTTGCTCATCGGGTCGTCACCGGCAGTCTCATCGCGCCCGACAAAGCCATCGCCGTTCTTGTCGTACTTCTTCAAGCCCTCTTCAAACGACACCGTGGCAATCTGTTTGCCCGGCTGATTGAGCGGGAAGCCCCAGCCGTTGATGTAGGCGTATTCGCTGTCAAAACTCAGCACCGATTTCATCTCGCAGGCCAAACCGCGCACCCACCAGACGCGCTTGCCATCGGCGACCGAATAAGCCGAAAGCTGAAACGATTCGGGAATCAACAACTGTTTCGCGCCGGTCTTTGGCTGCCAGACGGTCGGCGTCGAATAGCCAGAGATGACTTCGGGGCGGTCAATCTTCCATTTCGTCTTGCCGGTGTTTTTGTCTATGGCCAGCAGATAGGCGCCGCCGTCCTGATCCACCGGCACAATCACTTTGTCATCCACCAGCACCGGCGACGCGCCGTAGCCGTAAAACATATTGAACGGCCCCAACTGCACGCGCCATTTCTCTTTGCCAGCGGCGTCGTAAGCGAGCAGGCCGAAGTCCTGGAAGAAGACATAAACATTCGCGCCATCGGTGACGGGGCTGGCCGACGCTGGGCCGTTGACGTTTTCGAGCCGCGCCTTGTTGACGCGCGGGACCTCGCGTTGCCAGACGATCTTGCCGGTCGCGCGGTCGAGCGCGATGACCGAAAGCTGGTAATTCGCCTTGGCTTTCTCTTTGGCCGCAATGGGCGTGTGCGCGGTGACGAAGATGCGCGTGGCCGTCAGCACGGGCGACGAATGGCCCGGCGGCAGCGCCGTTTTCCAAACGACGTTTTTATCCTTGCCAAACTCATTCGGCAGATTGGTCGAAGCCGAAAGCCCCGAACCATTGGGGCCGCGAAAGCGCGACCAGTCGTCATTGGCTAATACAGCGCCAGCGAACAGTACTGCCAGCAGGCAGCTTGTGATGTACTTGTTGTTCATGAATTTCCTCCGCAAATTTGGCCGGTCAGTTTGCCGCGCCGGACTTTACCCGAATCGCTTTGGGCTGGCAAACTGCGGGCTATGACAACCAACGCTTATTCACTAACACAAGCGCGCCTCGATTTGACGGCGGCGCTGCGCTGGGCCGCGCGGCTCGGTTTGCACGAAGGCATCTGCAATCACTTCAGTCTGGCCGCGCCCGGCTGGCCCGATTGCTTTCTGGTCAATCCGCATGGGCTGCACTGGGCGGAGATCACGCCGAATGATCTGGTGCTGGTGGACGTGGACGGCGCGGTCATCGAAGGCCGCTACAAGGTCGAAGCCACAGCCTTTCACATTCACGGGCGCATCCATCAGGGCAAGCCGAACGCGGCCTGCGTGCTGCATACGCATATGCCGTATGCGACGGCACTGGCGATTGCGGATGGCGGGCGTTTGGAATGGGCGAGCCAGAATGCGCTGCGCTTTTATGGGCGCGTCGCTTATGACGAGTGTTACAACGGCCCGGTGCTGGATGATGTAGAGGGCGACCGCATTTGCGCGCAGTTGCAAAATGCGGATGTGCTCTTCATGGCGAATCACGGTGTGATTGTCTGCGGCGGTTCAGTAGCGCAAGCCTTTGACGATCTTTACTACCTCGAACGCGCCTGTCAGGTGCAGGTGCTGGCGCAAAGCACCGGCAAACCCTTGCGTATCGTGCCGGACGACATCGCCGCCCTGACCGGGCAACAGGCCGTCAGTGACAAAGTCCAGCCGCGCTTGCATCTGGAAGCCTTGAAACGCTTGCTGGATCGGGATGAGCCGGGTTGGCGCGAGCAGCGCTGAACTTAGGAATGAATTGGAATAACCCTGCCAAACCACGGGGGACACTGGGTTCACGGGGAAAGCCAGTCAATGGTGGTTATTCTTCCCCGTGTTCCCCGTGCCCCCCGTGGTTGATTTGGCAGCGTTATCCCCAGTTCGTTCTTTAGTGTATTTCAGCAATGGCCAGGCCGCTTTCACCAGCGACGGAGTAAAGCAGATAGGTTTTCTTTCCTTCACGGAAGATGGCCGGATCGCGCAATTGCCGCACGCGGCGCGGCGCGGCGCCTTCTTTTGATGGGCTGTCGGGCAAATCGGCGCCTTCATATTTTGTTTCCGGTTTCAGCACCAGCACGGGTTCCGTGGCCTTCCACGCTTTCCAATCCTGCGACAAATCAATGCGCGCGAGCAGCATGCTTTCGGGGCTGTCGCCGATGCGCGAGAAATAGACCGACAAAATCTGACCGTCCAGCTTGAGCGCTACGTGCCGCACTTGTTGCGGGCCGGTGGGAAACGGATTCACGCCCTGCTCGAAATTCGTCAGCCCATCGCGCGACCGATACAGCACGCCCAGCCGCGCCATCGCGTAGTAATCGCCTTGCCACTGAAACACGCGGAAGTAAGAGTCGCCGAGAATTTCTTTGGCGGCGGTAAAGCGCAGCCCGTCTTTTGAAGTCGCCACGAACGAAACCTGCCGCCCGGCGGCATTGATCGGGCCGTGGAAGTACATGCGCAATTCACGCCGCGCTTCGTCCACGTGCACATCGGGTGATGCGATATGGCCGGTGCAACTCGTCTCCTCCAATTTCAGCGTGCCGGGTTCGTAAATTTTCCAGGGGCCCGCGAGCTTGTCTGCATAGGCCAGGCGAATGTATTTGCCGTTGTGATCGGCAAAATAGAGGTAATACCGCCCCAACGGATTGGGCAGCCATTTGGGCGCGCGAATCAATGAAGGGCCGTTGATGTTGTCGCCGATCTTGCCCAGTTGCGGATGGATGACCGGATTCTGTTTGAAGCGCACGGCGTGTGCGCCGCTGGTTGCATTGGTTTGCGCGATTGCACTGGCGGTCAACAGCGTTGTCGCAAACAGAGCGGCGGTCAAGGTCTTATGCAAAGAGCTAAACTGGATCATGCAATTCATCTGCTTGCCTCTCATGTTGTCTACTGATTACCACCCAATCGCGCAACCATCCTTGCGCGGATTAGACCCGCCCGCCAGCGCGCCCGTCACCCCATCAATCATAATCGCCTGATACCCGCCAAACGCGCCGAAGGCCGTCGTCAGCTTGTGCCCGCGTTTTTCCAATTCCTTGCGCACCTCAGCGCCGATGGCTGATTCCAGCGCGAGGCCGTTCTCGAAATGGCGGAAGCGCGGCTGCTCGCCGTGAGGCGCTTCGTCCGGTTTGTTTTGTGGCGCTGGGCCTTAGGCGCGGCTGCGGCGCGTCGGAGCGGATTGTGCAAGCCAGGAGGCCAGGTCCTGTTTGGTTTTGAAATCCAGCAAGGCCTCGCCCAGGGCTTCGACTTGTTCGCTGACGAGCTGGTCAATTTTTTGCCGCAGGCTGGCTGAGAGCTTGCCAAAACGCTTTTCAAGCAGACGCAAGGCCAGCTTTCGCTCACCTTCTGCCAAACCTTCTTTCAATCCTTCCTTCACACCGCTGCGCCTGCCTTTGCGGAAAATGTCTTGATAGACGACCGATTCTTCCAACATATCGCTCTCCTTCAGGGTTTGATAGATCAAGGTTTTATTGTAACGCAGGCCCGCCAACACACGCGACCAGTTTAAGACCTCGCGCCGTTGCGCGCGCGACGCGATGCCCTTGATCTGCGCGGCCACTGTACCCAAGAGTTCTGCGGCGGATTCCGCGCGGCAGAGCGTCGCCAGTGGCAGCAACCCTTCGTGTGCGAGCAACGCCGCCGGGTCTTGCTCCCACATCCTGATTACATCGTACTCGTGCCGTGTGCGCTCATCTTCGTAATGGCCGGGAACTTCTGTGTCCGTGGGTTTGAGCACGACCAGCACCTGCCGCACGCGCCGCAGCGGATGCCGCCGCTTGAGGCCGACGTAATAATCGAGCATCCGCAGTGGCACGGGCACTGCGCTTTTCCCCGCTCTTGTCATGGAAGCCTGGAATTCAGCATGCAGGGTTTCGCTTTCGGCGCGCGAAAAAATTACGGCATCGGCGCGAATCGGTTCGCGGCTCAATTCGGTTTTGTGCACTTTGACTTTGCCGGCTGCGCCAAACAGCCATTGCGCGAATTGCGCGGGATATTCTTCGGCCAAGCGCTTGCAGAGATTATCGCTCGCCTTGCGTGGCGCTACGTCTGGCGGCGCTTTGTCTGAATGATGCGGTCTGGCGCTCGAAGTTTTTTTCATGAGCCTCACCACCCAAGCGCGCAACCATCCTTGCGCGGATCGGAGCCGCCCGCCAGCGCGCCCGTCACCGGGTCAATCATAATCGCCTGATAGCCGCCAAACGCGCCAAAGGCCGTCGTTAGCTTGTGCCCGCGTTTTTCCAATTCCTTGCGCACCTCAGCGCCGATAGCCGATTCCAGCGCAAGGCCGTTCTCGAAGTGGCGGAAGCGCGGCTGTTCACCGGCCTGCTGCACGTCCATGGCGAACTCGATCATGTTCAGCAAAACCTGCACGTGGCCTTGCGCCTGCATATCGCCGCCCATCACGCCGAAGCTCAGCCAGGGCTTGCCGTCTTTCAAAACCATGCCGGGTATCAGCGTGTGGAAGGGGCGCTTGCCGCCTTCGAGGCGATTGTTCGATTGCGGGTTGAATGAAAAGCCGCCGCCGCGATTGTGCAGCACGATGCCGGTGTCGCCCGCGACCAGGCCGGAGCCGAAGGCCGAGAAGATGGATTGAATGAACGACACGGCATTGCGGTCTTTGTCAACGACGGTTAGATAAACCGTGTCTTCACCGCCGCGCGGGCCGCCGTCGCTGTCGCTGGCGACGTGCGTCAGGTCAATGCGTTTGCGCAATTCGGCGGCGTAATCTTTGGACAACAACTGTGCGAGCGGCGCTTGATAAAACGCCGGATCGGCGATGTGTTTGGCGCGATCAATGAAGGCGAGCTTCTTCGCTTCGACCAGCAGGTGCAAGTATGCCGCCGTGTTGTGGCCGAGCGACTTCACATCGAAGCCTTCCAGAATGTTGAGCATCTGCAAGGCTGCGAGGCCCTGATTGTTAGGCGGCAATTCGTAAACCGTGTGGCCGCGATAGGTCGTGCTGATCGGCTCGACCCAATTGGACGTGTGATTGGCGAAGTCTTCTTTCGTATGCAAACCGCCTTGCGCCTGCGCGAACTTGAGCAGCTTGTCGGCCAGCGCGCCTTTGTACATCACATCGCGCCCTTCTTTGGCAATCAGCCGCAAAGTCGCGGCCAAGTTTTTGTTGGTGAAGATGTCGCCCGCCACCGGCGCTTTGCCGTTCGGCAAAAAGGTCGCGGCGAAATCGGCGTTGCCTTTGTGTTGCAACCCATCTTTCCAATCGGTGGCGATGATCTCGCTAACGGGGTAGCCGCGCTCGGCATATTCAATTGCCGGTTGCAGCACTTGCGCCAGCGTCATGGTGCCGTGGCTTTTGAGCAGTGTCGCCCAGCCGTCCACCGCGCCGGGCACGGTGACGCTGTGTATGCCGTGCTGCGGCATGCGCGTGAAACCGCGTTGCTTCAGCGCGTCAATGCTCAACGCCTTGGGCGAACGGCCGCTGGCGTTGAGCGCTTTCAATTCTTTTTTGTTGGCGTCCCACAGCAAGGCGAACAGATCGCCGCCGGGGCTGACCATCATCGGTTCGACTACGCACAGCACGGCGGCGGCGGCGATGGCGGCGTCAATCGCATTGCCGCCCTGTTGCAAGATGCGCAAGCCGGCGGCGGAAGCGAGCGGTTGGCTCGTGGCAACCATGCCGTTGAGGGCGCGCACGACGCTGCGCGTGCCGCCCTGGCGCGCGTTGATGCGGTCGCCGACGGCGTTTTGCGAAGCGGCGTTGAATGTTGAGGCGGTGATCATCAGTATGACAAGAAAAAAGGTGGCGGTCTTTTGGTAGTTCACGAGTGGTCTCCCGTGTTAGTTAAAGCAGTTTTGGTTTGAGTGTTCGAGCTGACCAACCACGGGGAACACGGGGGCACAGGGGAAAGACAGGCCTTGTTCTTCCCCAGTGCTCCCCGTGCTCCCCGTGGTTGGTTCAAGCTGAACATCCAAGTCGAAAATGCTGTAAAACGGTTGGAATGCAGAAGCGCTTGCCGCGGGGAGCAAGCGCTCTTTGTTCACCAGGCGCTCACATCTGCCACTGCGGTGAATCGTCTTCTTCGTGATCCGCGTCGTGGTCGAAGGGCAATTGCTCTTTCAGTTGTTTCAACTCGCCCATCAGTTTGGTGAGCAGTTCCATCACGTCGCGCACGTCGTTGCGCATGGCGGTGATGTCGTGGCGCAGGCCGGCGGTCTCGGCACGCAACAAGCGGGTTTCTTCGTGCAATGAAAAAATCCAACTGCGGATCGGTTTGAGCAGAAGTTCGGTCAGCATAATTCCTCCACAGTGTTATTTGAGTTTGGTTTCGCTGATGCAGAAGAGCTGATTCTGGCTGCGCAGAAACAGTTCGCGGTCAACGATGATTGGGGAGGAGATGAAAACCTGGTCGGCCAGCGTGTTGGTCGCCAGCACTTCGTATTTTTCGCCCAGCTTCAACACGATCACATCGCCGTCTTCGCTGGCCAGATAGAGTTTGCCATTCGCGCCGACGGGCGAGGCCTTGAAGTTGTAAGGCTTCGGCAGCCGTTGTTGATGATAGTACGGCTCGCCCGTCTTGGCGTTGAAGGCGCTGATCATGCCGTTGTCGGTCAGCGTGTAAAGCTTGCCCTCGTGCAACACGGGCGAAGCGGTGTATGAAAGGCCGCGTGTTTGATTCCACAAGATCTCTTCGGTGCCCGTCAGGTCGCCCTCTTTGCCCAGCCGGATGGCGAGCAGCTTGGGATTGACGTAACCGCTCATCACATAGACGACGCCGTCGTGATAGACCGGTTGCGGGATGACGTTGATGCCCAGACCGCCGCATTCCCAAAGCAACTTGCCGGTGGCGAGGTCGTAGTTGCGAACTTTACGGGTGGCGCTGACGACGACCTGAGCGCGGCCCGCGTGTTCGTATATCAATGGCGATGTCCAATCGGAGCCTTCTTCGCGTGCGGTGCGCCAGAGTTCTTTGCCGGTGGTTTTGTCGAGCGCCACCAGAAACGAACCGCCAGCGTCTTTGCCTTCGTGATCAAAGAGCAGCACCAGCGTGTTGCCGTGCAAGGCGGGCGCGCCGGCTTCGCCGAATTGCAGGCGCACCTTTATCTGCACGCCGAAATCTTTTTCCCAAATCAGCTTGCCGTTCAGGTCGTAACAATACAGCCCGCGCGAACCGAAAAAAGCCCAGACATTCTTGCCATCGGTCACCGGCGAATTGGAGGCGAAGCTGCCATACATTCGATGATAGCCTTCGTGCGGAGCAGCCGTTTTTGGCGAATGTTGCCACAGCACTTTGCCCGTTTTGCGGTCAAGTGCCATGACGACGAATTGATGCTCTACGCCAGCGCCAACACCGCCGCCGGGATAACCGCGTCCGCCACCTGGACTGCCAGGCGGCGGAGGGCCGGGCGCAGGGCCTAAAGCTTCAGGCTTGGCCGCAATCGCCGTGGTCAGGAAAATCCGGTCGCCCCAGATGACGGGCGTCGAATGACCGCGTCCGGGGATCGCGGCTTTCCATTTGATGTTTTGTGTGTCGCTCCATTGCGTGGGCGCGTCAGTGGCGGCCATACCGTTGAAGGATGGCCCGCGCCAGTTCGCCCAATTTGCGAGTGCGACGTCAGCGGGTGCGGGTTTGCGCGCTTTGTTTTGTTGCGCGAAAAGCGGCAGGGCCATGCACGCAGCGAGCAAGAGCAGGGCCGCGCGGGTGGGATGCAGTTTGCGAATCATCAAGTGATCTCCTGGAACAATGGATTTCATGAAAAGCCGTACCGTAGGTTGTCTAACCTGCGGAGCACTGGCTTGAGAGCCGTCGCGGCAGCCAAAGTACTTTTGCCCAAGTGCTCCGCAGGTTAGACAACCTACGGTACATTTCTTTTTCTTGCACGCCATTGGTTGACCAATGGTTTACCGGACAGCCTGAATGCAACGCCACGCGCACCAGCCAAAAACCAGCGCGAGCAAAGGGAACGCCAGGGCCCCGATAAATGCGCCTTGTCCGCCGGCCCGCGTCGCCGTCAGCCCGCGCGTCACGTACAACAAACGCGCCGTGTAGAAAACGAAAAACGCGCTGAGCAGTCCGCACAGCGCGGCTCCCAGGCCAAAGGCTGCCGTGCGCGCCGGAGTTGAGTTCGTCGCCATAGTTTCACCGCTCGTCATCGGCTGGTTTGTTCTTTTTGCAATTGCTCGTGGTAACTCTTCTCATATCCGGCAATGTAATTCTGATAACCAGCCGGGTCAATGAACGGGTTTGTGCGGGTCTTGGCGTCCAGCAATTTCACTTTTGCTTCCAGCGCAAAGAACGGCGCGTGCGGCCCCAGGAACACATCGCAAGGCAGTGCTTTCAAGGTCTGAAACGATTTGGCATAAGCCGCCGCGATGTCCGGCCACGCGGGGAAATTGACGAGGTGCACGCCGTCGTTGATGGACATGCTGCCCACGAACACGACGTTGTATTGCTTGCCGCCGTCTTCAACCGTCGTCGTCCAGGTAGTGTTGCCTTCGGTATGGCCGGGCGTCAGATGCGCGGTCAAGGCGACCTTGCCCAATCGCACCACCTCACCGTCATTGAGCACCTTATCAACTTTGACTGGTTTGTAGGGCGTCAGCGGGAAGAAGCCTTGCTTGCCGCCGCTCTCTAGCACCACAGCATCGGCGGCAGTCGCGTAAACCTGCGCGCCAGTCGCCGCTTTCATCTCGGCGTGCCCAGCTACGTGATCGAAGTGCGCGTGGCTGGAAAGGATGATCTTGATGTCTTTCAGCTTGAAGCCGAGCGCCGCGATGTTGGCCCGCACGATGGGCGCGGATTCTTGCAGCGCCGTGTCAATCAGGATGTGGCCTTGCGGCGTGGTCAGCAGATAACAGGCCAGATTGTTCGTGCCGACGTAATGGATGTTGCCGATGATGCGGAACGGCTTGAAGGGCTTGTTCCAGGCTTCGACGGGAAAGCTTTGCTGTGCGGTTGACGGCTTGGTTGCGGCCGGGCCGAGGCAAAGCAGGCACAGTGCGGCAAAGCTGAAAAACAATTTCCTTCGCTTCATTGATGATGATCCTCAAACGTGATGAATCGAGCGACGATGTTCCGCGAGTTTATGATAGGCAGGCTGAAAACGGCAACTATCAACGCAGGCTTGGGCGCAGTTGCCCGTCAGGTGCGCCAGTTCAGGTTCAAACCGGGGCCTGGTTGGTCGGCCGTTCCCGATAGACCAAACTCAGCAGTGGCGCAGCCATCAACGTCGTCACCAGCGCCATCAACACCATGATCGAAAACAGCGCCGGTGGGATGATCCCCAAATCAAGCCCGATGTTGAGAATGACCAATTCGACCATGCCATGTGTGTTGAGCAAGATGCCCACAGCCGTTGCCTCGCGCCACGACAGCCCGCTGACGCGCGCGGCCAGCGTCGAGCCGCCTAGCTTGCCCACGATGGCGGTGCCAATAATGACAGCGCAAATGAGCCAGCGCGCGCCAGAGATCAGAAAGACGCTCGAACGCAGACCCGTCAACGCAAAATAAAGCGGCAACAGCAACACCACGATCAAGGCTTCAATCCGCAGCCACAATGCTTGCGACATGTCCGCATCTCTGGGCATCACCAAGCCCGCCAGAAAGGCGCCGAACAAGGCGTGCACGCCCAGCGCCTCTGTCACCCAGCCAGCGAGCAGCACCGTCAAAAAGATCAAGGCCAGGATGTCGTGCGATAGCTCTTGCCGCCACGCATAGAGCGGAACCAGCCGTTGCAAGGTCGGCTTGGCAACGACAAACATAAACACAACGAACCCAGTCAGTGCGAGCAGCGTTTGCCAGAGCGGCCACGTCAGGTCAGAGGCGCGCACCAACGCAACAATGCCTGCCAACATGCACCAGGCCGCCGTGTCGTTGATGGCGGCGCAAGTGAGCGCCAGCGCGCCGACTCTGGTGCGCAATAAATCGCGCTCAGCCAAAATGCGCGCCAGCACCGGGAAGGCCGTGATGCTGATGGCCGTGCCGATAAAAAGGATGAACGCCGTGCGGTTGATGTGTGGCTCAGCAAAGAGCGGATAAAGCGCGGTGGCAAGCAAACTGCCGAAGCCAAAAGGAATGACAATGCTGGCGAGGCTGGTGACGATGGCCACGCGCCCCAGTTCACGCACTTGTTTCAAATCCAGTTCCAACCCGATCAGGAACATAAACAGCAACAGCCCAAGCTGGCTGAGCGCGCCGAGCGCCGGCAAGCTGGACGCGGGAAACAATGCGGCGGATAAATCCGGTGCGGCCCAGCCCAGCAGCGAAGGCCCAAGCAGGATGCCTGCCAGCATTTCGCCGATGACGCGCGGCTGATGCAGCTTGCGAAACAGCCAGCCGAGCAGGCGCGCCGCGCTGAGGATGATGGCAATCTGGGCGAGCAGCAGTTTGAAACTGAACATTGCAGCGTAGGCTTATTCTTGTTGATTTGATCTCAAGCCATTCGCCAAAAAGCATGGAGTTCAGGCTTCAGCCTGTGTTCGAGATCACGCAGACAGGCTGAAGCCTGAACTCCATACTTTTTGGCTGTGGTCGTTCGCGCACCTGGCGTAACTGCTGGCGCAGAGTTTGGTTAATCTCCCGCTTGCTGATGCGCCTTGGCGCGGTCGTCGAAATACTGGTACTTGGCCGAAAGCACTTCGGTGGATTGAGCGGCGCGCGCGGCCTCGCCCGCGTCCACGGTTTGCGCAAGCTGTTCCCACAACGTCGGCGGGATTTCAGCGAAGTCGGACATCGGGCCGTAAACGTTATCTACGCCTTCTTTGAACACATCGCCGATCAGCAGGCTGATGACGTTGACGCGCTCGGCGGGATACTTCTTGAGGAATTGCGAGAAGCTGAAGCCTTCGTTGTAAAAGGCATAGACGAGCTTGCGCATAGACTCAATACCCTTGTCGAGCTTTTCTTGAAACTGGCCCAGCCGCGCCGCCGAGAAATCGTCGTGCTTGAACGCGTCGTGAATCGCATCCGCCGCCAATTCCGCCATCTTCAGCGCGAGCAACACGCCTGACGAATAGATCGGATCGAGGAAGCCATAAGCATCGCCGATCAGGATGAAACCCGCGCCGGCATTGTGTTTTGAGCGATAGGAGTAATCGAGGATCGAATAGATTTTGTCTACGCGTTCGGCCCCTTCGACGCGGCGGCGGCAAGGTTCGCACTTCTCGACTTCTTCATTGAAGATTTTTGCCAAATCCTGCCCGCGCCCTTTCACCAGGTACGCGGGATCGGCCACGACGCCGACGCTGGTGATGTCGTTTTCGAGCGGGATGTACCAGAACCAGCCGTTGCTGCCGAGTTCGGTGCGCAACACCAGCGTCGCGCCGCCGTTGAGATCAGGCTCGCGCTGCGCGCCTTTGAAATACGAATACAGCACCGCCTTTTTGAGTTTGGGGTCGCGTTGCCGCCAGCGGAATTTGTTCGAGAGCATGGCGCTCTGGCCCGTTGCGTCAATCACGACTTTGGCGTGGAACTGTTGCGGCGCGCCGTCCAGCAGCACTTCGACGCCCACGGCGCGCTCGCCTTCAAAGAGGACTTGTTTGACGGGCGTTTGCTGATGAACGACCGCGCCCTGTTCCGCCGCGTGTTCGATCAGCATTTGATCGAACACGGCGCGTGTGACTTGCCAGGTCACGGCGCTCTCGTGGTGGTTGGCTTCAAAGAAATAGAAGGGCCGCGATTCCTTGCCCGCCGGGTTGGCGAAGGACACGCTGTATTTGCGCGTGAACGGGCTGGCTTTGAGTTTCTCCAACAGCCCCATGCGTTGAAAAGTCCAGAAGGTATCGGTCATCAGCGATTCGCCGATGTGGTGACGCGGGAATTGTTCTTTCTCGAAGAGCACGACCGAGCGGCCTTCGCGGGCGAGCAGGCTGGCGACGGTGCTGCCGGCCGGGCCGCCGCCCATTACGATTACATCAAAATTGTTTGCGTTCATATTGGTATTGCGAACAGATGCGGTACGGGGAGCGGTAGCGACCTGGTGCTTCCGATTGTGCGCTACTCAGAAGCACCAGGTCGCTACCG
>JAYUCP010000699.1:0-6988 GCA_043740245.1 Acidobacteriota bacterium | reverse complement strand
TGTCCTTAACTCTGCCGGACCCGGAGAGCAAGGCTGAACTCGACGATGACGACGACTTCTCCCTTAAACAGTTCGCGGCGGCCTTTCGCGAGCGCGATCTCTTGCCGTGGTATGGCCTCATCGTGCTGAACATGTTTCTAGTCGGCATCCTCTTCGGCTTTCTCCCGGTCTACGTCCATTCGCTCGGCTATAACCAACTCCAAAACGGCCTCATCGTCGGCGCCGTTACGATTTCTTACTTGCTGGTTCAGCCGCTTGCCGGACGTCTGGCGGACCGCCTGGACCCAGTAAAGGTCATCTTCGTCGGGCTTCTCCTCTCTGCCCTCGGCGTGCTGCTCGTGCCGTTCACCACCGGCGCCACGCTTGTTGCCGTTGCCGTGATCGGCGGCCTCGGCGTGGGCATCGTGTGGACGAATACTGACGCCATGGTGAGCAACTTAGCTGACGAGGGGCGAATGGCCGCCACGCTCGGCGCGGCCGGCTCATTCAAAGAGCTAGGGGATATGCTCGGCCCGCTTCTCATCGGGCTCCTCGCGCAGGCTTTCGGTCTTAAAGTCGGCTTTGTCGTTTGTGGCCTCCTCGGTTTCATGGCCTTGAGCCTCCTGCGCTTTGTCCGCCCGCGCCCCTCCCTCACGAAAGAAGATTCTTTGAGGAATGAGTTATGAAAGAACGCGAGTGCATTATCGTCAGCAGCCTGTTCATGCCGATCAGAGTGGTTGGACGATATTTTATGAGGTGGCTCGGATGAAAAAATGGATGATCATCATCGTCTTGATCGCTGCCGCTGTGCTGGGAGGCGTTCTGCATCAGCGAGGAGCGTTGCAGGCTGCGACCTGGCGGCGGCAGGCCAGCCCCGGCCCGCTCTCCGCCTCGCACGCATCTTTGGAAAACAACTGCGCCGCCTGCCACACGCCGCTCAAAGGCGTAGAGGCTGTCAATTGCGCCGTCTGCCATGCGAACAATGAGGCTTTGTTGCAACGCCAGCCGACCGCGTTTCACGCCCACATCCAGACTTGCAGCCAATGCCACATCGAGCATCAGGGCGTAAATCGGCGGCCAACGAAAATGGATCACCTGGCGCTGGCGCGGTTCGGACTGCACGAGTTGAGCAAAGACACTGCCGACAGCGAGCGAAGACAGGTGCACGACAAGTTGGTCGGCTGGATCAAGCAACACGGCGCGCGCGAAGGGCCGGAGACAGGCCACCCGTTCATCACTCCCGAAGAGATGATCCTGGACTGCGCGAGTTGCCACGCGAACCAGGACAGGCACAAGAAACTCTTCGGGCAGGATTGCGCGCAGTGCCATGAGACGGCGCAGTGGACCATCGCCGCGTTCCAGCACCCTTCGCCGCGTTCGACGAATTGCGCGCAATGCCACCAGGCGCCGCCGAGCCACTATATGATGCACTTTGAAATGGTTGACAAGACGGTTGCCGGCAAAGCGAATAGCCCAGGCAACCCGTGTTGCGGAGACGTTCAAGTCAACCAGTGCTATCGCTGTCATCAGACCAATGCGTGGAATGACATCAAAGGCGCTGGCTACTACAAGCATCATTGATGGCGCTGCCACAACCTGGAACACGAAGACGCCGGGATGATGCGGAACTATCTGGTGAGTCAGTGAGCGTTTGGGGCGTGCCTTGAAAAACACCGATTCGGATGCTTAAATGCCTGCCGTGCGAACGATCCGAATAACAATTGCGACTCTGCTGGCGGCCCAGATGTTCTTCACTTTCGGGCTGTGCGGAGCAGTCTGCTGCGCCAGCGTCAATGCTGTGCCGGCCGCGCAGGCTTCGTCTCCTGAACATTCGCACGGCGGGCATTCGGCCAATCACGAATCGTCGTCCAAACCCGCAGCCAAAAAACATTGCCATATAAAGTCCGAGCCAACGCAGCCTGAACAGGCAAAAGATAAAGACGAACATCAGGTTCAGGCAAACAACGCGCATCACGGCCACGCTAATAAGCCGTCAGCCGGATTCAGCGCGGCTACCGCCTCGCAGAAGGCTTGCGCTTGCGACAAAGCCAATCAGCCGACCTTCGAGCTTTCCCAATCCAATCCTTCATCGAACGTCAAGCAGGCGGTCGTTGATTGCTCCCCGTTGCGGCATTGCGTTGAAGATGCGCTGCCGCCTCGACTGGCTCTGCGACATTCCTTCCGCCCGCACTCGCCGCCGGATAGCGGTTTCCAACTCAATCTCAGAATTTAATTCCCTTTCCCGATTGCCACGCCGATCAATGCCGTAGTCCGTCTGCTCGACACTGCGGCAAGGAGTCTCGATTTGCATTGCGGCGCAGTTCGCACTGCAACCGGCAACGAATCAAAAGGGAGTTCAACAATGAAGAACAGGAAGATTGCCGCGCTGCTTTCTATCGCAGCGGTTGCGGCAACGTGGGCCTTCAGTTTTTACCCGACTGTCTCCGCAACCCAACTGGTGGCGCAGGCTCAGCCGCAGCCCGCGACGCACGAACATCATCAACCCAGCGGCGAAACGTCAACGGCGACCTCCGCCCTGCCAGGAGATCGCTCGCAACAGATTCCCGGCGCTCCGGTAATGCGGCTCGAAGACCTCGAAAAGATGGCGCTGGAGTCCAACCCGACGTTTGCACAGGCCGAAGCCGCCATCCGCGCGGCTGAAGGGCGGCGCGTGCAGGCCGGTCTTTTCCCGAATCCGATCATGGGCTATGCCGGGTCGGAACTGGCCCCGCGCGCTTTCAGCGAGAAGAGCGAGCATGGGTTTTTCATCGAGCAAACCATCCCGCTCGGCGGCAAGCTCAGCAAGAGCCGCGCCATCTTTGCGCAGGAAAAAGTTCAGACCGAACAGTCGGCAGTCGCGCAGAAGCAGCGCATTCTGAATGCGGTGCGCATACTTTTCTATCAGGCGCTCGGCGCGCAGCAACTCGTCGAGGTGCGCGGCCAGCTTGCCAAACTCGCGCGTGAAGCCGTTGCCATCACCGGCGAGCTTTACAACGTCGGCCAAGCGGATCGGCCTGATGCGTTTCAGATCCAGATCGAGGCGGAACGGGCGCAGCTCGACCTGGTCATTGCGGAAAACGAGCGCGAGCAAGTCTGGCAGCAACTGGGCGCGGTCGCCGGCAATCCCTTCCTCAAACCGGCGCGGCTCGCCGGCACACTGGAAAGCGGGCTGCCGGTGCTCGAGCAGGAGACGCTGCTGGCGAAACTTTTGGGTGAAAGCCCGGAGCTTAAACGCGCACAAGCCGGAGTCGAACGGGCGAAGGCTACGCTCACGCGCGCGAAGGTCGAGCCGGTGCCTGACCTTTTCGTGCGCGGCGGCTTCGGTTACAGCACGGAACGGCTGGACTCGCGCAACGCGCGCCCCGGACAGAAGACCGGCCCGGAAGGCTCGCTCGAAGTCGGCCTCCGCATTCCGCTCTTCAATCGCAATCAGGGCGGCATCGCGGCGGCGGCGGCCGAACAGGAGATCGCCGAGCGCGAAGTGCGCCGCGTCGAATTGATGTTGCGGGCGCGGGCGGCGGCGGCCTTCCGTTCGTACCTGAACGCGCTGCGCGTGGCGACGCAGTATGAACAGCAGATCATGCCGCGCGCGCAGCGTTCCTACGAGTTGTACTTGGGAAGCTTCCGGCAGATGGCCGCAGCCTATCCGCAAGTGCTGATCGCCCAGCGCACGCTCTTTCAGGTGCGCGCCGATTACGTCGAGGCGCTGGTGAGCGCGTGGCAGAACGCGGTCTTGCTGCAAGGTCTGCTGCTCGATGGCGCGCTCGATGCGCCGGGCGGGATGTCAATGGAAGGCGGCAATCCGGCTAATCGACCGGCTAATCGGGAAGATCAGCGTTGAGCCTCGCGGCAGCGCGGTAAATTGTCAGCAGTGGTTATGAAAAGGAGTAAGACAAATGGAAAAGATGAATTGGATGAGAAGAAAGTTTTTGCAAGCCTCGACTGTCATGGGCGCTGGTTGGCTGGCTGGCCGCACGGCGGCGGCGCAGCACGAGCAACATCAAATGCCCAAGCCCCCGCCGAAGGACAGCAAAGCGAAAAAGCCCGCGCCCGGCAAGCCCGCGCTGCCGGAACACGATCACGAAAAGATGCTGGCCGAGCAGGCGCAGCAAGCGACACGTGTGCTGGTGCAAACGCCCGACCTCGCCAAGCTCCCCTTCACAGTCGAGAACGGCGTCAAGGTCTTTCACCTGTCGGCTGAGGTGATCGAGTGCGAATTCCTGCCAGCTTCGCACATGGGGCCGGCGCGGAAGGTCAATGCCTGGGGCTATAGCGGCAGCGTTCCTGGCCCGACCATCGAAGTGAATGAAGGCGACCGCGTGCGGATCATCTTTCACAACAAACTGCCCGAAGCCACAACCATTCATTGGCACGGGCTGGAAATCCCGATTGCGATGGATGGCACGCCGAACATCAGCCAGCCGATGGTCGAGCCGGGCGGGATGTTCACCTACGAATTCACGCTCCATCAAAATGGCACCTTCTTCTATCACTCGCACGGCGCGATGCAGGAGATGCTGGGGATGATCGGAATGTTCATCATCCATCCCAAAGTGCCGCACACGCCGCGCGTGGATAAAGACTTTGGCTTTGTCTTGCAGGAGTGGGCGATCTTGCCCAACAACAACACACCGAACACGCTGGCGATGGAATTCAACTGGCTGACGATGAACGGCAAGGCTGCGCCTGCCACAACGCCGCTGATCATCAAGCAAGGCGAACGCGTGCGCATTCGGATTGTCAATCTCGGCATGGATCATCACCCGATGCATCTGCACGGCCATCAGTTTTACGTCACCGGCACCGAAGGCGGGCGCATCCCGGAAGCGGGCTGGTATCCCGGCAACACGGTGCTTGTCGGCGTGGCGCAGGCGCGCGATGTCGAATTCGTCGCCAAGTATACGGGCGACTGGATGCTGCATTGCCATCTGCCGCACCACATGATGAACCAGATGGTCTCGATGGTCGGGCCGATGGCGATGCTGGGACACGGCTCGCAAACGGGGTTAGGCATGGAGGAAGGCATGGGCGTCGTGCGGCAAGGGCACGCTCTGAGTGATGATCTGGGGCCCGGCTTTGGGCGCGGGATGGGCATGACAACTGCGGAGAAGAACGTCTCCAACTTCGTCGGCCAGACACAGCCCGCGACACAAGGCGAAATCTACGCCTGCCCGATGCATCCTGAGGTGACCTCCGACAAGCCCGGCAAGTGCCCGAAGTGCGGAATGATACTGGTCAAGAAACAATCCGAAGAGGAGAGGAAGCGCGTGCCCGGCTACCCGCAGGACATGATGATGGTCATGGATGAAGAGGTGGCAAAGCCGGAGACGTGGGGACTCGCTCCCGGCTGGACGGCTTCAATGATGGGGATGATGACGCTCGTGCGCATCCTTCCACCAGATAAATATGAGGAGGTGATGACCAGAGTCCGCAGCGGCCGTACCGAGAAGCCGCCAACGCCGCACCAGCACAAAGACTAAACAACCGACAACCGCAAACAAGCAGTTGGGCAACCAACTTTCTACTAACCTTAAGGAGATAAAAGATGAAGAACAAAAGCGTATTTACGAGCCTGATCGCAGCGCTCTTGCTGATGACTTTGGTGGTCTGGGCGCACGACCCGGTGAAACTTTCCGGCTACCTGGTAGACACGGTGTGCGCGGCGGATCACGTCAAAGATAGTGCTAAAGCCGCGACTAAATTCGCCGCCGAGCATACCAAGGCCTGCGGGCTGATGGAGGAGTGCGTCAAGGGCGGCTACGGCGTCTTCAGCGACGGGAAGTGGTCTCCCTTCGATGACAAAGGGAACCAACTGGCTAAAGCGATCTTGGACAAGACCCAGAAGAAGGATCACCTCAAGATCACGGTCGAAGGCATGAAGCACGACGGTAAGATTCTCGTGCAGAAGATGACTGAAGAATGACACCGCCGCCTGCCCTGGTGATTTCGAAGGGGCTAGCTTAAGACACTCGCCCCTTCGAAAGAGTTCGGGAATGGGGGAGCAATGAATACTGGAACTAATGCCGTTGACCCCGGCTTCGGCGGCCTTAATGGAGGACATGACAATGACAAAGATAGCAATTAACCTCGGGCGGTTTTGTGGCTTGCTCGCGTTTCTCGCGCTCGTCGGCGCGTGGATCACGCAACTGACCGGCGGAACGCTTCTCGGCATGAGCCAGCAGCATCTCTTCAACGATGCCATCGTGCTCTCGCTCTTCTGCATCGCGGGGTTTCTCGACGGCCTGCTGCACTCGAAGAACTTGTGACGAAAACAGGGGCGTGGACTGCGCTCCTTGGAGCAAAGGGAGACAAAGGGGTAACAAGTCTTGATTTGGTTTGTCTGCTTTGACCCTTCGACCCTTTGCCCCTTTGCGATAAAAAAGCTCGATCACGAACTGTTATCTGGAAGCTGAAGCTTGCACAAAAAAAAGTCTTCTGATCTTACTTCACAGGAGGAGTTATGAGTCGCAAAAGAATCGCCTTGCTCATCGTTCTGTTGTTCATCTTGGCTGGTCTCGCCTACGGAGTCGTTTTTGTTCGCAATCACGGTTTCAGCGCGCGTGAACAGCCTACTCGACTGGAAGCTTATTTCGCTCGCCACGCGCGGCGCATCGCCACGCCTGCCAATGCCGAATCGCTGAAGAATCCCCATCCACAAACGGAGGCAAGTCTGGCCGAAGCGCGCGAGCATTTCGTCGCGCACTGCTCAATGTGTCACGGCATTGACGGACGCGGCCAGACTACGATTGGTCGCAACCTCTATCCGAAAGCCCCGCCCATGACTGACGCGGACACACAGCAACTGTCCGATGGCGAGCTTTACTACATCATCTCGAACGGCGTGCGCTTCACGGGCATGCCGGCCTGGGGCGATGAGGACAGTCCTGAGTCAATCTGGGGATTGGTCTCCTTCATCAGGCGATTGCCTCAGCTTACGCCTGAAGAGTTGAAACAGATGCAGAAGTTGTCCGGCATGGGAGATCATCAAGAGCAAAACGAAGCTGAGGCG
>JAYUCP010000698.1:0-7000 GCA_043740245.1 Acidobacteriota bacterium | reverse complement strand
GGCCGCAAGTTTGAGCGCAAGAAGCTCAAACATTCGCGAAAATTGCGCTACCACCGCTATATCAAGCGGGTCGTGGCCTAATTCAACCTCATTGGCCTTTAGGCGGTCACACGCCGCAGGCGCGTCATTAGGGCGCTGCGCGCCCACGCCGCCTAAAGGCGGTACTCTGAACGCTAGCCGCCGACGCGCTCAATTGAACTCGTGTGTACTAAACTCGGTTGGCTTGATTTAGTTTGCGCGGCGTCGCCTGCAAAAAAATTCATTGTCACCGCAACCTTCATCGCTCTGCCGATGACGCCGCGCAAACCAGACAGTTTGCGCTACTCGTGCCCGCCGTCGCATTGCTAGACATCGCCCAACCCGCCCACTAGAATCGCGCCCTCGCATTCATCAATACATCCGAAACGACCGCACCTCTTCCCCCTCGTCGAGTTGCTATGACACCTATGTCCAACGCGCCGCCAGAACCTGTCGGCAAACTCTCTGAAGCCTGGCCGCGCTGGTTGAGCGCCGCCGTCATCATCCTTGCCCCGCTGATTTATTTTTATCCGGCGGTCTTGGGCCAGGTCACGCTCGCGCCGGGCGACGGCTGGTCGCAAATCTTCGGCATTCGTGTGCTGATCGGGCAGATGTTGCGGCAGGGATGGCTGCCGCTCTGGAATCCGTACATCTTTGCCGGGATGCCGCTGTTGGCGAGCATTCAACCGGGCGCGCTTTATCCGCCGACGTGGTTCTTCGCCGTCTTTTCGCCGCAGGCAGCGATGAATCTGATGGTCATCACGACCTATCATCTGGCGCTGCTCGGCGCGTACCTATACGCGCGGCGCATCGGCCAGACGCGGCTGGGCGCACTGGTGGCGGCGCTGGCGTTTGCTTTCGGCGGCTATCTGGTCGCGCATCTGGGCCACACGAACCGCATCGCGGCGGCGGCCTGGCTGCCTTGGGTTTTGCTGGCGATTGAAGAGCTTTACCGGCAGGCGCGTTGGCGTTGGATAGCGTTGGGCGCGGCATTTATCGCGTTACAGCTTTTCGCGGGCGAACCGCAGATGACCTGTTACACGATCATCGCGGCGGGCGCGTATACGCTGTTCACGCTGACGCTGCGCGAGGCGCAAGAGACGCGGGGCCGGTTCATCCTCAGTCTGGCGGCGATGTGCGGGTGCGGCGGTTTGCTGTCGGCGATTCAATTGCTGCCCGAACGCGAGATGCTGCATTTCAGCGAACGCGCGGCGATCACCTACGAATACTTCTCGCAATTCTCGCTGCCGCCCCGGCAAATCCTGGGCTTTTTCTTCCCTTACTATTTCGGCGGCGCAGCGCTCGACCCATATAAAGTGCCGTATTGGGGCCGCTGGAATCCGACCGAGACGGCGGGTTACGCGGGGATGCTGACGTGGCTGTTCGCGCTGGTGACGATTTGTCTGCGGCGCAAAAGCGCGTTGCAATGGTTCTGGCTGGCGTGGGCAATCGCCGCGGTGGGCTTGGCAATGGGCGACAACCTGCCCTTCGGCCTGAATCACATTTTGCATGGCATCCCAGTCTATAACCTGTTTCGCGCGCCGGGGCGGCATCTGCTGGAGTTCAATTTGGCGCTGGGGCTG
The DNA here is from genome assembly GCA_043740245.1 of Acidobacteriota bacterium. Taxonomy (GTDB): domain Bacteria; phylum Acidobacteriota; class Blastocatellia; order RBC074; family RBC074; genus JACPYM01. The sequence goes on along the minus strand of JAYUCP010000698.1, from coordinate 5,399 downwards.
CTGGCGGGGTTCGGTGTGACGGTGCTCACGCAATTGGAAGCGCGCGCGCGTTGGCGGCTGGCGGGCCTGAGCGCGGCGCTGCTCGGCGGCATCGTCGCGGTCGCAGTCGTGATCTATTGCTTCTTCGACAAACGGCTGGTGATGGAATTGCCGCTGCCGCCCGAGGCCGGCTCGTTCTCCAATCCCGACATTTACTATCCGGTGATCTTCTTCGCGCTGGGCGTGCTGGCGCTGCTGGCGTATGCGCGCAAGCAAAACGCCTTGCTCTCAGTTGCCATCGTCGCGCTCGTGCTGTTGGACGCGATGTCGTATGGCTTTTCGTATGAGTGGCGCTTGCCCAGCTTCAATATGCGCGAACGGCTGGCCGATGCGCCGTCGGTCAAATTCATCAAAGAGCGCGAGAAGGATTTGAACGCCTTCCGCATCCTGAGCCAATCGCCGCAGCCTTTCAAAGACGGCTATGAGATGCTGGACTTTCCCAACGTCTCGATTGTGCGCGGCTTGCAGAGCGTCAACGGTTACGACCCGCTGCGCCTCACGCGCACGACCGACATCGCCGGCCAGATGACGCTGGAAGGCTGGGTCGAAGACATCACGGCCTTCAATCCCGAACATCGCGGCTACGATCTGCTCAACGTCAAATACCTGCTCTGCGAACAAGCCTCGAAAGACACCGTGACGTATGAAGGCATCCGCTTCAACGGTGAGCCGAGCACGCTGCAACTCAAACCCGGCGTGCGCACGACCTTCAACAAACGCGCGACGGTGACGGAATTGGCGCTGATCTCGGCGATGGGCAGTTCGCCGCAACTCACCACCGGCACGCCGGTCGTGGGCATCAAGCTCTTCACCACCGACGGCCGCGTCATCGAACGCGAGTTGCAAGCGGGCCGCGACACCGCCGAATGGGCCTATGACCGCGCCGACGTGAAGGCCGTCATCAAACACACGCGGGCCACGGTCGCCGAGAGCTGGCCCGAAGACGGCTACGAAGGGCATCGTTACCTGGCGCGCGTCAAATTCGACCGCGCCGAAATCGAGCGCATTGAACTGACCTATCTGGCTGGCGAGGCCGACATCACCATTTCGCGCGCCGCGGTGTTTGATGGCGAGACCAAAAATTCCTACGCGCTAGACGTGCTGAACATCCCGGCTGAACGCTGGCAGCCGTTGCAAACTTTCGGCACGGTGACGGTCTTCGAGAACAAACAGTTCCTGCCGCGCGCCTGGTTCGCGCGCCAGTTGCGCATGTCCACGACCGCCGAAGTCTTGAAGGCGATCAAGACCGGCAAGCTCAACGACGGTTCGGCGTTTGACCCGCGCCAAGTGGCGCTCTTTGAAAAAGAGCTTTACGGCAAAGAGACGATTGATTTGCCGCCACCCGGCGACCCGGCGGGCGCGGAGGTGAAGCTCGCGCGCTACGAACCGCAGCGCCTGGAATTGCAGACGCGCAATGCCCAAGCGGGCTTTCTGGTGCTGAGCGAAATTTATTATCGCGGCTGGGACGCGTTCATTGACGGGCGGCGCGTGCCGGTGGAGCGCGTCAATTACGCGCTGCGCGGCTTGAGCGTTCCGGCGGGCGAACACCGCGTCGAATTCGTCTTCCGTTCGCCGAGCTTTAACCAAGGCGCGCGGCTGGCGGGGTTGGGCGTGTTGCTCTTGTTGCTGGGTGCGATTGGCGGACGCAGGGGCTGGGGCGATAGCGGTGGCGACCTGATTTCCCGCCTTGGACGAAAGCTGCGGAACCAGGTCGCTAACGCTCCCCGTACCGCATTGCGCTCCCTCGTGCTGCTGGCGCTGCTGACCGGCTATTTCGGCTGGCTCGTGCAAGGCTCGTCGTTTGCGGTGGGCGGCTCTGACAGTTCGGGCTATGGCAACATCGCGCGCACGCTGTTGCACGGGCCGCTCAAACGTCCCGTGAAAGAATTGGAACGCTTCGGCCTAACGGCGGATGACGCGGATGTGTTTTGTCCGCTGGCCTATCTCACCGTGCGCAGGCCGGGCGAAGCGGTGGTGCAAACGCCGTTTTATCCGGTGGGCTTTCCCTTGCATCTGGCGACGGCGGCGCTGCTGGCGGGCTGGCAATGGGGGCCGTATCTGGTGAATCCGCTGTTGGCGGCGTTGAGCCTGCCGCTGATGTTTTTGATCGGCCTTGAACTGGGCTTGCCGCGCTTGTGGGCGGGCGCGGGCGTGGTGCTGTTGGCGTTCAATGCAACCGTCATCCACATGTCCACGCAACCGATGAGCGATGCCGCGGCGATGTTCTGGGCGCTGGCCGCAGTCTGGGCGGGCTTGCGCGCGCGGCGGCAAATGCACTGGTCTTGGTTGACGGGCGCGGCGTTTGGCATGGCCGTGCTGGTGCGTCCGACGAATGTGTTGCTGCTGGCGCCGCTGGCTTTTTGTCTGCCGTTCACGTGGCAGGCGTGGTTGCGCTTCGGATTGGGCGGCGCGCCGTTGGGCGCGGTCTTTTGCGCGTACAACCTGACCGCTTACGGACATCCCTTGCGCACCGGTTACGGCGTGATTCAGTTGGACAACGCGCTGATGTTCGCGGGTTTTGGCAAGCGGCTGCGTTATTACGCCTATTGGCTGGCAATTTCCGTCAGCCCGCTGCCGTTGCTGGCCTGGCTGGGCGTGAGCGCGGCGCGCGGGACGGCGTGGCGCAACCGCGCCTTGCTGCTGGCCTGGTTTGGCGCGTATCTGTGCTTCTATTCTTGTTATGACATTTACGAAGCGTGGGGCGATACGCGCTTCTTGTTGCCGGGCTTGCCGGGCTTGTTGCTAGGGGCGTTGCTGGCGCTGCACGGCGCGCTGGCGAATTGGGGGGCGCCACGGCGGCGCGCGGGCTGGGCGTTGGCAGTCGTGCTATTCGCCGTGACATGCGGCGTGATGCTGCGCTTCTATTCGCAGAATCAATTTTTCGTTTACGCGCGCGATCAGAACCTCAATGCAGAGGCCTGCCGCTGGGCCGACGCGCAAGCGCCGGGCGAGGCGTTGCTGGTTTCGATGCAGATGAGCGGGGCGCTGCGTTTTTACACCGGGCGCTCCGTATTTCGTTGGGAACAAATCCGGCCCGGCGCGTGGCCGGCGCTTTATCGGCAGGTGCTGGCGCGGGGCGCGCGCTTTTACGCGCTGCTGATGGATTACGAGTTCGAGCAGGCGCAAGCTCACGTGCTGGGCCATTGGACGGAAGTGGGCCACCTGTCGCAATACCGGCTCTGGCAAATCGAGCCGTTGGACAAGTCGCCGCCGCGCGCCGAATTCCTGAGCGGCTTTCACGGTTGGGAAGGGCTGGGCGATCAGCGCTGGCAATGGATGGACGGCATGGGCGTCGTGCGCTTGCTCAACACGGGACAGCCCATGCGCTTGCGCGTGGCCGGCCAGGTGCCGGATGCCTTTAAGCGTCCGACGGTTTTCAAACTGCTGCTCAACGGCGCGCTGCTCGAAGAGTTCGCCGCGCCCGACCGCATTGTCGGACGCGAATATCTGGTGACACCCGCGCAACAGGGCAACAACGAATGGTCGGAATTGCGCTTGGTAGCCGACCAGACCGTCAAGCCGAGTCAGGCTAATCCCAACAGCCGCGATGACCGCGCGCTGAGTTTTTCGCTGACGAAGTTGATTTGGGAAGAAGCCACATCCGCCACCGGAGCGCCGCCTGCCGCACGTGGGCGTGTCCCCTGATGATGCCCGTTCACTTACAGGACTACGCAAAAGCGCATGGCGCAAGCGCATGGAGTTCAGGCTTCAGCCTGTGTTCGTGATCTCCAAGACAGGCTGAAGCCTGAACTCCATGCACTTGTGCCGCGTTTGTCTGTGCTTTTGCGTAAGTCATGACTTATTGCGGCTCCCTCTTCCCATCATCCGGTTTCCAGTTGATGCGAAACGCCTGCATGCCGAAGCGCCGTCCGTCTTTTTCCACGATCTGGTCGGTGGTGAACACCAATGCGCTGGCGCGGTTTTGGTGCAATGACAGCGGCACGCGATAGGTCTTGTGCACACGGCCCGGCGCGGGGATGAAGCTTTCCAACACTTGCCCCGCGACGGCGATGGTTAGCTTGACGGGCCGGCCGTCGGATCGTTCGGCAGCGCGAATTTCCAATTCGAGTTTGCCGTCGCTCGCCAAGGGCGGCAGCTTGATGACGCCGCGCTCCGCCATCCAACGCCAATAGAGGCCGCCATCCGCTTCGATCTCGTCCCAGCCCGCGCCCACAAACTGATTGGCCGTGAGCGGCTGCCGTTGCGCTTGCGGCAGCGGCGTCCATTTGACTTCGTAACAACGCAGGCCCAATTCGCGTTCATCGTTGCTCAGGCCCAGGCCCTTCGGCGTGACGATGGGGTCAACTTCGAGCGTCAGCACAGACCAGAAACGGCCCGCCTCGGTGGGCACGCTCAAGGTTTGCTCAAAGGCCTCGTGCGGCGGCGTGAAGCGCGCAACTTCGCGGCCATCCAGCCGCAGCGTCAGCGTCGGATGCGTGCCGTCGCGCAAGGCGACGATGTCGCCGCGCACAGACAATTGCATCTGCGCCGCTTCGTTAAACAGCGCGACCTGCGCGCGCCGCCCCATCCAACGCCAGAAATTCGCGCCATCGTTTTCGACGCCGTACCAGCCATCCAGATAGTTCGTTTGCCAGAACGCCGTGATCTCGGTCAGGTAAAGTTTCAGGTAGCGCTCAAGGCTCATCTTTGTGACGCGCTTGCGTCCGCGCGCGGCGCTCCATTGATAAAGCGCGCTGTTGCCAAAGGGCAGCGGCCCTTGCGTCAACGCAAACGTGCGCCCGGTTTGATAAGCCGGATTGAGCAGGTTGGGTTCGGGCAGCGTGACCGTTTCCTGCGTCTGCGTTTTGTATTCAGGCATGAGGAAGCCGACGTGCGGGTCATAGAGGATTTCGTTGCGCAACTCATCGTGTTGCGGAGCGAGCCGCGCGCGCAAATCCGTAATCGCGCGGTAAACAGGGCTCGGCTCACGATGAAGCATTTTGACGGGCCACCACGCCCATTCACCGAGGCCCAGCGTCAAGCCAATTGCCAGCGCTACACCCGCGTATTGCAAGCGCGGAAAGCGTGTCGGCGCAAAGACGCGTTCGGATAGCAGCACCAGTCCGGCGGCCATCAACCCCGCAAACAGCGGCTGAAACGGCATGGCATAAAACACCGTCTGCATCGGATTGTTGAGCAGGAACGTGAAAATCAAATACGGCACAAAGGCCGCCAGCAACCAGCCCAACGCCGTCCAGCGTTTGCGCGCCGCCAGCACGACTGCGCCCAGCGCCGACAGGCCGTAAACCGTCCACGCAATCCACGCGTCGCCCCACAAATCCACAAAGAAACGCTGCGTCCGCCGCGACCACCAGCCGTTGATCCCCGGGCTCAAGAACGAATCGTCGAACAGCAAGAAG
>JAYUCP010000697.1:0-2874 GCA_043740245.1 Acidobacteriota bacterium | reverse complement strand
CAGCGCCAATTGCAGTTTGCCCAGATCGTGAAAGAGCTTCGGTTGGTAAACGTGCTCCAAACCATCGCGCTTGGCGAGCGTCACGCAAATCCAGATGATCAGCGCAATCGTCGCCACGCCCCAACCGGCCAGCATCAACATTCCGAAAATCGTCGAGTACCACTCGGCATCCAGCGACATTACCCAGTCAATCGCCGCGAAGGTCAGCGCCAGCGCAAACGCCAGGAAGCCAGGGCCGCTCCAATCCTGCGAGCTTTGCAGGTAGGCGCGGTCGCCGGTCGCGTCCTGCTTATGCGAATTGCTGCGCAGCTTCGTCGCCAACAAAAGCCAAACACCAAAATAAATCAATCCGCGCAGAATGAAGTTGGTCGGCGTCAACCATTTCGCCTTGAAGGCCCAGAGCTTGCTGCTCATCAACTCAGCCATATGCCCGGTCGGATGCGCCCATTCATACAGCCCACCGTTGAGCATCCCGTAAATCACCACCAGGAACCCGGCCAGCATCAGCCAGAGCGTGCTCGCGCCCGATTCCAGAATGCGGCGAATCACCAGGCCCCAGCCGCCGCCGCCCAGGTATTGCACCATCAGCAGCCCCAAACAGCCCAGCGAAATGCCGACCCAGAAGATGTAGGAGACCAGGTAAGCTTGCAGCGCCAATTCCTTGCCGCTCGTAGCCACCGCGCCGCCGATGCCGATGAGCAAGCCGAGCAGGCCGACGATCAGTGCTTTGGTTTGAATTCCTCCGAGTTCTGCCGGAGGCGCGTAATTCGCTTTCATTCTTTAGGTTCCGATACTTAGCCGCGTTAGCGGCGTTTGAGTTTAGCCCGGTCTTTCAAGGCCGGGAATGCCATGCCGACAATCCATCGAGTCGCGTAGCGACGATTGAAACCTGCGAACATTGGCGGGAAAGGTTCAACCGTCGCTACGCGACTTAGGCTACTCTCTCCGCCTTTCCCGGCCTTGAAAGGCCGGGCTAAATTCACCCTGCCGCTACGCGGCGGAAGCGGCATTTTTTTTCAAACTAACGTGCGTGTTCCGCTGGCTTGGCAGCTTCACTGTGTTGCGCCGCGCCGCCGTGTTGCGTTTCCGCCGGCTTCTTTGTCGCGGCCTCGCGCACCTTCGCTTTGTCAGCTTCGGGCAGCGCGTTGAAATCGGCGCGCTGGCTCAATTGCAACACGCGAATGTAGGCCGCAATTTTCCAGCGGTCTTCCGGCGTGACCTGCCCGGCGTAATCCGGCATCGCCCCGAAGCCGTTGGTCATCACGTCGTAAAAATAACTCGCGGGTGCCTGACGCAAGCGGTCATCGTGATAGCTCGGCGGCTTTTTGAAACCGCGCAGCGCGATCATGCCGTCGCCCCGGCCCAGCTTGCCGTGGCAATGCGAGCAGTTGATGTTAAAACGCTCTTCGCCGCGATCCAGGATTTCCTGCGTGACCTTGAAGGGGAACGCGTCTTCGCCTTTGGGAATCACCGTCGGCGTGGGCGCGGTGTTCGGATCGCCCGCAATCACCGCGTTGACGGTTTGGACTTGTTGCGCATTGCCCATCGCCGATGGCGGCGCGGCCGGATTGGCGGCCAACGAACCGCGCGCCACCACACCCGCCGGATACTCGCGCATACCGCCATCGCGGTACGGCTTGTATTTCGGGTTGTCGTGCATGTCCTGTCGGCAGGCGGTTAAAGCAAAAGGCAAAAGGCAAAAGGCAAAAATCAAAAATGACTTGCGCTTCGTGTTGCCGCACGGTTCCGGGCAAATGGCGGTGCAAGGCAAAGCATTTTTGCCTTTTGCTTTTTGCTTTTTGCCTTTTGATTTCTCAGCTTCGAACATCGCTAACCTCCCTTGCGCCCAGGCTGGCGAGAAACGCGCGCGTCCCGTCGTGGTTGTATTTCGGATCGTCCGCTTTGACGCACAGAAAAAACCGATCCGTCGAGGCGCGGTTGAAGCTCGGCACATTGAAGACCGGATGATAGGGCTGCGGCAGCTTGTTCATCGCCAGCATTCCAATCAACGCGCCGACCGAAGCCAGGAGCACCGTGCACTCGAACATAATCGGAATCCAGACCGGCAAACTCAGCAACGGACGCCCGCCCACGTTGAGCGGATAATCAATCGCCGTCATCCAATAAATCATCGCAAACCCGCCCAGCGCCCCCATCAGTCCGCTCACAAACACGACCGGCGCAACCCAGTTTTTGTGGAAACCAATCGCTTCGGACAACTCTTCGACCGGATAGGGCGAGTAAGCGTTGATGTGACGGTACCCGGCCGCATAAGTCTCGCGCGCGGCAGCGACAGCTGAATTCGGATCATCGAATTCGGCCATCACGCCATAGATGCCTTTTTCTTCTGGTTTAGTCATAGCCAGTAGTCGGTAGTCGGTAGTCGGTAGTCGGTAGTCGGCGGCGGGTTGAACCGGCTACTGACTACTGACTACCGACTACTGCTTTATCAATCTCCATACGAGGGTGACGGTACGGCGCCGCCACCAATCTGCTTCTGTTTCTCGGCGACCTTGTGTTCGTCCACTTTGGTTTCGGGCAGCAGCGCCTTCATCTCGAAGATCGGAATGATCGGCACGAAGCGGATGAACAGGAACATCAGCGTCAGGAAGAAGCCGATGGTGCCAAAGAACATCGTGAAATCGAACGGCGTCGGGTAATACATGCGCCACGCCGCCGGCAGGAAGTCGCGGTTCAAGCTGGTCACGATGATGACGAAACGCTCCAGCCACATGCCCACGTTGACGAACATGCAGATCACGAAAATCACCGTCGTGTTGTCGCGGAATTTCTTCGACCACAGCAACTGCGGCACCAGGAAGTTGCACAACAAGAGCGCCCAGTACGACCAGCCATACGGCCCCATCGTGCGGT
>JAYUCP010000696.1:0-17566 GCA_043740245.1 Acidobacteriota bacterium | reverse complement strand
ATGTTCGAGCGATATACCGAAAAAGCCCGCCGCGTCGTTTTCTTCGCGCGCTATGAAGCCAGCCAGTTCGGCGCGACGCAGATCGAAGCCGAGCACTTGTTGCTGGGCCTGGTGCGCGAAGACAAGACGCTGACCCACCGTTTCTTTCACCGTTCCCACGTCAATTTTGAATCCATCCGCCGCGAGATCGAAGACCGCTCCGTCTTGCGCGAACGCCTGCCGACGCAGGCCGAATTGCTGCTGGCGACCGAGGCCAAGCACGTGCTGGCCTATGCCGCCGAAGAATCCGAACGCTTGGGCCATCGCCACATCGGCACCGAACATCTGCTGTTGGGTTTGTTGCGCGAAGAGAATTCCGTCGCCGCTGAAATCCTGTATGAACGCGGCCTGCGCCTGTCTGACATTCGCAACGAACTGATGCGCCAGGCCAACCTGGAACGCGGCGCGCACAACAAGAAAGATTCACCGCATCTGTTTGAATTCAGCCGCGACCTCACGGAAGCGGCGCTCGAAGGCAAGCTCGACCCGTTGGTTGGCCGCGACAATGAAGTCGAGCGCGTCATCGAAATCCTCTGCCGCCGCACCAAAAACAATCCCGTGCTGATCGGCGAACCCGGCGTCGGCAAGACCGCGATTGTCGAGGGCCTCGCCCAACGCATCATCGCCTGCGAAGTGCCGTCGTTCCTGATTGACAAGCGCGTGCTGGCCCTCGACCTGAGCCTGATCGTCGCGGGCACCAAGTATCGCGGCCAGTTTGAAGAGCGCATGAAAACCATCATGCGCGAGTTGATCGAGAATCCGCAGTACATCGTTTTCATTGACGAAGTGCACACGCTGGTCGGTGCCGGTTCGGCGGAAGGCAGTCTGGACGCCGCCAACATTTTGAAACCGGCCCTGTCGCGCGGCGAGATTCAATGCATAGGCGCGACCACGCCCGCCGAGTACCGCAAATCCATCGAACGCGACCGCTCGCTGGAGCGCCGTTTCCAGGCCGTCAAAGTCGCGCCGCCCGACGAAGCCGAAGCGCTGCACGTGCTGAACGGCATCAAGGATCGTTACGAGTCTTTCCACAACGTGCACTATCTCGATGACGCCATCGAAGCCGCCGTCTATCAATCGAACCGCTACCTGCCCGACCGTTTCCTGCCCGACAAGGCGATTGACATCCTCGACGAAGCCGGCGCGCGAGTGAAGCTGCGCGTGCAACGTGAGAGCGGCTACATTCCGCCACCGCCGCGCTGGCAACGCGAGACGACGCGCGATCTGCGCGCCGATTACCGGCAGGATTATTTGCGGAATGACGCGCGTCACGACGGACGCCACGACGGACGCAGCGACTTCCGCGAACGCGGTTATTCAAATTCGCCGCGCCGTCCGCCGCAATACTTCGAGCCGCAGGAATTCGAGGAAACCGCCGCGCCCGTCTTCAAACAGGATATTGACGACGTGATTTCGCGCTGGACGGGCATCCCGGTTTCCGCCTTGCAAGAGCAAGAGTCAGCCAAGCTCCTGCGCATCGAAGCCGAATTGCACCGCCGCATCGTCAGCCAGGACGCGGCCATCTCGGCGCTCGCCCGCGCCATCCGCCGTTCGCGCGCGGGGCTGAAAAATCCGCAGCGCCCGGTCGGCTCCTTCCTGTTTTTAGGCCCGACCGGCGTGGGCAAAACCGAAGTCGCGCGCAGCTTGGCCGATTTTCTCTTTGGTTCAGAAAAAGCCATGATCCGTTTCGATATGTCCGAGTTCATGGAAAAGCACTCGGTCTCGAAACTGATCGGCTCGCCGCCGGGTTATGTTGGTTATGAAGAGGGCGGCCAGTTGACCGAACGCGTGCGGCGCAATCCGTATTGCGTGCTGCTCTTCGACGAAATCGAAAAGGCGCACCCGGACGTCTTCAACATCCTGCTGCAAGTTTTTGAAGACGGCATTCTGAGCGACGCGCTCGGCAACACGGTGGATTTCAAGCACTGCATCATCATCATGACCTCGAACCTGGGCGCGCGCTTCATTCACAAAAGCGGCCAACTCGGCTTTCAATCCACGCACCGCGAAGCCACCGCCAAGAACGAAGACCGCATCCTGGCCGCCGTGCGCGAAGCCTTCAACCCCGAATTCATCAACCGCCTGGACGAGATCATCGTCTTTGAACCGCTCAGCGACGACGACCTGCTGCAAATCGTCGGCCTGCTCGAAGCCCAACTCAACCGCACCCTGTTGCACCGCCACATGACGATTCAACTCACCCCCGCCGCCCGGCGTTGGGTGGTTGAACGCACCTGCACCGACCGCAGCTACGGCGCGCGGCCACTGCGGCGCGCCCTGCAAAAATACATCGAAGACCCGCTGTCAGAAGCCCTGATTCAAGGCCTGCTCGGCAACGCGCCGCTGGTCGAAGTGTTTGTGGATGGCGCGGCGCTCAACTTCCGCTCTGTGGATGGGCTGCTCAGCGGCACTGAGTTGTTACCGGATTTGGGCCGACCTGAATTGCGGGAAGCTGACGGCGTGTTGGTGGCCTGAACGCGCCGCTGTTGAATCGGGGCAAGGTCAGCCTCTGGCTGTTGATAAAAGAGCCTGCCGCGGGTGGCAGTTGCGTAGTGGCGAGCATGAGTTTAGCCAGGCGTTTTCAGCACCGGTAAGCGCCCCCAGCCTGTACGGCCGCGCGACGGCTGAAATTCAAATCGCTTGGCACGCTCCCACAACCTGCCTGATAAAAGCCGCCAATCAACCACTGTTTTTTATTTGCTGAGCCCGCGCGCCCATTGTCTGTTCGCATCGCTTGGTTTAAGGTTTCGCCGGTTGATTGCGTTCCGCCAGACCCAAGCCAACGTACCACGCGTGATGCAATCAATCCGTTGTTCCGCGCCGAGTAACGGCAACCCGGCGTTCATCAGTAACCAGGCAAAATCATCAGGTAGTTAGTTAGACAGCATCACCAGAATTGCCGGACGGATTTACCGAAGACGCAAGCGAGTAACATCCCCAAACTCGTCAGCGCCACGCTGTGTGAATCCTGTACGCAAGCTTGTTCAGCCTGTCCAGCCCTGCCTGTTTTTGCCACTGAACTTAAACTCAAGGCCGGCAGCTAGCCCTGCCGGCTCAGCAACAGACAGCCCAGCTTTTCCCGGAGGAGTTTCCCGATGATCGTTCAGCAAACACACACGCTACTTCTCTCCACGCAAACATTTTTGCCCCCCCCCGCAAGCCTGATGCCGCGCCCACAGACCTCATAACGGTTTACTGCGCGCTCCCGCAGCAGCAACGCCAGCAGCGTTTTTTCAGCACGGCTGACATCGCCGCCCACTACGGCATCGCCCGACGCACCGTGCAGGACTGGATCAACGACGGCCTGATCGCCGCCGTCAAGGTCGGCAAGAAGAAGTATTACGTGGATGCGCTCTCGGTCACGGCCTACCTGCAACAATGCACCGAGCGGCATGAAGTGAGCAAGCACAGTCGCTTGCCAGAGTAACCGCAGAAGAAATAGACGCGGATTGACGCCGTGCTGGCGTGTGGATAGAGGTGTGCCTGGCCGCCGGACGTAGTTGCCGGACACGTATTTGACGTATTTGGCGCGGAACGCGCGGTTGGCGCGGGACGCGCAAGGTGTTTTGTTGGGGCGGTGGTATAAGGCACTTCGTGTGGTCGCAACAGGTCGCTCGCAGAAAATCTGAACGGCCTTGTTTATCGGTAATTTTGTATTTGTAGAGGTCTCACTATGCCAATCCACCTGCAATCAACCCTCTTCAAGCTTCATTGTCCTGGTTGGGTTCGCGCTTGGCTGGTCGTACTTGCGCTCGTTATGGTCACCTGTACGGTACTGGCGATGGGTACGTTAACCGGGTTGATTTCAACTTCGCCCACATTGAAGCCCGCTACAGCCAAGACTACCAACCAGCCTCAACTTCGGCCAATTGGGCGGTCTTTGGTTACGATCCGTCCTTTCGGTTTTGAACCGGCTGAAATTACTCGCCCGGCTGGCCCTTTCTTTCTTGAAGTTCAAAATCGGAGCGGATTGCCTGAAGTTGTGCTACAGCTTGACCGTGAGGCTGGCAACCGCATTATTCGTGAAAATGTGCCTAGAAAAAAACTTGATTGGCTAACAATCACTGACCTTCCGCCTGGACGCTATCTTTTAACGGAGGAGCAGCACCCAGCCTGGGTCTGTCACATCACGATCACAACTGGCAAAAAGGAATGAGTGAGCTTGTGAAGCTGTGAAGCCTAAATAGCCTGCAAGGCAGTTGGTGTTCCTGCCTAATTGAAATCGGAAATCGGTTGCACTCTTATCCGGAGGGGAAGTCATGACCCGTCTCGCTACTTTTGCGTGTTTATATGTGATCAATGTTATTCGATATGCAGGTCTCATCGCCTTGCTGTTAGCCGTGCTGCCCCAGTGCGTCACTGCGCAAAGAGTAGGAGCGGGCACGACGCTTCCTGGTAATCAACCAGGCGCGCCTGCCGGCTCCTATGCGCTGAGCGGTTTCGACACTGTCAATCTTTACAATGGTAATCTGAATTTCCACTTACCATTGCTGCAAATTGCGGGGCGTGGAACGGCAGGGCACACAGTTATGCTGTCCATCGAACAGCGCTGGAATATGGTGAAGTTGGTGAACGAGGAGAGTCTGCCACCCAATTTTTCCTATGGAGCTAACCCGAACAACTGGGCCCCTTTTAGGCCCGGTTATGGTCCCGGTCTATTGATAGGGCGCGCGGTAGACTTCCAACCGGACGGCTGCCCTCCGCCGGGCCAAGCTTTCTACCCTCCGGCTTATTCACTTACACGCCTCACCTTCATTGCGCCAGATGGCACGGAAACAGAGTTACGTGACGAGCTTAACCAAGGTGCACCAATCACTCATACAGTGTGTTTGGCTCACCCGCAGACATCGCGCGGAAGAGTTTTTCGTTCTGCGGACGGCTCGGCCATGACGTTTATCTCCGATCTCGACAGGGATGAGATTAAGGATGTCAATTATGGATTGACAGTACACATTGATCCTTACGGCTATTTGTTCATGCGCGACGGAACGCGTTACCGAATTGAAAAAGGATTGGTGAAATGGATACGAGATCGCAATGGCAATAGCATTGCTTATACGTATGACGAATTCAGTCGAGTGCTTCGCATAACTGATTCCTTGGGGCGCAAAGTCGAGATTGATTACTACAATCCGCCGACTCAGACTTATGACCGAATTAGGTATACTGGATTCGGAGCATCGCCGCGAGAAATCAAAATCTACTATGCCAACATGTCTCAGTTACTGGAGCCAGGATTTTCCATTATGACTTTAGGAGGCCTATTCCCTCCGCTGGATGTGGCAACAGGTGGTGGTGTGCCGCCGCCACCTGACCCAACCCCGCACAATCCTATCAAAGTATCTGAAGTTAGATTGCCGGATAATAATCGCAGCTATCAGTTTCGCTATAACTCGCACGGAGAATTGGCACGAGTAACCCTGCCTACGGGTGGATATATAAAGTACGATTGGGAGAATGGCCCAAATACCTTACTAGGTGGTGTCCTCGCCAGTCTTCGGGTGGGTTCAAGTCCTTATCAAGCCATGGCAATCTATCGGCGGGTCAAGCAGAGTTGGGTTTACCCAGATGGAGTGAATCTAGAAGGCAGTACAAAGTACACTGCCGAAGAACCGGGTGATACCGTAGTCAAAGTAGAGCATTTAACCCCTATTAGCCAAGCACCCCCTCTGTCTGTCGAAAAGCATTACTTTTACGGGAAAGTCTCATACTTTTTGGTTGAAGGCATTGTTGCCTATGGGGAAAGCCAGAACCCAGTGATGAATCCAATTGATTATCCATTCTGGCTTGAAGGCCGGGAGTATAAAACACAACTATTGGCCAGCAATGGAACGACTGTACTGCGAGAAAAAATTGACACTTGGCGACAACGTGCGCCATTAAATTGGTTTCCACAAGTCCAAGAGTTGGCGCCGGCGAACGATCCGCGCCTCATTGGCACAGAAACTACTTTGATGGACAGCACAACTCTGGTGTCGAAAGCTACCTCCTGCCCGCCTAGCAATCCTACTTGTGACCCTAATCACTCTGATGGTGTCGGCTTTGATCAGTACAACAACCAAACTGATGTCTGGGAATATGATTTTGGTGGTGGTGCGCCAGGTGCTTTGCTGCGCCACACGCATACTGACTACCTTATCACTAACAATGGAATTCGGTATGACACTGTCAACAATACGGCTGGGCAGCCTTTTGACCCTAATCCGTTATTGAGTCAAGTGCCAAGCGCAAGCCTAACTGCGCATCTACGCAGTTTGCCGTTACGTCAGGTAATCTTTAACGCTACTGGTACAAAGTTTTCAGAGACTGAATATGAGTATGACAATTATGCAGTTGGCGACGGCTTTCATGAGAGCCTTGGCACACCAGATAGGACAAATATCAGCGGGCCAGATGTGCCGCCTTCGACTGGTGATACTTGTTCTGGCTTCAAAGCTTGTCCACCATCTTACACAACACGCGGCAACGTCACCGCCGTCAAACGCTGGCTGGATATTGGACAGCCAACAAGTGATCGGTACATCGTTACTTATCAGCAATATGACATCGCTGGGAATGTGGTGAAAGCGATAGATGCCGGGCGGGCAATTGGCCCGCGCGGAACAACTGTATTCGATTATGCCGACAGATTTGGCGGGCCGAATGGCGAAGCGCAATCAAATACCCCGCCACAAGAATTAGGTGTGTCGCAAAAGACGTATGCCTTTGTTACCAAAGTGACCAATGCGCGCGGCCAAAGCGGTTACACCCAATATGATTATTACCTCGGCCGTCCAGTGGACAGCGAAGACCTGAATGGCGTGGTGTCGAGCGCCACGTATGCCGATCTGCTTGATCGTCCGACACTGGCACTCAAAGCGGCCAATGTGGATGACAGTCTGAATCCCGTCAAAGTCAAAGGCGCCATGCAGTTTGGCTATGAGGATTCGGTAGCCTTGCGTGCTATCGTCACGATGAGCGATCAGGACGCCCTCAATGACGGAAAACTGCAAAAGCAAGACGCGCTATGACGGCTTGGGGCGCACGGTACGCCAGGGAACTCTTGAAGGGAGTGCTGTCTGGCTGGTGGTGGATACGCAATATGACGCTTTGGGGCGTGTGAGCCGTGTTTCCAACCCATATCGTTGCAGCGATTTTTATGCCGACGGGCCAGCACCGATTGACCCTGCGACGCTTTATTGGACAGTAACTGAATATGATGCTTTGAGCCGGGTAACAAAAATCACAACGCCGGATGGCGCGGAAACCATCACGACGTACCTGGGCAATGCGGTGACGGTGCAAGAGCCGTATGACCCTGCGCAGCCTGGCTCAGTCATTCGACAACGTACCAGTTACACTGATGCGTTGGGGCGGCTGGTCAGAGTGATTGAAGCGCCAAATGGGAGTAACTTGACGACGGATTATTTGTATGACCCGCTGGGCAATTTACGGCTGGTCACGCAGAATGACGCTATTACCGGTGTTACACAACGGCGCTACTTCCAATATGACTCTTTGTCGCGGTTGGTTCGCGCCAAAAACCCTGAGCAGGAGGTGAACCCGAATCTTACTGCCCCGCCGCTTGGGGGAATCGGGGGCACCGACAAGGTTACGAATAATAACGCTTGGACAATGCGGTATGACTATGATGATAGCAGCAATCTGATTCGAAAATATGATTCGCGCGGCTTGCCGAATTTTCCCAGCGCGCCAACCGGTATCTTTTACACCTATGACGAATTGAATCGGCTAACAAGTGTTGGATACAACGACGGTACACCAGGCGTAACTCGAACCTATGACAATCCGGCTTATGGTCTTGGCCGCTCGTGGGTAACCAAAGCAACTTCGGCCACTGGTGATGAGGAGTACCGTAGCTTTGACCAATACGATGCGTTGGGGCGCCCGCTTACGCTAACGCAAAAATTCAAGACCGGTGTGGTTGATAGTCCCGCTTATCAATTTAAACGCACCTATGACTTGGTCGGGCACGTCAAAACACAGGACTACCCAGCTTCTACGCCCAGCGCGCCGCGCAATGTTATTTATTCCTACGACAGCGTTGGACGGCTGGCGACGATGAACGGGAATTTGGGTGATGGTGTGGGGCGCACCTACCTAGACACGCTGCAATACAACGCCGCCGGGCAAATGACCAGCGAACGGTTCCGCACGACTAACTCATTGAATCACGCCTCTGTTTACAACAAGCGGCAGCAGTTAGTCGAAGTCAATCTGGGGACAACCGCCGGCGCGGCGCAAATGTGGAATCGCGGGCGGCTGCGGTTTTATTACGGGATGAGCGCCTTTAATGCGAATCAAAATAACAGTTCAACCTTCGACAGTTTCGACCCCTTGACCGATTACCGTGATAACAACGGCAACGTTTATGTGGCTGAGCAGCGCGTGCCTGAGAGCATCGGGCAACTCGGTGCGGTTACGAGTTGGTCTGCCACGCAGCGTGATGCTTACACCTACGACGCGCTCAACCGCTTGACCGAGGTCAAAGGTCGGCAGCGCAGCACGAATGGCTCTATCAATCAGGATTTGTATCGGCAGACCTTCGGCTACGACCGTTGGGGCAATCGGACGATCAGTTCGGTTAGCGGGATGGCGGTCAATGGCCGGATTTACCACAATCAGACCGTCAGCGGGGCGGCGACGAACCGCTTCACGGAATTGATGTATGACAATGCCGGCAATGTGTTGCGCGACAATCTTTACGGCGGCGACGGTTACAGCTACGACGCCGAAAACCGCATGGTCGCGGCCAGCGGCACGTTCACCAGTGTGGGCGGGGTGTATGTCTATGACGGTGACGGGCGACGCACGCGTTTCCGGTTGAATCTGTTTTCGGCACGCCCGCGCTGGAAGTATTTCATCTATGGGTTTGACGGCGAATTGGTGGCCGAATATAACAACGAAGCCACGCCCGACAAACCCAGCGTCGAATATGGCTATCGCAACGGCGAAAAGCTGATCGTCGCCAATGCCAGCTACGGCCCGGCGCCGGGTGGCCCGACGATCAATCTGCCGGTGGACAACGGTGGCTTCGAGACGCCAAATGTGGGTGTGGGCAATTCGGTTTACACTCCGGCGGGTGGCGTTTGGACGTTCACGGGCGCGACGGGCATCACCGGCAATGGCAGCCGTTTGAACACCGGCAACGCCAATGCGCCCGAAGGTGGTCAGGCGGCGTTCTTGCAAGGTGGTGAAACTTCCGTCATAGCGCAACAGGTAGGCGGCTTTGACACGAACCGCAATTATCAACTCATCTTTCAAGCGGCTGCGGCGCAGGATGAGAAGGGCGCGCCTGTTGCGCCGGTCTTTGAAGTCCTCGTGGACGACAATTCGCTGGGCGTGTTTCAACCGGCGACGGCGAGTTACATGGAGTATGCGACAGTGCCCTTCCGGGTAACGGGGAAGTATGCGAACGTGCGCTTCGTGGCGCGCAACCGGGATGGCAGCGAGATCACGGCGCTGCTCGACAACGTGCGCATCATCGGGTCGGCTCCGACGGTGGGCGCGGACATCCGCTGGCTGGTGACGGATCATCTGGGGACGCCGCGCATGGTGGTGGGCTTGGGCGGGCAGTTGGCGGACGTGACGCGGCACGATTATTTGCCGTTTGGGGAAGAGGCGGGGATTGGTGTGGGGAATGGGAGCGTGCGGGTGAGTGGGAATGGGTATGGTGGGGATAGTGTGCGGATGAAGTTTACGGGGTATGAGCGGGATGGAGAGACGGGGCTGGATTTTGCTCAGGCAAGATACTATGCGAATGTGCAAGGGCGATTCACGAGCGTTGACCCGTTGATGGTTAGTGCCAAGCTAGTTCGACCACAAAGTTGGAACAGATATAGCTATGCGCTTAACAATCCACTTAGGTTAATAGACCCTTCTGGGCTTGATTCCCAAGATTCACAAGAAGAGGAACTTCGTCGCCAACAAGAAGAACTCCGAAGACAGAAAGACGAGTTTAACCGTACCGCGACTATTTCTACTCAACAGGAGCGAGTAATGGAAGCACCCGGAACGGTTACGTCTTCAGAGCTAACAATCACTAACACACTGAGCGCTAACAGCCTGAGCCAAAATGGTTTCAATTTTATTATGGCAAGAGAGGGGTTCGGAGGGATTCCCTACAATGACTCAGCCGGAAATGCGACTATAGGATATGGCCATTTAATGCATCTTGGGCTATTTACTCAGGCAGACACGGCAGCCTATGCGACACCTATGACGCGGCAGCAAGGGCAAGCATTGCTTCGTCAAGATTTAGTTACTTATGAGCTACCTGTGCAAAATAATGTAACTGTGCCGCTTAATCAAAATCAGTATGATGCTTTAACGAGCTTTACGTTCAATGTCGGAGTAGGAGCTTTTCGAGGTTCTACACTCTTAACGGAACTAAATGCTGGAAATTATAACCAGGTCCCTACAGAGATGAATAAGTGGGTACATCGGCGAGATCCCAGAACAAGGCAACAAGTAGTCGATCCAGGGCTGGTAAATAGGCGCGCAGCAGAAGGGGCGCTGTTTTCACATAGATGAGGCTAAAGTTCGATGACGTCAAACGGATGAACACAATTAAATGTTAGCTTTCAAAATAAGGAGCAAGATATGAAATTTAAGATAATTCTCTTTGCAGTTATTTCTCTACTGCCATGCTTGGCATTTGCCCAAAGCCAAGCTCAAACGAATGAAAGTCTTTGCAATAGCTACAAAAGGGCTGATACAGAGCTAAACTCCGCTTACAGTCAAATTCTTAATATCTATGTAAAAGAGAAGGAATTTGTCCAACGATTAAAAGAAGCCCAAAGAGCTTGGTTGCTATACAGAGACGCCCATGTTTTGGCACATTTCCCATCAAAGAAGCCTGGCGAATATGGCAGCGTTCAACCCGGATGTGAATGCGAGATACTGCTAGAACTTACTACAGCGCGGACAAAACAATTAAAAGAATGGCTGGACGGAACAATTGAAGGCGATGTTTGTGCGGGAAGTATTAAAAGAGAATCAGATATAAAAAAACTGAAAGGGCAAAAAATAGCTCGCCTGCAATAAAGACACTCAAACAGATTGAATGTCATAGCGCTCTCTACAGGACAAAAAATCAGCTTGACTTGTGGTCTTGACGGCTAAGGCCATCGTGCGATTAGACTTTCGGTTGACCAAAACTGAAAGGAGACCGCACGATGACCTCGAACATTCGCTCGATTGAGCAAACGTTGCTGGAAAATCTACCCTGGAACAAGGCCCGCATCAAATTTGTGACGCGCTTTCTGTTGGCGCTCTATGCGCTGCGCACCGTCAATCTCGCAATCCTGGCGACGGCCTTTGCCGGGCACGCCAAAGAGGAATCGAATTACAAACGCTTGCAACGCTTCTTGCGTAACTTTGAAATGCCCTATGCCGAAGTCGCCGCCTTCGGGGTCAAACTGCTCGGCGTGCCGGGGCCGTACACGCTGGCGCTGGATCGCACGAACTGGAAAAGCGGCGCGGTTGATCTCAATATTTTGCTGCTCTCGATCGTCTATCGCGGGGTCGGTTTTCCGGTTGTCTGGTTAGTCTTGCCGAAGGCCGGTAACTCCGACACGAGCGAGCGCGAGACGGTCATCGAGATCTTCATCAAGCTGTTCGGCGCGCCAAACATCGCGTGTTTATTGGGCGATCGCGAGTTTGTCGGCAAACGCTGGTTCCGTTTTCTGCGGCGGCACCGAGTCAAATTCCAAATGCGCTTGCGCCGCGATACGCTGGTGCGCAATGCGCGCGGGAAACTGGTGCAGGCTTGGCGCTTGTTTGCCGCGACGCGCGTCCAACAGATGTTAGTCATCCCCGAGGCGCGCCAGATGTGGGACATGGAGTTATACCTGAGCGGTTGTTACCTGGGCGATGGCGAGTACTTGATTCTGGTCGGGCCGGAACTGACGGACGCGCCGCACGAGGAATATAAAAAACGCTGGGGAATTGAAACCCTGTTTGGGGCCTTGAAGTCACGCGGCTTCAATTTGGAAGACACGCACTTGCAAGACCCGGAACGGCTGTCGCGCTTGTTGGCCTTACTGGCACTCGCCTTCACCTGGGCGTTTGTGGTGGGCGAGTGGCAGGCCCTTGTCAAAGACCTCAAACTCAAGAAACACGGTTACCCGCCCAAGAGCATCTTCCGCCTGGGCCTCAATATGTTGTGTCGCTTAGTGACCAACCTCGAACACTTCGATCTGGTTAGCTGGAATAAGGTTATCAAGCTTTTGTCCTGTAGTTAGGTCATAGCGCTGTCAAAGACAGAGTCGGAAAGTCCGCTGATAATCAAGCATTATAGCTAATGGCTAGTTTCTTTTGCTGGAGCTTCCGGTCGTGCGGGCAAAGGCGGGACAAAAGCTACTGCCAGTAAATTGGTCTTTGATAACTCGGTTTGTTTTTTCCGCATGGCAGCCATTTAAACAGCGGCAACGCCAGCGCACCCGAAGGCAATCAGGCGGCTTTCCTGCAAGGCGGCGAGACTTCTGAAATCACGCAATTGGTGGGTGGCTTTGAGTCGAGCCGCAATTACCAGATTGTCTTTCAGGCAGCCGCAGGAGCCGGTGAAAAGGGCGCGCGAGTCGCGCCGGTCTTTGAAGTCTTCGTGGATGACAATTCGCTGGGCGTGTATCAACCGGCGACGGCGAGTTACACGAAGTATGCGACGCCGCCTTTCCGGGTGGCGGGTAAGTATGCGAACGTGCGCTTCGTGGCGCGCAACCCGGACGGCAGCACGATCACGGCGCTGCTCGATAACGTACGCATCATCGGTTCGGCTCCGACAGTGGGCGCGGACATCCGCTGGCTGGTGACCGATCATCTGGGGACGCCGCGCATGGTGGTGGGCCTGGGCGGGCAGTTGACGGACGTGACGCGGCACGATTATTTGCCGTTTGGGGAAGAGGCGGGGATTGGTGTGGGGAATAGCAGTGTGCGGGTGAGCGGAAATGGGTATGGTGGGGATAGTGTGCGGATGAAGTTTACTGGGTATGAGCGGGATGGGGAGACGGGGCTGGATTTCGCGCAGTCTCGTTACTACAGTTCAGTTCAAGGCAGATTCACTAGCCCTGATATTTTTGGTGGCAGGCTTACAAACCCGCAAACGCTGAATCTGTATGCCTACGTCCTTAACAATCCACTAAAATGGGCTGACCCATCCGGACATTTTGCACAAGACCCAAAGAAGAAGAAAAAGCAGGAAGAAGAAGACGAAAAAAGTGTAGTGGGTAATGTCGGGCTAGTAGACGTCATTGATAGCACCGATGAACCGTCATTGCTTACAAGCATCACCCCTATACTCGGTTCTTACGTAGAGGCACGTCACAATTTCAGGACAGGCCATCCAATAAAAGGAACGTTTTATACTGCGATGGCAATCTCAGATATTGCTTTACTTAAGTCAGCAGGTGTGGGAATAGTGAAGCTAGGCATAAAGGCCGGTGGTAAACTAGCGTTTGATGAAACTGCGGAACTAATTGTCAAGGAATCGCTCAATGAAACCAGTGATGATCTTGTCGTTGTATTGGGAAGGATGGACGATATCAGTCAAACAGCACTAGGCGCTGGGGAAAAGAGGCTGTTATGGTCGGATAATTGGAATTGGGAGGCAAATCAGAGTGTCATTTTGGGGCTGGCTGGAAAGGGTGTAACCTTTAAGTTAGTCACAACGCCTGAATGGGCAACTTGGGGTAATCTCCTAAACAGTCGCGGCACAATTAATACATTTGGCCGGGAAATACTAACGATTAGAGGGCTTGGATATACTGAGGTTCAAGTACAAGGAGCCACAAAACTAATCCCGCCTTCTATTCCAGCTAAGGTTGTGAAATGAAAAGGACATTGCAGGAAATCATTGAGGCAATAGCAAATAACAGATCTCAGCGAAATTATTTTCACTTCGAAAAGAAGCCAATGCCTTGCGAGTTGGATAAAGATTTCCACGAATTGATAAACCTATTCGTTCAGGCGATTCCGACTCAACGCGAAATAATCCTATCAATAATTGATAGTGGAACTGCGGACGCATTGCAGGCATATAGCTGGCGACTGGCTGTTTGGGGAGCACGCCAAAACTCTCGTGAATTGCTTTTAGAAGGTCTGATTGGATTAGTTATTGACGGCGGAAAAGCGGATATTAGAGACACAATTTCTGTCATGCCAGTACTTTACCATAGCGCAATAAAGATTGGGATTGAGCCACAGTCTCTATTTGACGAGGCGGCCTCTTATTTTCATAACGATGTTGCAAGAATTCTGAGTGCGTTCCCCAGACGCCCTCCTGAAAATAGGAATTTGCAGTCTTTTTATTACGTAGAGGTGTCAACACCTGAAGGAATTGATTATAAAAGTGGATAATTAGCATGAATTACAAGGTTCAGGCAAAACCAGAAGGCAGAGGCGGGTGTGCCTTCTACGAATGGGAAGAAGATAAGAGCACTTTGCCATTCTTTTGGGAGATTATGATGGATGGTATAACGATTCACGTTCCGTCTGTTTCGGAATGGCATTCTTTCTGTGAAAAGCACAAGGCGAGTTGGCTACAGAAAGGCGCGCTGATGTACTTCAGACTGTTGCCGCAGAAGTGCGTAAGCAGCGACATCTGAAAGGAGCCATAAGCCTTGGTGACTCCTGGATTGACATACTCAGCAAATAATCGGCCATAGCTGAAGCTGACAACCTCAACAACACGTAGCGTTATTTGTCCTTACATTTTGCAGGGGATGGGTAAGTGTGCGCGTGATTGTCGAAAAATAGTGCTTTATCTATGAACACAAGGAAGTGACTTATGAAACACAGCAATCGCCTTTTCATCCTGCTCGCACTTAGCGGCCTTTTCGCCCTGCTGGCAACCAACCTGCTCGTCACGGCACGCACCGCCAAACCGCCCGTCACCGCAACGCAACCGCCCAGCAAAATCGCTCCCTGGGTGATGGACAACACCAGCGCCGGACGCGAAGCCGAATTCTTTGTATTGCTGACTGAACAAGCGGATGTTTCAGACACAGAAACATTGTCCGGCAAGCCGGAGCGGACGCGCTACATCCACGACCGGCTGCGCGACACAGCGCAACGCAGCCAAGCGCCGTTGCTCGATTGGTTGGGGGCGCGGGGCATCGCGTATCAATCGTTCTTCCTGGTCAACGCCGTGCTGGTGAAAGGCCCGCGTGAATTGGCTGAAACGCTGGCCGCGCGGCCCGACGTGGCGCGAATCGAAGGCAATCCGGCCATCCGCCAACGCGAGCCAGTCGCGCTCGGCGCTGACGAACTGCGCGCCCTGACCCAACGCGCCGCCGCGCCGCAAGCCGTCGAAACTGGCATCACGGCCATCCGCGCTCCCGAAGTCTGGCCGCAAAGCAGAGGCGCGGGCATCGTCATTGGCGTGGCGGATTCCGGTGTGAAATGGGATCACACTGCATTGCAGACGCGCTATCGTGGCTGGAACGGTTCAACGGTCAGCCATGCTTTCAACTGGCACGACGCCATTCACACAGGTAGCGGCGGCGGTTGCTCGAATGATTCTCCCTTCCCTTGCGACGATCACGATCACGGCACGCACGTGACAGGCACAGCAATCGGAGAATTTCAGAGCGACCAAATCGGCGTAGCGCCGGATGCCAAGTTCATCGCCTGCCGTTGCATGTCGCAATTGGTTGGAACGGCGAGCAGCTACATTGAATGCCTACAATGGTTTTTTGCGCCGGATGGAAATGCCAATCAAGCGCCCGACATCGTGCTGACCGGCTGGACTTGCCCACCCTCCGAAGGTTGCGCCACAACGACGCTGAGCAGCGCAGTGGCGGCGTTGCAATCCACCGGGATCATGGTGGTGGCATCGGCGGGTAGCCATGGCCCGGACTGTTCGTCAATTTTTGACCCGCCCGCGATTTTGCCCGAAGCCTATACCGTGGGCGCGGTGGCGGTTGATCCGGCCAATCTCAACAACATCACGCTGGCGGCCTTCAGCGGGCGGGGGCCGGTGACGGTGGATGGCAGCAATCGGCTCAAACCGGAAATCCTGGCGCCGGGCGTGTTCGTGCGCTCGGCAGTGCGCGCTGGTGGGTACGCCAACTTTAGCGGCACTTCGATGAGCGCGGCGCACGTGGCGGGCGCGGTGGCGCTGTTGTGGTCGGCGCGTCCAACATTGAGGCACCAAATCACGCGCACGATTAATGTGCTCAACGACGCGGCGGTAGACATGCCCAGCGCGGAATGCGGCACGAGTGCCACGGTGCCGAATAACGCCACAGGCTATGGACGCTTGGATATCAAACGCGCAGTTGATTTGGCTACGGCGATCATTGCACCCAGCAGTCAGACTATTGCATCGGATGGCGGCACGGGCAGCGTAACCGTGACAGCGGGGACGGGCGTCGGCTGGGCGGTTTTCAACAACGCCGCGTGGGTTACTATCACGAGCGGCAGCAGCGGCACTGGCAACGGCGCAGTCAATTACTCTGTGACAGCCAACACCGGCACCCAACCGCGCGAGGCCACGCTCGTCATCGCGGGGCACGTTTTTACCGTCACGCAAGCGGCGACTTGCCCGTACACGCTTAATCCAAGCAGCCGTGCGGTTCCAGTGGCTGGCGGCAGCTATACAGTTTCCGTCACAACGAACGGTGGTTGTGCGTGGACGGCGCAAAGCAGCGCGGCCTGGCTCAGTATTACTGCCGGTACCGGGACGGGAAGCGGCACTATGAGTTATACCGTCGCCAGCAACCCCGGCATCGCTCGCATTGCCACCATCACAGTGGCCGATCAGACACATACCGTTACACAGTCAGGTGCCCCGCTGGTTTATTACCCGCTGCCTGCGCCTGTTCGCCTGCTCGAAACGCGCGCGGGGCTCAGCGGTTGCACAACGCCGGGCGCGCCGATCAATGCGAATGGCACGTTGACGCTGCCGGCGCGCACTACTTGCGCGGGCATTCCGGCGCAGGCTGCCGTTGTCACGGGCAACATTACGGTGGTGCCGTCAGGGCCGGGCTTCCTGACTTTGTTTCCCAGCGATGTCGCGCAACCGACCGTAGCGAACTCGAATTATGGCCAGAGCGAGGTCGTGAACAATGTTTACACGGTCGGGCTGGGCAATGCGGATGGGGCGTTCAAAATCTATGCCAGTTCGACCACCCATGTAATAGTGGATGTGACCGGCTATTACGCGCCGCTGGGAGGCACAGGCGGCTTGTACTTTCACCAGTTGCCCGCGCCCGTGCGATTGCTTGAAACGCGGGCAGGGCTCACCGGTTGTATCACGCCGGGCACGCCGTTGACGGGCACGGGTAATCAGAATGCCGATCCTAATCTTGATCTGTTGGTGCAGGGCCGTTCGCCGGTCGCTGCGCCGTGCAACACGATTCCGGCGGCGGCGCAGGTGTTGGCCGGTAATGCGACGAGCGTGTTGCCGAGCGCTGGCGGCTATCTGACGATTTATCCGAGCGGCGGAACGCGGCCCACGGTGGCGAGTTCAAATTACGCGGGCAGCGATGTCATCAACGGGCCCTTTGCGGTCAAGCTGGGCACGGAT
>JAYUCP010000695.1:0-2884 GCA_043740245.1 Acidobacteriota bacterium | reverse complement strand
GAAAACTAAGCGGTCTATCAATTCCGCAATCCGCAATCCGCAATCCGCAATCTGCAATCAATGAGCTGTCCATTTTCCAAGCGCAACACGCGGTCGCATTGCGCGGCCAATTGCATGTTGTGCGTCACGAGAATCGCGGTCAAGCCGTCTTCCTGTTGCAAGCGGCGCAACAGCGCGTACAACTCAGCGCCCGTCCGTTCGTCCAGATTGCCGGTCGGCTCGTCGGCCAACAGCAACTGCGGCGTATTGACCAGCGCCCGCGCGACGGCGACGCGTTGCTGCTCGCCGCCCGACAATTCGCCGGGCCGATGCGCGCCGCGGTGCGCCAGGCCTACGCGCTGTAAAAGAACGGCGGCCCGTTCGGCGGCCTCGCGCCGCGCCACACCGCTGATGAGCAGCGGCATCATCACGTTTTCCAACGCGCTGAATTCGGGCAGTAGGTGATGGAACTGGAAGACGAATCCGATCGCTTGATTGCGAAAGCGGGCCAAGTCTACTTCAGCGATTTTTGCAGTGTCAATCGCGCCCAAAATCACGCTGCCCGCCGTCGGTTGATCGAGCCCGCCCAGCAAATGCAGCAGCGTAGACTTGCCTGCGCCTGATTCGCCTGTGATGGCGATCAACTCGCCTTGTTTAATTTCCAGTTGCAGGGTACGAAAGACAACGACCTCGGCGACGCGGCCCCCAGCGGTTTGCGGATAGGTTTTGGTGAGGTTGGCGGCACGAAGCAAAATTTCGGCGGTTTTACTTGCTGTTTGCGCTGCTTCGGGGTTTGACATTGCTTGCTGTTGGCCTGCTCCGATTTAGAGGGCGACGCGGATCTCTCCGGCGCGGCGCGAACGCGGCTTGCGCTTCACCACGATTTCAACGTCCTGATCGAGTCTGGTCAAAAACCCGATCAACGTATCAATCGAAAACTGCTTGAGCTTGCGTCCGTGCTGCAACGCGGAAACACGCGACACCGTGACACCCAAGACTTCTGCCGCTTCTTCTTGCTCGAGCTTGCGCATTTCGATGAGGTCGTTGATTTTCAGCGCCAACACGGCTTTGACGTATAAATCTTTTGCATCAGGCAAACCCAAATCCGCAAACACATTGCCGCTGCTTTTTTCGACTGCTAGATTGTCCTTCATCGTCATCACCTCTTTTTACTGAGTTCGACGGCTTTCTTATACCGCTGGCGAATCAACTCTACTACTTCCTGCGGTGTGCTGACGCCGCTCTTCGATTTCTTTTGAAAGGCGTGGAGCACATAGATCACATCGCCGATATTCACCGTATAAACAGCGCGGTACGTATTGGTGTCATAATCACTGACGATTTCCAGCACGCCCGGGCCTAAGCCTTTCCACGGTTTCGCTGAATGATGTTTGCCGCCGAATTGCGCATACGTCAGCGCGTAGCCAATATCATGCTGCACTTCAGCCGGAAAGCTTGCCAAATCTTTCTTTGCAGAGCCTATCCATTCAACCTGCTTTTTGGGAACAGGCAATCGCATCACCTTCTCCTATTCGTTTCTGATCGCCCCGCTCGCCACCGCCGCAAACAACGGAAAGCTCCCCAACGGCGCGTGCGCTTCGACATACAGCCCTTGCGGCGTAAACGAGGTCACGCTCACCGCCAGCGGCAATTGATTTAACACTGCCGGATCGTCAGCCACTTTCGCAATGCCCAGCACGCGCGCCACTCGCGCCATCAACTCTGCGCTGTCTTCTTTCGTGGAAGCCAGGCTCAGCATCACACCAGTTTGCGAAGGGCGGCTGGCTTGCGTGAGTTGCGGCGCGTCGCTCAGCTTCAGCCCGCGCCGGTCATCCAGCAGTTTCAGCAACTGCGCCCGCTTGCCCAAGCCCGCGTAATCGCCGAAAAACATGGCCGACCCGCGCCCTGCATCCGATGAGTTCCACAACTCCGCGCCGCCGCGTGATTCGCGCTGCAAGCCTGGCCCGCCGCCGGTCAGAATCTTTTCGATCAGCTTGCGCAACAGCGCCTTGTCGCGCATTTTCAGCAACCAGATGCGGCCTTCGACATCGTCGGTGAAATTCAGGCTTGCCACTTCTTCGCCAATCGCCCGCGCGGCCAGTTGATCGGCGCGCAAGCCGAAGAACGCTTCCTGCATGCCCGATAAAAACTGGCGCAGGATGAAGCTCTGCCCCGCCCCGACGCGGCCTGAAATCGCCGTTTCGAGCGTGCCGAAAGCCTGCCCCGGATTTTCCAGATTGAGCAGCGTCACCTCGCGCACCGTCGCGGGCAGCAAGCTGAGCACGCGCGGCGCGGCGGTATTGACCTTGAGCGCCGCGCGCAAACTTTCGGTCAGATCGGGTTTGAGCAGCAGTTCATAACGATCCACGACCGCGCCGTTTTCAAAGCTCACGCCATAGGCGATGCCGTCGGTGGACTTCGCCGAAAAGTCGCTGAAGATGTCGCCCACAGCCCCGGCCAGCGCGGCCTTGCCCACAGTGCCAATCGCGCCCCCGGCGAGCATAAACGAACCGAAGCGCAACAAGCGCGTCACGCCATCGCCGGTGATGAATCCGAAAATCTCGCCTGAACGCTCGACCGCCGCACGCGCCTGTGACAAGTAAGTATTGCTCGACAGCGCGGGCGCACGGCCCAGCCGCGTCTCGATGCAGGCGCGCATGGCTTCTGGATGATTCGCCAACAACCAGACGCTTTCGATCTGCGCCGAGAGCAATTGTTTTTCCTCGCCCGTTTTGTAAACCACAATCGGCACGCCGGCGTATTCGCTCGCCACGCGCGTGGCATTGCCGAATGCGCGCCGCGCCAATTCCGGCAGGCGTTTTTCGATGACGGCTTGCAAAGCACCTTTGCCAGTATGCGTCTCGGCGATCAACGCCCAACGCGGTTTGATTTGTTCGCCGCGCAC
>JAYUCP010000694.1:0-7036 GCA_043740245.1 Acidobacteriota bacterium | reverse complement strand
TTCTTTACCCGCACCCGCTACCCGCACGCGCGCCGGGTGCGGGTAAAGAACCCGCACCACACTTTGCGTTAATCCTGGCTTCTTGTGACGGCCTTCGGCGCGGTGCTAAGATCGCGCTTCCCTACCACAATCCCAATTCCAACGAAGGAGCACAAAGCCGCAATGGCCGAAGAGAATCAGAGCGGATTCAAAGTCACTGACCGCCGGTTGTTCAACACCGACGGTTCCCTGCGCGAGGACGCGGTCATCGAAGAGGAGACCCCGGCACCCGCGCCTGCACCGCCCCCAACCCCCGCGCCAACACCCGCGGCCAAATCGTTCAGCGCCGCTGAAATCACGGGCGCGTTTTCAGCAGCGCCGCCGCCACCCACACCGCCGCCGGTGCAGCCGAGACCTGCGCCGGCGGCTCAAGCGCAATACGAACAAGGCTACGATCCCGCGTATGACGAAGCGGCAGGCATGGGCGAGATGCCGGAGCAAACCGAATTCACCGAGTTCCTGATGCGCATCGCTTCGGAAGCATTCATCTATCTGGGCCTCGTCGAACACCCCATGAGCGGACAGCGGCAGGTGGATTTGCCGGCGGCCAAAGAGTCCATTGACATGCTGTTGATGCTGCGCACGAAAACTGAAGGCAACCTGACGCCGGGCGAAGCGCGTTTTTATGACGACCTGCTGGCCGACCTGAAGATGCAGTTCGTTTCGTTTCGACGTTGAACTGGCAAGAGACCAAGCCCCCTTGTAGTAGCGAATTTATTCGCGCGTTTCTTTGCGCCGAGGCGTAACGAATAAATTCGTTACTACGAGGGGGGCATTTCCTGCGCTCCCAGTGCCTAGATCAATGAAGCTTACCTTACTTGGAACCGGAACCTCGGTCGGCGTGCCGATGATCGGGTGTCGTTGCGAAACGTGCACGTCCGCCGACCCGCGCGACCAGCGTTTGCGCACGGGGCTGCTGGTCGAACACGCCGCGCAGTGCGTGCTGGTGGACATCTCCGCCGATTTCCGGCAACAGGCGTTGCGCCATCACATTGATAAACTGGACGCGCTGCTCATCACGCATTGCCACGCCGACCACGTCTTCGGCCTGGACGACATTCGCCCGATCAATTTCAAACACGGCGTGGTGCCGCTTTACGCCAGCGCGCGCACCTGGCGCGATTTGCGGCGCGTGTTCTACTACATCTTCGAGCGTACTTATGCTGGCGGAGGACTGCCGCAACTTGCGCAACACGAATTCGAGGGGCCGTTTGAAACGTGCGGATTGGCAGTCACGCCCATCCCCGTTATTCACGGCCACGGCGAAGTCACGGCATTTCGCTTCGACGTTGACGGCGTGTCGGCGGCCTTCGTCACCGATTGCAACGAGATTGCCGCCGCCTCGCTCGACCAATTGCGCGGCCTCGATCTGTTGATCCTGGATGCGTTGGGTTTGAAACCGCATCCCACGCACCTGCACCTGGAACAAACGCTGGCCTACATTGCCGACGTCAAACCGCGCCGCGCCTTGCTCACTCACATCGGCCATCAGATCAAATACGCCGAATGGAGCAAGCGCCTGCCCGACGGCGTCGAATTGGCTTATGACGGTTTGCAAGTGGAGCTTTGAATGGTAGTCGGTAGTCGGTAGTCGGTTCTCAAGCTGACTACCGACTACCGACTACCGACTACTATGAATATCTTCCACGGCATCGCGCACACAGAGTTGCAACGCCCGGCGGTGACGACGTTGGGCGTCTTTGATGGCTTGCATCTGGGCCATCAGGCCATCGTGCGGACGGTCGTCGAGCGCGCGTTGCTGTTGGGCGCGACGCCGACGCTGATCACCTTTGATCCGCATCCGCGCCAGGTGCTGCGGCCCGACACGGCGCCGCCGTTGTTGCAGACCTTCAACCAAAAGATGGAGGGATTGCGGCTGCTCGGCTTGCAACAAGTCGTCGTGCTCAACTTCACGCCCGAACTAGCGGCGCTCTCGGCTGAAGAATTTGTGCAGCGGTTCATATGCGACGGCCTGCAAGCGCGCGAAGTTTATCTGGGCAAGGGCTTCGCCTTCGGCCATCAGCGGCGCGGCAATATCGAATTGCTGCTGCGACTCAGCCAGCGGCTCGGCTTTCACGCCGCCGAAGTCCCCGAGGTGCAATTGCGCAACCAGCGCATCAGTTCGACGCAAGTTCGCCGCCTGTTGCAAGCGGGCCACGTCAACGTCGCGCGCCGCATGCTGGGCCGCCCTTACGGCATCGAAGGCGTCGTCACGCGCGGCCACGGCATCGGCAAACAACTGCTCTATCCGACGGCCAACCTGGCGCTCGAAAATCGCGTGCTCCCGGCGGATGGCGTTTACGTCACGCTGACGCTGGTCGAGGGCGCGTGGCGGCGCAGCGTGACGAACATCGGCAAACGCCCGACCTTTGGCGGCGAACTGGAATCGAAGGTCGAGACGCACCTGCTGGATTTTGACGGCGATCTTTATGGACAAACGATTCGCGTGCGCATGCTGCATCGCTTGCGCGGCGAAAAGAAATTCAACGGCGTGGCTGAATTGAAAGCGCAGATCGGGCGGGATCGCGTGCGTGCGCAGCGTTACTTTGAAGCGGCGCTGGTGCAACGGAATTTGAGCTTTTCGTAACGGGCCGATTGAATCATTGAAACGCCGAGCTAGGGCTCAACGTTACTAGGCATCGCGCACGCCAGCGCTGACCAAGCGGCAAAATTCAACCGCGCGATTCTCGGCCCAGGCGCGGTCTTCGTCAGGCTGTGCGCTGCCGCAAAACGCGACGTGCCCGCCGTGCGCAGGGCTTACCAAATGCACGTGGCTATTTGCCGTGAGCCGTTCGTCGCTGAACGAGACAAACGGAATGAAGGGGTCGTCTTGCGCGGTGATAATCAGTGTGGGCACGCGAATGTTGGGCAGGTGCGGCAACGCGCTGGCGTGCCGGTAATAGCCCAGCGCGCCGTCAAAACCGTTGTGATGCTGATAAGCCTCGTCCCAATCCCACAGGTGTTTGATCGTTTTCAGCGGCGCGAGGTCGTACACGCCGGGGAAGAACCGCACCTTGGCGCGCAGCGTGCGGCGCAAACTGAGCAGGAAACGTAACTCATAAATCACATTCTCGCGGCGCATAATCGCCCGTGAACACTGCTCCAAATCAATCGGCGGACTGATCGCCACAATGCCGCGCAGTTGCGGCGGCGCATCAGCGCCCAACTCACCGGCAAATTTCAGCGACTGATTCCCGCCCATCGAAAAGCCCACCAAAAACAATTGCGGCAACCCGTCCTGCTCGATCAATTCGCGCGTCACGTGCTGCAAATCCGTCGTCAGCCCCGAATGATAAAGCGTCGGCGTCAGATGAATCGTCCCGCCGCAATTGCGCACGTTGAAGCGCAGCACATTGAAGCCGGCGGCAAACGCCTTATCCGCCACGCCCAGCACGTAACTCGCCGCGGCGGAACCTTCCAAGCCATGAATCACGAGCAAGGTCGGCGCGGCCAAGTGGCGCGTTTGCCAATGGCAAAAGGCTACGACCGTCGTATGCGCCTCGGTGCGGAATTCGCGCCGTTCAACTGGGTGCGCGCTCAGCGCAAAACGGCGCGGACGTTTGGAGCCGATGATCGTCATCGCGTGCGCATTGCGCAGCGGCAACGGCGCGACGAATGGGCGCGCGGCAACACGCGCGGCAAAGGTTTGAAACAGAGTTTGCGGATTGGTCGGGGAGAGGGTTTTGGCAAGTGTCATTTTGCGTTGAAGCGTAGCGGCAAACGCGCTTTTTCGGCGCTTGCATTTCAATGTAGGCCGCGTGATGATGCGGCGCGGTTCGGTGCGGTACAGCGAGCGGTAGCGACCTGGCCGCTTCGGATGCGCGCGACTCGGAGTCGCCAAGTCGCTACCGCTCGCGCGTACCGCACCGTTGAACGAGAAACTTTTCGACGAGGTTAGATCATGCAGCAGACTTGTTCCAAATGCGGCGCCGTCGCCACGGTGCCTTCCAAATTTTGCCGCAATTGCGGCGGGCCACTCACCGAAAGCCCGATGACTGAAGCGCCTACGCAACAGTACGGACGGCAAACGCCTGCCAGGGATGTGCCGCCGATGTCAGCGCCGTTTAGCGCGCCGGTTCAGCCGCCGCCGCCAAGCGTCGCCGATGCTTTTGCGCCCGACACCGCGCGCTTGCACAGTCAGCAAACCGCGCCGCCGGGTGGCCAGCCTTACGGGCAAACGTATCAACAACCTTACGGGCAGCCGCCGATGCCAGCGGCTTATCAACCTGGCAATCCGGTTCCGTATGCGGCGCAATCTGCGCCCAAATCGAATTGGTGGAAGTGGCTGTTGGGCTTTGTGCTGGCGTCGCTGTTGGTTTGCGGCGGTTTGCTTGGCTGGGCTTTCATGCGCGCCCGCGATGCGGTGCCCAACATTCAAAAACAAATTGAGACGGCCATCGCCGATGCGCAGAAGGAAGCCGAACGCGAGGCCCGTGAAAGCGGCAAAACGCCGAACGGCCTGCCCGCGCCACCGCCGCCGCCGGGAGGCTTGCCGCAGAGCCTTGAACAATTGCGCTATCCCAATTCTGAAGAGACCAACAAGGTTGACGCCTTCGGTCAGCAAGTGCTCAGCTTGACGACCACTGACAGTGTGGATGTGGTCAAGGCTTACTACGAAAAGCGGCTGGGCCAGACGGCGATTCAATCGCAGGAAAAAAGCCGCCAAGCCGCTGTGTTTTTCAAAGCGCCGTTTATGGTCACAGTGGGCACTGAAGGCGCGAGCGCCGGCGTTACTTCGATTACGCTGGTGCGCTCCAGCCTGATTCCGCAGGTAAACCCGAAACCGTAACCATGACCGGCGGCGCACAAAGCCTGAACAAATTGCCACGGCGGGCGTATGGCGCATTGTCCACCCGGGCAAATTCAGACACCATTTGCGGAGCTTGAGGTAAACGCTGATGCAACACTGTTCAATCTGTCATTACGAATCACCCGCAGGCGCCAAGTTTTGCCGCCAATGCGGCGCACCGCTTTACGCCGAATCCGAACTGTCTGGCGCCGGCACGCGCAATTACGGGCGGCAAGAGGGCGCGCCCGCGCCTTCGACATTCTTACCAAATCCTGCGCCCAGCGTCCCTCCGAGCGTAGTTGACGCATTTGGGCCAGAGACGGCGCGCCAATACAAAACACCTTCCTCCGCCGGCGTCGGCACATCGAGCCTGCCCAACGTAGCCCCAATGTATGCGCAACCTGCACCGATGTATATGCCGCCCATTCACAACACTGCGCCGATCAAAAAGAAACGCCGCTTGTTGAAATGGGGCGGCGGCATGCTGTTGTTGCTGATGGCGGGCGGCATCGGCGCTGGCATCAACCAGGATATGAATCGCCAGCGCGTTCGGCTTTCGCGCGAAGACCAGGCCCGGCTGGAACTCATGCGCAAAGAAGACCAATTGAACCGCACGCTGGTCAGCGCCGTCACCGAACAAAGCGACCGCATTCAAGATGAGTTACGGCAGCGGCTCGAAGATGTCGAACGCGCCAAAGAAGACGCCCGGCGCGCGGCTGAACGCGGCTTGGTGGGACTGGATGAAAAGCTGCTCGACCTGAAAGAGTTTGAATACCCTGGCGCAACCAGCGGCCAATACAGCCGCATCCCCGGCAAAGAGTTGACGACGTTGCGCACCAGGGACGATTTCGAGACGATCGTGCAGTACTATCAAGCCAGGCTCGGCAAACCTTACGTCACGCTCAACGAACGCAACGAACGCAACAGTCGGCGCGCGCTCTTCCAATCCAGCGGCACACCCTCCACGACCGTACTGGTGCAGGAAACAAACGACCGCAATCGGGACAAGATCAGCATCATGCGTTCGCCGTTCCGCTTCCCCAAACCCTCAGGCGTGTTGGCCGGTCAGCCCGAAATCGCCAACGGCGAAACGACCATCGTGACGGACGGCAAAGGCGTCCTCACAGTTGATACCAAAGGGCCGAAACCCGTGCCGCCCGTCAAGCCCGCGCAAGCCCCGGAGGTGCGCTGATGCAAACGTGTCCGACCTGCCAATTTGAATCGCCGCTGGGCGCAAAATTCTGCCGCCAGTGCGGCGCGCCGATGTTCGCCGAATCCGAAATGACCGGCGCATCCACACGCAATTACGGCCGCCAGGAAGCCGCCTTCGCCGGTTCCGCGCCACTGCCGCCCAGCATCGGCGACGTCATTTCGTCAGACACCGCGCGGTATTATCAACAACAACCGCCAATGATGCCCGCCGCCGCGCAGGCTTTTCTGACACCGAGCGTGAACACCGCGCCACTGTACCGGAAAATCAAGCACTGGCGCGTGTTCGCATTTTTCCTGGTGTTGCTGGTGGGCATTGGGCTGGGTGTGCTCTTCGCCAATCTACGCATCAATCACGATCCTGTCACCGACCCGGTCGAACTGGCGCAGTTGGACGCCCAAGCCGCCGAACAGGCGCGCAAACAGGAAATGGCGGATGTGATCCGCGAAGCCCAAGACCACGCCCGCGAAGCGCAAGACCATATCCGTGAAGCCGCACAGCAAGCCCGCGAAGCGGCTGAACAAGCAGCAGCCTCTGGCGCAACGCTTGCTCCCGGCGCTGCCAAACCGCTCGACATGAAAGAGTTTGAATACCCCGGCGCGGCGACCGGCAATTACAGCCGCATCCCCGGCAGCGAGATGGTGCAGATGCGCTCCAAAGATTCGTTCGACACCATCCTGCAGCATTATCAAAAGAAGCTCGGCAAGCCGCTGATGTTGATGACCGACGATGACGACAAGAGCGCCTTTTTCCAATCTACCGCCGCGCCCGCCGTCTTTGTCTCTATCGAAAGCGATGAAGAGAACGATGGCTTTTGGAAGATCACCATTACCCGCGCGCCCTTCCAATTCCCCCAACCCGAAGCGCCCAAGCCGCCCGCTGCCCCGGTCAAGCCATAACGGCTTTGCCCACGATAGCGTTCAAGAAAAAAGCGTACCGTAGGTTGTCCAACCTGCGGAGCACTTGCGCCAATGGCCCTTTGGATGCCGGTCGGCTCG
>JAYUCP010000693.1:0-7037 GCA_043740245.1 Acidobacteriota bacterium | reverse complement strand
GCGATTTCAACGTCTACACCTTGAGCAATCCGCTGACGATTCAAAGCGGCGATTTCGTGCTGGGCATGCGGCTGACGCACGCGGAAGGCGCGCGCCCGTTTGCCCGTGACACCACGCCGCCCCTGCAACGCCGTTCGTACCGGCAGGTGGATGGCTCGACCGCGTTTCAACTGATTGACGATCCGCCCGTCAACACGCCCGGCAATTACGGCATCCGCGCGCAACTGATCCGCCCGGCCAAAATTCTGGTCAAAGGCGGCGCGGTGTTGACGGCGGAAAGCTGCCTGCCCGCCAACGGCGTGATTGATCCCGGCGAAACCGTCACCGTCAATGTGACTGTGCAAAACAACGGCGCGAGCAGCACCGATAACCTCACCGCCGCATTGCAACCAACCGGCGGCGTGGCGACTTCAGGCGTCACGCAAAGCTTCGGCGCGATTGCGCCCGGCACGGCGGTCACGCGGCCTTTCACTTTTGTGGCCGGCGGCAGTTGCGGCAGCACGTTGACGCTGACGGTCAATCTGAGCGATGCGGGACAATCGTTCGGCGCGCAAAGTTATAACTTCACGCTGGGCGCGCCTGCGTCCAACAGTTCTACGTTCAGTTTCAACGGCCCTGCCACGGCGATTCCTGATGGCGATGCGCGCGGCGTCAACGTGACGATTCCGGTCAACGGCTTCAGCGGCACACTGGCCGATTTGAATTTGCGCTTCGATGGTTCGCAATGCACCAGCGCGGCGAGCGCAACGACGGTTGGCCTCGCGCATGATTTTGTCGGCGACCTGATCGTCAAATTGACTTCACCGCAAGGCACCACGGTCACGCTGCTGAATCGGCCCGGCGGCGTCAGCAACAGCGGCCGCAATTTCTGCCAAACGGTGCTGGATGATGACGCACTCAACGCAACTTCGATTCAACAGATTTCGTCTTCGCTGACTTCGCCCGTCGGCCCGCCGTATTCAGGCACGTTTCTACCCGCGAATCCGTTGTTAGCGTTTGACGGCCAGAATCCCAACGGCAACTGGACGCTCAACGTCGCTGACGTAGACACGCAAAGCACAGGCTTCGTGCGCGGCGTCTCGCTGGTGCTGAGCGGCTTCGCCTGTTGCCAAAGCACGCAACCGCAATTCGCTTATGAAGGCGATGTTGCCCCGCGCCCCAATGGCAACGGCGCCGCGACCGCCGCCGATTGGACGATGCTGGGCCGCATGTTTATGGGCTTGACCGTGCCCGCGCCCGGCAGCGAATTCCAGCGCGCCGATTGCGCGCCGCGCGAGACGCTGGGCGATGGACGCTTGACGGCGGCGGATTTCACCCAAGCCGGACGCTATGTCGCGGGCCTCGACCCATTGACGCAAGCGGGCGGGCCGCTCGCGCCGAGTACGTTGCTGGCGCATAAAACGCTGCGCACAGTCGAACAAGCTGACGGTCAATCACGTCTCAGCATTCCCACCCGCGGCCAACGCACGCGCAGATTCACGCTCACGCTGGCGGCCACGGGCGTTGAAAACGCACTGAGCATGACCTTGCGTTTCGATCCCGCGCGCTGGCAATTCGTCGCGGCTACAACGCCGCAAGCGGCAACGCTGCTCGTCAATGAAACGCGCACGGCAGAAGGCTTGCTGGGATTGGTGCTCGTGCTGCCCACCAATCAAACATTCGCGGCAGGCAAAGTTGATGTTCTGCAACTGACACTCAAAGCATTGCCCGGCCAAGGCACAGCAACGCTCGCTCTGCAATTCAGCGATGATGTAATTGGGCGTGAAGTGGCGGACACGCAAGCGCGTGTGCTGAAAGCTGGCAATCAATTTTGGCTAACTCAGAACAGGCGACATTGGGACACAGTGTCAGTAGCCCGACCGTGAGAGAGGGCCAGTTTGCGCTCAGACCCAAGCGATCTGATTTGACGGCGCGCCCTCCCTCACGGTCGGGCTACTGACACGCTGTGCCGCGACTGTACCAATCTTGTGTGTTTCGATTTAGGCGTAAGTTTTGCGCGGTTTGCGCTGCCGGAACAGCCGGTGCGAAACCGAGAGCGCTAGCACAACGAATTAGCAAAGTATTGGCTGGGGCTGAAAATTGCTGGGGCGCAAAGCGCGCGTCACGGTGCCAGCGGCAGTCAAAAACTAGCTGGCCGACCCGGATGATCTGGTGCGCATGTATCACACCGACATTGCGAACATCTTCAAAATCCCGCTGTCAGGCGACGTGCGGCTCGCTCACCAGTTGAATTCGATCCGCGCCACGAAAAAGGTGCTATTGATATTGACGACTACAGCCAGAAAGTCGCAGAGAGCGCCCAACGCAGCGCCCAAATGCTGAACGGCCTGAGCGCCGGATTGCGCCAGAAACTCGCGCCGTACAGAAAGCGTGAGGACAACTGAAATGTTTTGCGTTTTTTTGCATTATCCATTAGAAAGCTAGAAAGCCGACGAAGGAAGGCTCATTCACGCTAACCGTAAACCAGATTGGAGGAACCAACACGATGAAAGCCCCAGTTTCCCAACGCACCCGGCCACTGATGATCATCGCGCAGGACCCGAGCGTCCGGCTCAAGGGCAAGATACTGCGCGCGCACGTCGAGGTGCCCGCCGAGGAGATTGCGCCCGGCCCCTGGGGCTACCGCGTGCATGTGGTGGATTACGACGCCTCGACTGACACCTTCTACAAACCGCTGCTGAATCCGTCTTTCCAATACGGTGGCGGTGACCCCTTTGACGGCCAGAGCGACAAGGAATTGCTCGACAATCCGAATTTCCACGCGCAAAACGTCTATGCCATCGTGATGCGCACGTTGGCGCGCTTTGAACTGGCCTTGGGCCGCCGCGTGGCTTGGGGCTTTTACGGCCATCAGATAAAAATTGCGCCGCACGCTTTTGCCGACGCCAACGCTTTTTATTCAGCGGATGATCAAGCTTTGTTGTTCGGTTATTTTCCGGGCCGCCAGGGGACGGTCTTTGCCTGTCTATCGCACGACATCGTGGCGCATGAAACCACGCACGCCTTGCTGGACGGGTTGCGCACGCGCTATACCGACCCGTCTTCGCCTGACCAGGCAGCCTTTCACGAAGGCTTTGCCGACATCGTGGCGTTGCTATCCGTCTATGCGCTGCCAGCTGTCGTCAGCACAATCATTAACCTCAATGCCACCGAGCAGCAGGCCCGGCGCGTCGCGCGGAAACAACTCACACTTGCGAAATTGCGCCAGTCCATGCTCTTCGGGCTGGCCGAAGAAATGGGACAGGAACTTACCACGACACGTGGTGCGGCGTTACGGCACTCCGCGGAGTTGCCGCCTTCAGCCAGCTATCTCAAGCCCGGCAACCTGGAATTTATGGAGCCACATCGGCGTGGCGAAGTGCTGGTGGCAGCCATCCTGAACGCTTTCCTGGCAGTTTGGGCGCAGCGCTTGAAAAGTCTCGGCGAGGTCGCGCCGGGGTACCTGGACTGCGGGCGCGTAGTCGAGGAAGGCGCGGCGGTGGCTGATTACTTGTTGACGATGATGATTCGCGCGCTCGATTACGCCCCGCCGGTGGATTTGGAATTCGGCGATTTCCTGAGCGCAGTACTGACCTCGGATTGGATTATCAATCCGTCTGACGAAAAATATCAGTTCCGTCAAATTCTGAAAGACACCTGCGCCGGCTATGGCATCCACCCTAAGGGCAAACTTCACTCGGAATGCCCTGGCAGTTGGGACCCGCCGCCCGCCCATCTGAATTACGACCGCACACATTTTGAAGCCATGCAGCACGACCGCGACGAAGTTTTTCGATTCATCTGGGAAAACCGTAAGCTGTTGGGTCTTGATGAAGACGTCTATAGCCGCGTGCTTTCGGTGCGTCCCTGTTTGCGCATCGGCCCGGATGGGTTTGCGCTGCGCGAGACGGTGGCCGAATACATGCAAATCTTGGATTTGGAAGCGGGCGAATTGAAGCGGCAGGGCATCACTGCGCCGAGCGATATGCCGGCCGATCAGACCATCCGGTTGTATGGCGGCGGGACGCTGATCTTCGATGAATATGGCCGGTTGCGCTATCACCTGCACAAACGTCTCAAAGACGCGGACCGGCAGAGCAATCGGCTCAAATACTTGTGGGACTACGGGTACTTCAAGAAAGGCGAAACGGCCTTCAGCTTCGCCAATCTGCACCGCCAACGGGCCACCGGGGCGTTATCCAGTGTCAAGGAGGAATGGTAATTATGCCGACAGCGAAGAAACCCAAAAGCATCACCTTGCGGACCTATCAGGTCGGCTTTGGCGATTGTTTCTTAATGACGTTTCATTACACCAGCGGCGATAAACATGTGCTGATAGATTTCGGCAGCACCGGCGCGCCGAAAACGTCGGGGGACGACCTGATGTTGCGGATCGCCCAGGACATCCAAACACAATGCGCGGGCAAGTTGCATCTGGTTGTCGCCACGCACCGGCACGCCGACCATATCAGCGGCTTCGCCACAAACCGCGCCGGCAAAGCGCCGGGCGACCTCATCGCCGCCTGCAAACCCGACGTGGTGCTGCAACCCTGGACCGAAGACCCCGACGCCGACCCCGTCACAGGCACGGTCAAAGGCGACCGGAAAATGTTTACGGCCTCGCTGCGCAATATGCACGGCATCTCGCAGTCCGTGCTGACCGAACTCAACCAGCGCCCCACAGCTTTCGGCAAAACGCTGCGCGGCGAGTTGAGCTTCCTCGGCGAAGACAATCTCACCAACAAATCCGCCGTCGAGAACCTGATGGAGATGGGCAAGGCGGGCAAGGCGTTTTATCTGCGCTGCGACGATACGCCGCCACTGGGCAGCGTGCTGCCGGGCGTGAAGCTCCACGTGCTGGGCCCGCCCGACCTCAAACAATCCGAGGCTATCCGCAAAATGCGCACGAAAGACGAGAACGAATACTGGCACTTGCAAGCTCAAGCCGGTGCGTCCTCCGCGCAAACGAAGGGACGCCTTTTTCCCAAGGCCGCAATTCTTTCGGCGGCTGACAGGCCGCCTTTTGCGCGCTGGTTTATCAAACGTTGCCACAAGCTGCGCGGGGAACAATTACTGGGCATCATGCGCGCGCTCGACGACGTGATGAACAACACGAGTTTGATCTTGCTGTTCGAGGTCGGCGGGATGAAACTGCTCTTCCCCGGCGACGCTCAGATCGAGAATTGGTCGTTCGCGCTGAGCCAGGCCGGCAAACGCAAACTGCTCGAAGACGTCAACGTTTACAAGGTCGGCCACCACGGCAGTTTGAACGCCACCCCCAAATCGCTGTGGAACAAATTCACGCACAAAGACAAGCCGGGCGCGTCCGAACGCCTGACCACCGTCGTCTCGACCATGGCCGGCAAACACGGCAAACCAGCCAACAAAACTGAGGTGCCGCGCGGTCCGCTCGTGGATGCCTTGAAGGCCGAAAGCGATTTCTTTACGACGCAGGATTTGAAAGGCGCGAGCAAATTCTTCATGGATCTGACCTTCGATCTTTGAAGCGGCCCGCGCCACGGTAACAACAGCATCCATGGACTCGACCGAATTTCAGGCAAGCTTGACCGGCGCGCTGCCACCGGCCGGCCTGTCGCCTTGCTTGACCGCGCTCTGGCACGACGCGCACGGCGCTTGGGACACCGCGCACGAAATTGTGCAGGAACTCGACACCGCCGAAGCCGCCCGGGTGCACGCCTATTTGCATCGCAAAGAAGGCGACGAGGGCAATGCGCGCTATTGGTATCGCACGGCCAACCAGCCAGTCCCTGTTGGGCAAACGCTGGCGGATGAATGGGCCGCGCTCGTCCGCCAACTGCTTTGACAGGTGTCCGTCATGTTTTTGCGTGTGGGCGTTTGCGCTACTCTTGCCACGTCGCGTTTCCTCCCGCGCAAAACTATGACGGACAGCCGATTTAACCCAGGACTTACGCATGTGTCGGTAGCCCGCGCGTGAGCAAGGGTTTTTTCACGAAATCCAAGCCCTTCCTTACGGTCGGGCTTACGCATGTGTCGGTAGCCCGCGCGTGAGCAAGGGCTTTTCACGAAATCCAAGCCCTTCCTTACGGTCGGGCTACTGACACGGCTGCATTTGCGTAAGTCCTGTAACCGTTACGCTCGCTCAATCTGCAAAGCGTGTGCTACTCTCCGCCGCAGCAATTTCTACAAGCGCCAGCAGTCACGGCGCCTTCAATTCGCCAACAAAATTGCCGTCAAGCTTGCAACGACAGGAGCAACGAACGTTATGTCCGAACTGACGATCCTTTGCATGACCAGTTATGAAAAAGGCCAGGAATTCCTGCGCGAGTGCAAGCGCCAGGGCTGGCGCGTGTTGTTGTTGACCGCTGAAAAACTGAAGGACGCCCACTGGCCGCGCGAAAGCCTGGACGAAGTTTACTTGATGCCCGACCTGACCGGCCGCGCGCAGGTCAGCAACGCCGTCAGCTATCTGGCGCGCAGCGAACACCTCGACCGCATCGTGGCGCTCGATGAATTCGACATCGAGATGGCCGCCGCCTTGCGCGAACACTTGCGCATTCCCGGCATGGGCGAAACCACCAGCCGCCACTTCCGCGACAAACTGGCGATGCGCGCCCAAGCACACGAATACGGCATCCGCGTCC
This sequence comes from Acidobacteriota bacterium, assembly GCA_043740245.1. Taxonomy (GTDB): domain Bacteria; phylum Acidobacteriota; class Blastocatellia; order RBC074; family RBC074; genus JACPYM01. The sequence continues at coordinate 435 of JAYUCP010000693.1, read as the reverse complement.
CCGATTTTTCGCCCGTGCTCAATTACGACAAGCTGCGCGCATACATGACGCGCGTGCCCGGCCCCTGGGTGTTGAAGCCGCGCTCTTCGGCTTCGGCGATTGGCATCAAGAAGATCAATGCCGCTGAAGAACTGTGGCCCATGCTCGATCAACTCGGCGACGCACAATCACACCACGTGCTCGAACGTTTCGTGCCTGGCGATGTCTATCACGTAGATTCAGTCGTCTCCGAACGCGAAATCCTCTTTTGCGCGGTCAGCAAATACGGCGACACGCCGATGAATGTGGCGCACAGCGGCGGCATCTTTACCACGCGCCTGCTGCCGCGCGAGAGTTTGGAAACCGCCGCGCTCGAATCCATCAATCACGAAGTCATCCACGCCTTGAAAATGGTGCGCGGTGTCACGCACGCCGAATTCATCCGCAGCCACGCGG
>JAYUCP010000692.1:0-7038 GCA_043740245.1 Acidobacteriota bacterium | reverse complement strand
CAGTTTGCGCTACTCTTGCCGCGCCGTCCGTTTCCCTTGAACGTTACCTTTACGCAAAACTTTGCCGGACACCCAAAAGCAAAAGCCTCGCCAACGTGACGAGGCTCTTGCCGCGGACTGTTTTCAGCAAACGCAGGCTATTATTCAACCGGCTGATTCTTCAGCTTGCGCCGCGCCAGCATCGTCGCCAGGCCCGTGCCCAGCAGCAGTAACGTGCCTGGTTCGGGAACTTGGTTGGGCGGTGTGGGCGTCGGTTGCAACGTCGGCGAAGGGCTGGGTTGCAGCACGATTGGCGGTTGGGCGGCAGGCGCATCGGCCCCGCCGCGACAAAGCACTGCGCAAAGAATCCCGGCAGCCAGCAGTGGCGGCAGCACGTACCAATTGCGCGAAACACGCGCGCGGGCCAGCGGCACGGCTTCGACGCAGTTTTCGTCACAGATAATGCCGGGGCCGTATTTGACGATGCGGCCATCAGGCAGCCGGACGAATTCAGGATGATTCGGGCTTTCCTGCGCGCGCGCGCCTTGCCCTTGAGTATTGCCTGAACTCTGCGTTTGGCCCTGTGGTTGTTTCGTAGGTGTGTTGTCCACGATGGCGGGCTGCGGGAGGCGCGTGAACGCTGCGCCCGCGTCCTGACGCAATTGCCGGTAGGTCACCGGGTCGGCCAGGGCCATCTGAACGAACAATGTGCTGAGCAGCACGGATGTGAGAATACGGCGAACCATTCTGAACCTCAGCTTTATTACGTGAGCGAGTAACCTGCTCTATTTGTGGGGACGCTTCGTGCGATGAATTGAATTGCCCTGGCACCAATCTTTAATTCCGAACTGCCCGAATATGATTGCGTTGTTTTAGGGCTTTACTCCGCTGACGGAGGGGATGGCGGATTATAGGGGCATCCTTCAGTTTCTGGCAAACAAAAACTTAGTCAATTTCGCGGGGCGTATTGATTGTTTGGTGCCTCGTCTAGTGCTCTTTGACACCGTCGGAGGCGAGGCAAACATGGCACTCAGGAGTTAAATTAGCGGCAGCAGCGTAATCTTGCAGCACCGTTTCGATGAAGTCCGCGACCTTGTCCGCCGCGACCAGGTTCAGTGTGCAACCGCCGAAGCCGCCGCCCGTCAGCCGTGCGCCATACACGCCGGGCGTGCGTTGGGCGATTTCAACCAGCACATCCAATTCGCGGCAACTGACTGCGTAATCGTGCCGCAAGCTCGCGTGCGAGGCGTAGAGCAGTTTGCCGAATAAGGACAGATCGCCGCGCTTCAATGCTTCAACGGCCAAGGTCACGCGCGCGTTTTCGTTGATGACGTGGTTGCAGCGGCGGCGAATCGTGTCTGGCAGGACGGCGGCCACCTGATCGAACTCTTCGACCGTGACATCGCGCAGCGCCTGAATGCCAGGCAGATGCTGGGCCAAACGGCGCACGCCCTCGCTACATTCGGCGCGGCGCGTATTGTATTCACCAGCAGCCAATTCGTGCTTGACCATTGAATTGCAAATGACGATGCGTGTGTCGCGCAAATCCAGCGGCACGGCTTCGTGGCCGAGTGTGCGGCAATCAATCAGCAATGCGTGTCCGGCCTGCCCCAGGCATGCGATGTATTGATCCATCACGCCGCATTGCGTGCCCGCAAATTCGTGCTCGGCGCGTTGCAAGATCAGCGCCAGCTCAAGCAGGTTGCATGTTTGCTCGCTCAGCCGTAGCAATGCATAAGCAACCGCCGCTTCCAACGCCGCCGAGGAACTCAAGCCCGCGCCCAACGGCACTTCGCTGGCGATCAACAAATCCGCCCCGCACAACGTGTGCCCGGCTTGTTCGAGACAGGCCGCCACGCCGCGCACGTAATTGCTCCAACGCCCGCGCGCCACCGGGCGCAATTCAGGCCCAAGCTCGAACTCGACTGCTTCGCCCAAATCGCCGGCGAACACGCGCAGCCGTCTGTCCGTGCGTTTGGCCGCCGCGACATAAGTGCGCCGGTCAAGCGCCAGCGGCAGCACGAAGCCTTCGTTGTAATCGGTGTGTTCGCCGATCAGGTTGACGCGGCCGGGGGCAGAGAAAAGGCGTGGCGCTGTGCCGAAGCGCTGGGTGAATTGATTGGCTAATTCATCAGGTTTGAGCATTCGGCCGTCTAACGAGGGCAGGCCCAAAGGGCAAGCTTGCCGTTGCTAGCCGCACAGACAACAAATCCCCCAAGAAAGACTGGTGATGCAGCCGCCACTAAAGCAACGAAGCCGGTTGATTGTGCTGCGCGTTTTAGTTGATGCGCTGTTTTGTTTTCTCTCTTGATAGAGGCGACGTTGTCGAAGGTTACCGAGCTATCAATAGCGCCAAATACAAAGCTCTTGTCTTCGAGACGGAAAACAGCTTCGTTCACGTATGTGACATTGGCGCTGAATTTTCGCGGATAGTTGCAACCCTCATCAAAGGACCGCACGACGGTTCGCTCTTTGAGGGTAATACTGACGCGCTCGCCGTTCTTGAAGGCGGCTTCCGCAATTGCCTTTACTTCATCTGCTGGCAGTTCTTTCTTGTTTCCTTGTGCCAGCGCGGTTGTGCAAAACAACGTGCAGATCAATAGCAACGATAATCCTTGTTTCATAACAGCTTCCTCCTGAATTGGAAAGTTAGGTTGCCAATGCAAGAGCAAGCGCAATGCCGAAAAAAAAAAGCTGGTTATGGCAAGGATTTGGTCTTCTCAAAATAGAAGTGCCTGCCAAAAATGGCAGACACTTGCTATAAAATCATTTCACTACTTGAGGGGCGGTTCGATCTTGATGTCCGCGTTGTAATCGTACCAGGTCATCACGCCTTTGGTTTTGACGCTGCCGGTCATGCCTTCAAACTCGGCCTTGTGCGGCAGGCCATCCAGGACGCCGACCCAGGTCTTGGCATAGGTCGCGCCCTCAGCGCCGAGTAAATCCTTCGAGCTGCATTCAAAGACGAGCATCGCTTTGCCGTCGAGCGTGTCGGGTTGGACGAATTTGGCGTCGGTGGACTTGCGCAGCTTTTCGACCATCTGCGGATCGCGTATGGATTTCATCTGGCTTTGCAAACCCGTCGTGACTTTTTGCCATGATCCCAGGGTTTTCAGAAAGGCGGCCTCGCCGATTACGATCATATCGGTCGGCCCGGTAATCATGCGGAAGCGGTCGGGCGCGACGAACTCATACGTCGTCGTGGCCGTGAGTTCCTCGCGCGTGGCTTCGAGCCGGGCGCGATAGGCATTGGCCGCAAAGGCTTTTTGAAACGCATTCGCCAGGCCATCCAGCGGATTCGCCCGCGCCGCCGCAATGGCCGCCTCATTTTCCGGTTCGGGCGCTTTCGCCGCCGCCGCCACCACAGGCTGTTCCGCTTTGGGCGGCTCAGCACCGCAACCATTGGTTAATGCCAAAATCCCCACCAGCACCATCACCTTTAACCAATTCATCCTGTCACTCCTTCGAAAATGTACCGTAGGTTGTCTAACCTGCGGCTGACTCCGTGAATGAGTTATTCAGTCACCACCGAGCGGCTTGCAAATGCGGCTTCCGCAGGTTGGACAACCTACGGTACAGCGCGCGCCGCGTTTTCAATTTCGCCACTATGGGCGGTCTGCCACTTTAATGCTGAACCTGAATGACCGGCGCTTCGATTTTCAGGTGCGCATCATATTCCAACCAGGTCAGCACCGCACGCGATTTTAGGCCGTCGTAATCGCCAAAGACTTCGGTCTTGCGCGGCAATCCTTCACTCACCCAGGTGCGCGAAAAGTTGCGGCCCTGGTGGCCGAGGGCATTCGTCATCTCGTATTCAAACAGCTTTTGCGGCTGGCCCTCGCCCGCGACTTCACTGACGTTTTTGACTGTGGTCAGCGGTTTGAGTTTTGCCGCTGCCGCTGCGCCCCAGAAAACCGGCGCGTTGCCGACGTTGAAGGTGTGCGAATCATCGGCCTCATCGCGCGGCGCACGCTGCCAGATTTTATCCATCTTCACGTAGCCTTCCTGGCCGATGATGATGAACTCGAAACCCTTGCCGACCATGCGATAGCGATCCGGTGTCGCGAATTCCAAATCGAAACCGCTTGCCTCGCCGTTTACTTCAGTTTCCATCCGCGCGCGGAAAGAGCGGCGCGTCTGAGCCGCGCGCATCACGCTCAGTAACTCGTCAACCGCCGTTGCCGCCACTGCTTCCGGCAATTTGCCGGTGGGCGTGGGCAGCGTCATGGCTTCAGGCAAAGGCGCGGACGCTGCGCTAGCGCCGACTTCTCCTGCCGGCGGGCCAGCCACAGCGCCGCTGCAACCGCTGGCCGCCAGCAAGCCGCCGCATAACATCGTTATCAAAAAGCTGTTACGAATCCAGACACCGCTCACCACGCAACACCTCTCAAGCAAAATAAATCCACAAGCCAATGACCGTCACCACCAACACCGCCGTGAACACCAGATTCCAGCGCCGCAATCCCGGCGTCGCCGCAGCGCTTTCGATGGCGACCAGCTTGTGCGCCGTCGCAAAGGTCAGCCCCGCCAATTGTTCTTCGCTCGGCGCGGGCGTCAGCAAGCTGACCACGATCAAAACAGCTACGCAGATGATGAACATGAACACCGCGAAATGCAGGAAGTTCATCCCGACAAACCAGCCCAGGAAACCGCTCAGCGTCTGCCCGGCATAAATGATTTCCAGAATGAATCGCACCGCGCCCAGCACGAAGCCGGTCAGCAACGAGGCCAACGCGCCCTGGCTATTCACCCGCCGCCACGCGATGCCGAACAGGAAGACGGCGGTAATCGGCGGCGAAACGTAAGCCGACACGCTCTGCAAATAAATCCAAAGCTGCGAACTGATGCGCCCCATCAGCGGAATCCACAGCAGCGCCAGCACCACCATCAAGAGCGTCGCCAGCCGCCCGATATTCACCAACTGCTTTTCCGAAGTTTCGGGCCGCAGCTTCTTATAAAAATCCATCGTGAAGATGGTAGAGCTGGAATTAAACACCGCGCTCAAACTCGACATCAGCGCCGCCAACATCGCGGCGATCATCACACCCTGCAAACCCACCGGCATCAGCCGCGTCACCAGAATCGGAAAGGCCGCGTTGGAATCCGCCGCCATCTCAGCCGGATACAGCGCGCGCGCGATCATGCCCGGCACGACCAGCATAAAGACCGGCAGAATTTTCAAAAAGCCCGCGCCAATCGTGCCGCCGCGCGCGTGTTCGATATTCCTGGCCGCCAGCGTGCGCTGCACGATGACTTGATCGGTACACCAGTACCAGATGCCCAAAATCGGCGCGCCAAAGAAAATGCCCGTCCATGGGAATTCTTTGTCCGTCGCTGGCTTCATCATGTGAAAGAACTCTGGCGGCACGCTCGCCTGCAAGCCGTGCCAGCCGCCCACCTTGTCCAGGCCAATGAACATCAGCAGCAATGCGCCGCCCACCAGAATCACTGTCTGAATAACTTCGGTGTAAATGACCGCCGCCATCCCGCCCGCAATCGTATAAATGCCCGTCGCCACGACCAGCGCCAGCGTGCTCTGCCACATCCCCCAGCCCAGCACCGCCTTCAACACAATCGCGCCCGCGAACAGCGCCACCGCAATCTTGGTGAAGACATACGCGATCAGCGAAACCGTCGCCAGATAAGTGCGGCACGCGCCGTTGTAGCGCCGCTCCAAGAACTCCGGCATCGTGTAGACATTCGAGCGCAGGTAAAACGGCACGAAGACCCAGCCCAGCAGCAACACGATCATGGCCGCCAGCCATTCAAAATGGCCCACCGCCAGCCCCGACGAAGCGCCCGTACCGGCCAGTCCGATGAAATGCTCGCTGCCGATGTTCGATGAGAACAACGAAGCGGCAATCGCCCACCACGCCACATCGCGCCCAGCCAGAAAGTAATCGGCGGTGTTGCGTTCACGCCGCGCGAAGTACCAGCCGATGGCAAAGATCACGGCGAAGTAGAGCGCCAGCACGACATAATCAATCGTCACCAGCCGCGCCACGCCACCTGTCTGCAAAGACTGCAAAAGCAAGAGGGGCACTTGCATGAAGTTTCTTTCCTCGTTTGGATTGCTGTTGTTGGGATGCCCGCTGGGAATACGCGGGACAAGAGCAGAGCGGACGGCGGGCAGTATAGCTTTGTTGGCAACGATTGCAAGAAAACATTTCGGGCAGCGCAACCACGGGGGAAGAGGGGGACACGGGGAATGCTCAACCATTCTTTTGCTTTGGATTCCCCGTGTGCCCCGCGCTCCCCGTGGTTAATCCGAGTCATTGTCGAGGCGGCGATAAAGCCGCGCCCGCACCCGTTCGAGCACCAGTTCTTGCGCCAATTCCCAACCCCAAGCCCGCTTCAACTCCGGGCGTTTATGCGGTGTCAGGATCAATAGGCGCGGGGCCAGTTCCGCCAAGCGAAAGAGCAGCGCAGGTAAGCGCGAGGCCGGCAGCAAATGCATGGCGAAGCTGCACACGATCAGCGCATAGCTGCGTCCGGCCAACGCTCCCTCGGCGATTTGCTCGAAGCTCAAAGGTTCAGCCGCCTGCCCGGTGCGTGCCAGATAGGCCGCGCCAGTGTAAGGGTCTAGCCCGTCAATCTGCCCCGCGCCCAAGTCGCGCAAGACCAGCGTCGCTTCGCCGCTGCCACAGGCCAGATCGAGCACGCGCGTCAGGTCGAGCCGCCATTCCGGCACGACCGCGCGCAACACCGCGCCAATGGCCGCTTCGTGCGGATTGCGGTAGCCCGCGCCGTGTTGTTCATAAAAGGCTTGTGCGCCGAGTTGTTCATAGTGCTGCCGAATCGCGGCGCTTGGCTTAAATTCTTGCTCAGTGTTTGTGCGCTGCGCCATACGCTGAAGCATAGGTCATTCGAGCGGCTGGTCGAAAACAAAATTCGCGCAACGCTGGTTAATTGAAGAGTGTGCGTAATTCGACCAGCGAATAGATACGCGGATGACGCGGGTGCAGCGGATTTCCGCAGATTCTTTTTCGGGTTGATCCGCGCTGATCCGCTGCATCCGCGTCATCCGCGTACCTGTTTCCTCTACTTTGTTGGCATTTC
>JAYUCP010000691.1:0-17679 GCA_043740245.1 Acidobacteriota bacterium | reverse complement strand
GCAATTCCTCCGCGCACCGAATCAGCCCCACCTGCCACCACATCAACTCCTGCACCTGCGCCTTCGTGCGCTGATCCAAGCGCCACTGCGCCAGTTCGTATTCCACCGGCGCCGGCTCGACGTTCTGCGGCAACGGCCACGCATCCTCCAACACCGCCGCCCCCGCGCGCGCGCCAAAGACCAAGCCTTCCAGCAACGAATTGCTGGCGAGCCGATTCGCGCCGTGCACGCCGGTGCAACTGACTTCGCCCGCCGCGTAAAGGCCGGGCAGCGTGGTGCGTCCGTGCGTGTCGGTTTTGACGCCGCCCATCACGTAATGCACCGCCGGGCTGACCGGCATTTGGTCTTTAGCCAAATCCAGGCCGTAACGCATGCACGTGTCGTAAATGCCGGGGAACCGCGTGCGCACAAACGCCGCGTCCAGATGGGTCAAATCCAGATACATCCATTTGGTTTGCGTGCGTTGCATCTCGGCCACGATGGCGCGCGCCACGATGTCGCGCGGGGCCAGTTCGCCGCGCGCGTCATAGTTTTTGGCAAAGGCCTCGCCCGCGTGATTGCGCAGGATCGCGCCCTCGCCACGCAGGGCTTCGCTCAACAAGAAGCGCGGCGCATCGGGCAAAGCCAGCGCGGTCGGATGGAACTGGACGAATTCGAGGTCGCACATCAGCGCGCCCGCCGCATACGCCATCGCCATGCCATCACCCGTGGCGACGCTGGGGTTGGTCGTTTGCGCGAAGAGTTGCCCCGCGCCGCCCGTCGCCAGCACCACCGCGCGCGCGTACAACTCGCACCGCATGCTCTCGTTCGGATCAATGAAGCGCACGCCGATGCAACGCCCGTCTTCGACGATCAAGCCCACGGTCGCGGCGTGCGCGGTCAATTGAATGTTCGGCTGTTTTTTGGCGTGGGCGATCAACGCGCGTACGATCTCGCGCCCGGTCGAATCGCCGCGCGCGTGCAAGATGCGCCGCCGCGAATGCGCCGCCTCGCGTGTGAAGGCCAATTCCCCGCCCTCGCGGTCAAATTGCGCGCCCCATTCGATCAGTTCGGTGATGTACTTCGGCCCTTCTTCGACTAGCACGCGCACGGCCTTTTCATCGCAGAGGCCCGCGCCCGCGAGCAGCGTGTCCTCGATGTGCAGCCCAAGTTCGTCGTCATCCGAAAGCGCCACGGCGACGCCGCCCTGCGCGTATTCGGTGTTCGATTCATCGAGGCGGTCTTTGGTCAGGACGATGACGCGGCCGTGCCGGGAAAGCGTGACGGCGGCGCGCAGACCGGCGACGCCAGAGCCGATGACGATGTAGTCAGGTGTTAGTTGGTTCATTGCCTGTGTTCAAGCGAGGGTAAAAATAATTTCGCGGCGGCGCGGCAAAGCCTGGCAATCACGCAACCAGGTCGAACTTCACCCGCCGATAAACCTGCGACACGCACAGCGTCAAGCCGACCGATTGTAAATGCAGTTCTTCGTTCAAGTCGGTCAGCATCTCTGTTTGCCACGTGCCATCCGGTTGCCGCCGGTGAATTTCAATCTGCACGCGAGCCTGCGAGACGAACAGTATTTCTTTGAGGCTCTTGATGTTTTTGTATGCCGGCAACTTTTCGTGCCGGTCAATGCGTTCGGTAGCGGGCGAGGTGACTTCGACAATCAGAATTGGCTCGCGGCGATAGTAAGGGTCGGGGTCATCGCAAGCCACCACCACATCAGGGTAATAAAACAGCGTCTCGTCAACATAGACCTTCATGTCCGAGATGAACGGTTCACATTCATCGTCGGTCAAATGATCGTCCAGCCGGTTGAAGAAATTTCCGGCAATGCGAACATGCTGTTTGCTCGCACCCGCCATCGCATAAAGCTGTCCACCTACATATTCGTGTTTGACCGGGCTGTCTTTTTCATACTTCAGATATTCTTCGACCGTCAGAGAAGGTGCTCGTTGTGCTAAAGCCATAGGTATCCTTCCTTTCGCATTTGAACTGCCGACTCAATCTTCGTAGACACGCTCCTCAATCCGCAAGCGCACCAGCGCCGCATTCCCCCGTTCATCCACTTTCACATCCACGCGCGCCGCCGCCGGGTGCTGGCGCAAATCGTCGGCGATCACTGCGCGTTTGCTTTCGGGAATGTAGAACTCTTCGATGCTGTATACGATGCGGCCATAGTTAATGCGCCCACGCAGCGCAGTCTGAGTGGGCGGCAAACCCGCCGGCAAGGCGTTGGCGAGCGCGACCGGATGCCACACGCCATCGTCGCCGCGTTCGACAATGGCGTAAACCATCGCGTCGTAGGCATTGAATTGTTCGTGATTCGGGAATGCCGTGCGGTCATTGATCTCGTACGCGAGCGTGACGTAATAGCCGCTGAGCAGACTATACGGATCAACCGGCATAACTTTGAGTACGACGTCGCGCCCCGTCGCGCGCGTGTACATTTTCTGCGCGGGCACCGCCAGCAGGATCAACAACTGCACAGCCAATGCCAAGGCAAAACCGAGCGCCGTCTTTTTCATTGCGCCACCTCGCGCCGTTGCAGCAAGCGTTCATAAGCGATCCCGCCAAACAGGATCAACGCGCCGCAACCAATAAAGGCCGCCGATTTCACCAGCAGGCCGGTTTCGTATTCAAAGAAGCGCGACAAGATCAGCAGCACCAAAAACAACGTGCCTGCCCAAAACGCGAGCCGCCGTTGATCCATGATCCCTTTGCCGATGCCGATGGACGCAAACAGCAGCGCCGCCAGATTCATCGCAATGGTCGGCAAAGCAATGCGCCCTTTGCTCAGGACTACCGCCACGCTGCTCAACAACAGCGCACAGAGCATACCGCAGGAAAAGAGCCGCTCACTCTGCGGCGCCGCCCAACTGCGGACAAGCAACGCGAGGCCGATTGCGACGGCCACGCCCGCTGGCAACAGCCAGTAAAGCGCGCGCCATTGCTGGTTCCAGTTGTGATCCCACACATAATGAAACGACCAGACGTAAGCGCTCCCCGCCAACACAACCAGCCCCAACATCGCCAATGGATTGCCGAATTCAGGTTTGCTGCTAACCGTGCGCTGAAACTCGCCCGCCGCCCAAGTCAGAAAACCGCCTGCCATCAGCGCCAGTAACACGTTCAAACCGGAATCGCCCTCGATCTCGGCCAAGGCGGGCAACGCGCAGATGATTCCCAAAAACGTCAGCATATAAAGCACCCGCGAACCCGTGCGCCAAGCCAAGGGCAACAACGCGGCCGCCAGCAAAAACGGATACACCGCCGCCGCGCGTTCGTGAAAGTCAGTGGCGAAGCCGATGAACCAAACAAAGGTCGTGACCAGCACCAGCACGCCCGTCAGCCAACTGCGCACCGCCCACGCCATCGCCAACGCGCCCACGCCCCAGGCCAAATAGGCGCGATACCAATCGCCGCTGATGTGAAAGACTTGCGCCATCAATCCGATATTCGCGCCGAACACCAAACTGCCGCAAAACAACAGCGCGTGCCCCAAGCGTGGCGAATCGCGTTTGAAGCGCAGCCAATATCCGGTCAGGTGAAAGGCCAACAACATGGCAAACAGCAGCCCGACCTTGAAGCCCACCGGCAACTCTTCCCAATGCGCGGCGACGAAGCTGATGACGCCGCCGCCCAGCAACAGGCTGCCCAGCGTAAACAGCACAGCGGCCAGCAAGCGCGATGATTCTTTTTCGAGTTTGTCGAGTTGGTAGCGCTGCTTCAACTGTTCGGCGCTCTCGGCGCTGAGCAGGCCGTCTTGCACCCAGGCGGGCAATTCCTGTTTGAGCGCGGCGCGAAATTTGGCGGAAAGATTCGGACTGGTCATCGGGACACCTCAAGCCGGTCAAGCGGCTTCTTCGATTTCGGCCATCGGCGTGGTCGAGCGCGGGTCGGGGAAAACGCTTTGGCTGGTTGGCGCGGCCAACAAATCAAGCGATTCCATCACCACCGCGCCGATAAGCGCGTATTCTTTCTGCGGCTCCACGACTGCTTCAAAGACGCCTTTGCGGCCACACATCTCCAGTTCGACGCCCCAGACGACGTCGCGTTCGGCGCGGTCTTCATTGGCGTATTTGACCATCTGCTTGCGCAGAAACGGAAAGCTGAAATGCGCGGCCAGACTGCCAGGAATGACCAGCATGGTGGCGCCAGTGTCTACTTTAGCTCGCAGTTGTAATACGGGCTCAGTGCCCAGCGGATTACGGACTTTGACGTCAGTGTAAATCAAACCCATCACGTTGCTCCTTCAGGATACTTGCTTCGGTGAATAGGCGTCGGTCACGTGCTAAACATCGCCAGCAGCGGCGCTGGCAGAACTTACCAAACGACCTTCACCAGCCCGCTATTCACAATTTGGCTATCGCGCGTGAGGCACGGCACGCTGAGCCGGGCAGCCACGCCCACGATCATCCGATCGTGCATTTCCGGCACAGCCGCGTTGGTATCGAATTCCAAAACCTCTCTGGCCTCGAAAGGCAGCAATTCAAACTGTGCGCCCTGCTGCAACTGCGCAATGATTGCCGGAATCGCCAGCGGAAAGCCGTATTTCTTGTTTAGGTAGTAAAGCTCGGCCACCGCAATGGCGGGCACGTAAATCAACGCTTGCCTATTGTCCGCTTCATTGAAGGCGGCGCTGGCACGCGCGCCTAATTGCGGTGAGTTGGTGAAGTACCAATACAAGGCATGTGTATCGGCCACGTAGTAATTCACAGACCCTCCTGTTCAAAATCCTGCTTCCATTCATCACGTATGGCTCGGATTTCTTTTTCAATATCCAGGTCATCCGGGAACTTACCTTGCCAAACGCCACGCAAGGAGCGCAATTGCTTGCCGCTCGCCGGAATTGGCGTTGCGGCCAAATGACGCGCCAGGCGCTCAATCAATTGTTGTTGTTCTTCCGCTGGCAGCTTGACTGCCAGCCCTTCGATATAATCCAACGTGAGTTCAGCCATAAAAACTCCTTTCAAGCAAGCGCCTGCTGCCGCGCCGCCAATTGCCCGCACGCGGCGGAAATGTCCTGCCCGCGCGGGCGGCGGATGAACGCGTCTACGCCGTGTTCATTCAAGAGCGCCTGGAATTGCAGGATGCGTTCGGGCGGCGAAGACTGAAACGGCAACTCAGGCGCGGGGTTGTGCGGAATCAGATTCACTTTGGCGCGCAGGTGATGGCCGTGAATCAGCTTCGCCAAGCGCAGCGCATCGGCGTCGCTATCGTTCACACCGTCCAGCATCACATATTCAAAGGTCAGCCGCTCGCGTTCGCGCAAGGGATAAGCCCGCAGCGTCTGCATCAACTCCGCCAGCCCGTAGCGTTTATTCAGCGGGATCAAGCGCGTGCGTTGTTCATCGGTCGTGCCCGACAGCGAGATCGCCAAACGCGGCCTGACCGCTTCCTGCCCAAACGCAACGATCTTGGGAATGATGCCGGAGGTCGAAACGGTGATGCGTTGCTGGCTGATATTCAGCCCCTGCTTGTCGCACAACAGCCGGATGGCACGCATCACTTCATCGTAATTCAGAAAGCTCTCGCCCATCCCCATAAAAACCAGATTGGTTCCGTGCGGCAATTCGCTGCCCGCGCCGTATACATCGTTGAGCACGATGATGACCTGCGCCACGATTTCGCCCGCCGTCATATTGCGCTTGATGCCGAGTTGCGCGGTCATACAGAACTTGCAACCAACGGCACAACCAACTTGGCAACTGATGCAAATGGTGTCGCGGCGCGCTTCGGGCATAAAGACGGCTTCGACTTCCAGCCCATCGCCCAGCCGCAGCAGATAGCGGCGCGTGCCATCGGTCGAATAAAACACGTTGACGATTTGTGTTTGCGTAACCTGCGCGGCCTGGCTCAGCTTTTCGCGCAGCGCTTTCGACAAATTGGTCATCTGCGCCAAATCTAGCACGCGCCGCTGATAGAGCGTTTGATAAAGCTGTTTGCCGCGAAAGGGCGCTGCGCCGAGTTGGCGCGCGAATTCGATCAACTCTGGTTCGGTTTTGCCGAGTAAGGTTTCCATTGCGCCAAAAATTGTAACACAGCGCGGAAAGTATAAGCCGTCCTTGCCATCCATCTGTCTTGGTGGTTGAATGCCGCCAGCCTTTGTGGGAACCGAGTTCCCCGAAGCGCCATCACCTCCAATTCCGGAACAACTGACGCAAACGATTCGCTTCCTGACGTAGTTGTGGCTGCAGGCATGCTCGCCTGTGGTGGCCGGCAAGGGTGGAGGTGTCCATCCACTTTCATGAAAAAAAGCCAGAACGCTCCAGCCCTGGAAAAGCGTAGCGTTCTGGCCCTATCGGATTAGGCTGGCTTGGCGAGTTGCCTGAAGCGACACGCCGTTGCCACCAGCCGTCCACACGTAAGGACGGTTGGGCACGGCGGTTGGTTTGGAAAAAATTTGTCTGGCCTGCTTTTCCAAAAGGAGCAGACCTTGCCGTGTTCTTTCTCTCCCGCGTGGGTTCCCTCGCAGTCGGCTCAACGGTTCGGCGGACTTTTCGCGCTGACGGCCCTGTTGTTGTTTGCCAATTTGCAGCGCGGCGATTTGGCTGGTTATGACGATGCCGTTTACGCGCACGAAGGCAAACAGATGCTGGCCCGGGGCGATTGGTGGAATGTCTGGTTGAATGGGCAATTGGATTTCGACAAGCCGCCCTTGTTCATCTGGCTCGAAGCCGCTTCGTTCTGGCTGCTCGGCCCGACCGATTTTGCCGCAAAGTTTCCGGCGGCGCAGCTGGGCCTGGGCACGGTGGCGCTGGTCTATCTGATCGCGCGGCAATTGACGGCGGATGTCTGGTTACCGGCGTTGGCGATGTTCGTGTTTGCAACCACGCAATACTTCGTCAAGTACGCCACACACGCGATGACCGACGTGCCCTTCACCTTTTTCTTCACGCTGGCACTGTGGGCCTATTTGCAAGGCACGCAACGCTGGCGCGGTTATTGGGCGCTGTGTGGCTTGGCCATTGGCTTGGCGGCTTTGACACGTTCGTATTTAGGCTGGCTGCCGCTGCTGATTGCGGGCGGACATCTTTGGCTGACTCAGCCACGCGCGGTCTGGCGCTCGGGCTGGTTGTGGCTGGGCTTGCTGCTGGCGCTAGGCTTGCCGTTGAGCTGGTTTGCGTTGCAATGGCATTGGCACGGCCAGGCTTTTGTCAGCTATCATTTTGCCTACACGGCCGAGAATCTCCGCGCGCTGGATCCGCAGCGCGGCTGGCGCTTGGCACTGGGCTGGGCGCAGTACCCGTTTTTGCTGGGCAAGCTTTATTGGCCCTGGCTCCCGTGCCTGCTGGGCGGCCTGGTCATCGCCGTCAGGCGCTTGCGCACCGGCGCTAACGGTCAGGCGGACGGCTTGTCCCGTGAAGCGCTTTGGCTACTCCTGTTGTGGGTAACCGTGGCCGTGTTGCCCTTCAGCCTGATCGAGCACAAGGTTTTGCGTTACATTTTGCCGGCCTTTCCCGCCTTTGCCTTGCTCGGCGCGCTGGCCTTGCGGCAGTGGATTCCGGCGCGTTTGCTGGGGCGCGTTTTCAGCACCGCCTGTGGCCTATTGCTGACTGCCATTCTGCTCATCAGCAGCACCGCCAGCCATCGGCTGCGGGCCGAAGAGATGCGCGAACTCGCCGCTTTGCTTGAAAGCCACACTACCAGCAAGCAGGCCATTCTGTTTTATGCGGGCGGACAGGCGCGCTGGGATTACGTGCATCAATTGATCTGGTATGCCAACCGCCAGATTCAGTTGCAGACCCGCCTGGACGCGGCCTGGTGCCATCTGGCGGTCTATCCGGACGGCAAGCTGCTCATTGATCGCGCCTCGTTCCGGCAATCCAGCCTCGCCGCGGCCCCGCGCCTGCTGGTCTGCGGCGCGACGAAACACTTCATTTGCGTGAGTCAACCAGGTTCGCCGTCAGGTGTTCCCGCGCCGGGTGGCGGCCAGTTGGCTCTGGACGAGAGATGATAAGAGAGTTGATAAGAGAGTTGACGTGAGCTGACGGCAGTCGCCCGCGCAAATTGTTCCGCTATGCCGAGTGTGGTACAACCCTGTTCCCCCTCGCGCGGTTACCACTGACAACGAATACCTATGAAAAACCCGTTTCATCCCGCGCCGAAGTGCGCCAGTCTTTCCGCCTTTTTTCCCGCTTACAACGACGAAGGCTCGATTGCGGCGCTGGTTGAACAGACGCTCGCCTTGTTGCCGCAATTCACGGCGGACTTTGAGGTGATCGTCGTCAACGACGGCAGCAGCGACGGCACGGCGGCGGTGTTGGATGAACTGGCGCGCACGCAGCCGCACGTCCGCGTGATACATCATCCGAAAAATCGCGGCTACGGCGGCGCGTTGCGCACGGGCTTTCTGAACGCGACGAAAGAACTGGTCTTTTACACCGACGGCGACGCGCAATACGACGTGAACGAGTTGGCCGCGCTTATTCCTTTGCTCAGCGCTGACGTAGACGTGGTCAACGGCTACAAGCTGAAACGTTCTGACAGCAAGCGCCGCATCATTCTGGGCGCGGCGTATAAGCTGCTGGCGCGTGTGCTGTTTGGTTTGCCGATCCGCGATGTGGATTGTGATTTCCGTTTGCTGCGGCGCGCGGCGATTCAAGGCATTGATCTGGTCTCGACCAGCGGCGTGGTGTGCACCGAGATGGTTTACAAACTACAGCGCGCCGGTTGCCGCTTCAGCGAAACGCCAGTGCATCATTACCCACGTTTGCACGGGCAATCGCAATTTTTCACGCTGCGCCGCGTCGCCCAAACGGCCTTCGACTTTTTCGGCCTGTGGTTGCAGATGGTCGTGCTGCCGCGCGTCAGCTTCGGCCTGCTGGGGCAGCGCCCGTCAGAACCACAGCCGGTGACGAAACCGAGCGGGCCGGGCTAGGGCGGTTTGCCTTTGAATGTACGGCAAACTGTCAGTTTGCCGTAGGCTCGAGTTGTCAGCCGAAATGCTGGCGTAGACCTTGCCGTTGCCCTTGCGCGGTTCGCTCCCACGTGCCCCGGCAAA
The DNA here is from genome assembly GCA_043740245.1 of Acidobacteriota bacterium. Taxonomy (GTDB): domain Bacteria; phylum Acidobacteriota; class Blastocatellia; order RBC074; family RBC074; genus JACPYM01. The sequence continues at coordinate 8,690 of JAYUCP010000691.1, read as the reverse complement.
CTAACAGTTTGCCGTACGCTCAAACCCATGCGAGTTCCCTTCCTCGATCTGCTACGCCAATACTACGAGCTAGAAGCCGAGATCAACGCGGCCATTCAAACGGCGCTCCAGCGCGGCGTTTACATCTTGGGTGAAGAAGTCGCCGCTCTTGAACGCGAATGGGCAGCCTATTGCGGCGTCCAACATTGCGCAGCCGTTGGCAATGGTACCGATGCGATTGCCTTGGCCTTGTTGGCAAGCACGAACATCAAGCCGGGCGACGAAGTCATCACGTCACCCTTGACTGCTGGCTACACCGCGCTCGTCATTCGCCAGGCCAGCGCAGTGCCTGTCTTCGCCGACATTGATCCGCACACCTTCACGCTCGCGCCCGCCGCCATCGAAGCCGCCCTCACGCCGCGCACCAAAGCGATTATGCCCGTGCATCTATACGGACAGATGGCCGATATGACTGCCATCTGCGCGATTGCCGAACGCCACGGCTTGATCGTCATTGAAGACGCCGCCCAGGCCCACGGCGCGCGTTGGCAAGGCGTGCGCGCGGGCGGTTACGGGCACGCGGCAACCTTTAGTTTTTATCCAACAAAAAATCTGGGCGCGTTTGGCGACGGCGGCGCAGTTGTCTCGAACGATAAAGCACTGATCGAGCGCGTCAAGCTGTTGCGGCAGGGCGGGCATCTCAACGCGTTGCAAGGCACGGCTGTTGGTATGAATTCGCGGCTGGATGAATTGCACGCGGCCATGTTGCGTGTGAAGCTGCGCCAGTTGGACACGTGGACGCAGCAGCGGCAACGGATTGCTGAACGCTATCGCCAAGCCTTTCGCACGAACAGCAGCCTGACATTGCCAGTCATTGCGGCGGCAGCCGAACACGTCTTTCATCTCTTCGTCGTACAATCGCCCCAGCGCGAACAACGGCGCGCGCAACTGGCCGAACGCGGTATCGAGACGCTGATTCATTATCCGTACCTGCTGCATCAACAACCGCTGTTCAAACGCGCCGAACAACTGGCGTTGCCTGTTGCCGAAGCCGTAGTGCATAACATCTTCTCGCTGCCGCTCAATCCGCACATGACCGAAGCGGAAATCGGCTACGTCATCGAAACCATTGTGAAGCTGGAGCAAAACTGATGCGCACATCAATTACGTTTACGCTGCGTCTGACATTCACACTGTTCACCGTTGCGCTCTGTGCGGCGGGCCAAACCGCGCCGCCCGCGACCGACATCTTTCTGGTCGAAGTGCTCAAACGCGGCGGCCAGCTCGCGCTGGGTGCGCCGGTCAACATCACCTTCCGCCCCGGCTACGACAACCAGCCCGCGTTCACGCCGGACGGCAAGAGCATCCTCTTCACCTCGCAACGCGAAGGCGAGCAGACAGAAATTTACCGCTACGACATCGCCGCGCGTTACACCACACGCCTCACCAACACCGCCGAGAGCGAGTATTCGCCCACGGTCACGCCCGATGAAAAATCCTTTTCAGTCATTCGCGTCGAAGCCGACAAGACACAGCGCCTCTGGCAATTCCCGCTCGCGGGCGGCGCGCCCGCGCTGGTGCTGACGAATATCAAACCCGTCGGCTACCACGTCTGGCTGGACGCGGGCACGCTGGCGCTGTTTGTGCTGGGTCAGCCCAACACGCTGCAACTGGTGGACGTGAAAACCGAAAAGGCCGAGGTGCTGGCGCAAAGCATCGGACGCGCGCTGCACCGCGTGCCGGGCCAGCCCAGCCAATTCAGCTTTGTGCACAAGGCGGAAAAGGAATGGTGGGTGAAGACGTATGACCTGAAGACGCGCCAGACGATCAACCTCGTCAAGACACTGCCGGGGAGTGAAGATTGCGCCTGGCTGCCGAATGGAACTTTGCTGATGGCGCAAGGCAGCAAGCTGTTCAAATGGCAACGCGGCAAAGATGCCGATTGGCAATTGGTCGCGGATTTGGCTGAAGCAGGCGTGACCAACATCACGCGGCTGGCCGTAAATGCGAAGGGTGACAGGTTGGCGCTGGTGGCCGTGCCGTCGGCAAAGTAATCCCAGCGGTCGTTGGGAGTGTTGGCCTCCTTGATCCTGCGAGCAGTTCCAGTTCTGTAGCTTCGTAAAAGCGGCTTGTTTAGAGAATCGTGCCGAGCAAACTGGTAATCACGCCGCAATAGCTTCGACTGTCACAGGTTTGCAGCGTGCGCCGAAAACGATTTGACTGGCTGGAATGCCTGCTTCAATGAGCGCAGCCTTCAACCCTTCTTCAGTATTATCGGTTTCAATAACCACCAATCCGTTGAGCAACCGCGCATGAAAAATGATGTGGTTGATGTGGCGCGCTTGTTGCCAGCCGGCGGCAATCAGCAAGTACTGGCCGGTCTGCTGATCGCAAGCCGAAACGATCTCAGGCCCACCCAACGGTTGGTATTGCGCTTCGTCCCGCATGACTTGGGTGAGGATGGCGGTGAAATTTAGTTGCTGATCCATTGCCAGATAGCCTCCTGTTGCCGGTCAACTACCAGCAAGTTGAAATTGAAACGCTGGATGACGCCACTGAACAATGACGCTTCGTCCAGCACGTAATCATCATACACCGTCCGGTTGATGGCGAGCCAAAGTTTGCGTTCCGGCTCCACCTCATCAAGCGCCCATTGATAAAGCAACATCTGCCCGATCATCTTTTCCAGTTCATTGGTCAACGAATCGCCCGCGAAGTCTTTCACCTCGACGGCAATCTTGCGTTCGCCGTTTGTCGCGGCCAGATAACGAACCCCGCCAAGATCGGCTTTTAAGAAGACGCCGCGAAGATAAAGCGGCAAGGGGTCGTGCGTGATCTTCCAACCGTCTTTTTCCAGCGCACGTCTGACCGGGAAATGCAGGTCATCCCGTCTCGCCATCGTCTCCTCCTTTGTGGCTGCGCGCGCAGGGTAAAAGTGTAAAGAGGGTAAAAGGGCATAGGGCTACGAAATCCTCGCAGACACCGCAACACGAAAACCGAGGGTGCTGAGGCGAGCGCCGGGCTCGACTCTAAGACGAAGGGCGGAGCGACAGAACCCATTATAGTGATAGTTCCACGAACCGCCGCGCATCACCCTGTAACTTGAGTCTCCGCCACTCAACCAAGCTGAGCCATCAGTTGGCGTGCCATCATAGCTCTTATGCCACACATCCTCGCACATCTCCCATACATTGCCGTGCATATCGTAAAGGCCGAAGGCATTCGGTTTCTTCTGTCCTACCGGATTAGTTCTAGCATCGGAGTTGCTACCATACCAAGCCATTGCATTGTGATCACCTGCATAAGGTCCCGTCGTCCCGGCACGACAGGCATATTCCCATTCGGCCTCCGTGGGCAAGCGGTACTGCTTGCCCGTCATCTGCGACAGCCTGCGGCAAAATTCTTTCATGTCATTCCACGAAACTTGTTCCACCCGCAAAGCATCGCGAAATACATCAAGCATTCCATCGCCTTTGAAGTGCGAGGGATTACTGCCTATCACCTCCATCCTCAGGAGATTGGCACCCATCACCGCCACCCACTGGGCTTGCGTGATTTCGTATTTGCCGATGGAAAAGCTTGGCACAGTCACGCGATGCTGCGGGCCTTCATTATCATAACGGCCTTGTTCATTGTCCGGCGACCCCATCTGAAAGCTGCCGCCCGGCAAGCGGATCATCTCCAGCTTGACGCCGTTGAGGTTTTCGGTGATAGGCGCTCCTGCATCTTTGCCCTGTGCAAATCGGCGTTCAAAGGTGAGTGGTTGGCGGCGGTGGCATTGACCATTGCCAATGCGACGACAAGCAACAACGCGCACACCACGACGAGGCGCGTGAGGGTGAAGGGACAATAGTGAAATTGACTGCGGCTAAACATAGACGAACTCCTTGTGAAGCGGAAAGGATTGCTGCAAGACGCAGCAGGAAAGGGGCACAGCGTCCCCACAGCGAAAAATGAAAACCGTGGTTATAAACCGAGGCAGAAACGTACTGTCTCTTCAATCTGCTTCATCACATCGTCTGTCAATCGTCCGGCAGGCTAAGTCGGAAAGCGTGACGCATCAAGCGAGCGAAGCTGAAAGCAGAGAAAGACCATCTCCATCGGCAATCCACTTAGACGAATTGCCGCAGCGTGTCTTTGACCTCAGCGTCATCCAGCCGCACAACTCGCGCGCCTGTTGCTCCGAAAGGAAAACATCCCCCGCAGCCAAGACCATGCGCAGGCACGCGGGCAGACAGGAGTTATCCTTCTCTTGCTTGTAAAAAGGCGGTCTTAATCGCCGCATGGTGACGCTTCCTCAACTGGTCAGCCGCCGCGTGGAGGCGTTCGACTGCCGTATGGCGAATGAGTTCTCGCGTTTGAAAATGTACTTGCGCTTCGCCGACTTGGCCCACGCTGAGACCAAGCGTAATCAACAAAATGGGCACTTGCCACAACTGGCGCAACACATTCAATTCCGGCTCGCCCGCGCAAAACTGGCTGCCGACGTTTGAAAGCAGGAAACGATTGACGCAGGCGCGCGCCCGGGCTGCGGTCAGCGGGTTCGCTTTCACTACGGATGATTTCTCTAGCCTCTTTGTCATCGTTGGTTGGCCTCACAATGTAAGAGCAATTTCAGTTTTAGCATTCTTGCTACAACTCCGTTTCTAAATTTGGCTTCGGCAGGCATCATAACATCGCTTGCCAAAAGCCTACAGTCGAATATCAGGGTCGCGCCGCGCAATACAAATCGCCGACAACCCGAACGGCAAATCCGCGCGCCGCAACCAATCCGCTTCCGCCCACAACGCCCGCTCAAACCACCGATTCACCCATTGCAACGACGCTGGCAACGGCTTCACATCAGAGCCGCTGTCGGCCAGACCCAGCCGTTTCAACACCAGCCGCCGCAGCGCCGCCACCGGGAACAACAGGCTGTTCGCATACGTCTGGCGCAACACGGTGAAGCCCGCGCGTTCGAGCTTGCCGCTGAGTTCCGACAGCGTGTAGCGGCGTTGCGTGTCGAGCGCGGCATCGTGGCCGCTCTTCATCCATTCATACGCTGCGCCGCGCACGAAGGCGAGGCCGCCCGGTTTCAACACGCGCTGCATCTCGCGCATGGCTTGTTCGTCCGCGCCCGCGCCGGGGATTTGCACCAGCACATCAAAGCTGGTGACGAGGTCAAAGCTGGCATCAGCAAACGGCAGATCTGTGGCCGAGGCTTGCACCAATGCGCGTTGCCCTTGCTGCTGGCAAAAGCGCAGGGCGGTGTGCGCGTAATCCAATCCGACAGTGTGCCCGTTTCCCGCATAACGCCGCAGCCATTCCAGATTGCCGCCCGTGCCGCAACCGGCATCGAGAATGGCGCGGTCTTGCGGAGTTTGCAGATAAGGATCAATCAGGACGGCGCTGATCGCGCGCATGCCCGCGAACCACCAGAAGGTTTCTTCGAGTTGGTAGAGGTATTCGTAATCTTCGTTTTGCATAGACAGCGCCGACTTTACCATGCGGGCGGCGCGCGAGTAGACTGCCCGCCACGGCAGCAAACTCCAAATCACCAACAACAGGAACCAAGACCATGACCAACGAGCAACGGACAGAACTGTCCACCAGCGCCCGGCTCAAACAATTTTTCGCGCGTCCGCGCGTGCGCAGCGTTTCGCTTTATCTCGGCACGGTGCTGATCGGGATGTTGATCGTGGGCAGTCTGTTCGACCTGCGCAAAGAGGTGCGCAGCTATCCTTACGATTATCTGGGCGACACGTTGTTTTATCACTTGCTGGTCAAGGGCGTGATAGATCACGGCTGGTATCTGACCAATCCGTCGCTGGGCGCGCCGGGCGTGCTGGATATGCGCGACGTGCCGAGTTCGGATAACAACTTCCACATGCTGCTGATCAAATTGTTCACGTTGCGCACCAGCCATTATCCGGGCGTGCTGAATAACTTCTTCCTGCTGACCTTTCCGCTGACGTTGCTTGCGATGTTGTATGCGCTGCGGCGGCTGGGCGCGTCGTGGGCGGTAAGCATCTGGGCGGCGCTGCTTTACACGATGCTGCCTTATCATTTCACGCGCGGTGAACAGCATTTGTTTCTGGCTTCGTACTGGCAAATCCCGCTGCTGACGCTGGTGCTGATTTGGATTTGCCGGGGCGAGTTGCTGACGGTGCGTTGGGGCGAACGCCGTATGCTGGGCGTGTTGGCGTTGTGCGTGCTGCTGGGTTCGTCGGGGTATTACTACGCGTTCTTTGCGTGTTTCTTTTTGCTGCTGGCGGGTTTGATCGCGGCGCTGCAACAGCGGCGCGCGGGCGCGTTTGTCGTGCCGGTCGTGTTGATCGCGGTCATCTCGTTGCTGGTCGTGCTGAACTTGATGCCGAGCATCATTCACATGTGGCGTTACGGCAGCGTGCAGGTCGTGCAGCGCGTGGCGGCGGAGGCCGAGGCCTATGGCTTGCGCATCGGGCAATTGTTGATGCCGGTGCGCTGGCATCGCCTGCCGGCGCTGTGGGATTTGAAGGTCGCTTACAACATGCGCATCTTCATCACCGAGAACGACGACGCGACGCTGGGGCTGGTCGGCGCGTGCGGCTTCCTGGGCCTGCTGTGGTGGTTCTTCTTTTGCAAACCGGCGGTGCGCGCGATGAATGAGCCGGGCGCGCGCGGCGTGTTGCATCATCTGAGCGTGCTCAACCTGAGCGCCGTGTTGCTGGGGACGATTGGCGGCTTCGGTTCGCTGGTGGCGTTTTTCGGGCTGCCGCAGATTCGCGCGTACACGCGGCTGAGCATCTTCATCGCCTGCTTTGTCTTTTTCGCGCTGGCGCTTTGGTTGGACGGCTTGCGCGAACGGCGCGTGCGGACGCGGCAGCAGCAATGGATGTTTGGCGCGCTGCTGGTGGGCACGCTGGTCATCGGCCTGCTCGATCAAATTTCGCCGATGTTCATCCCCGATTACGTGAAATTCAAAAAAGACTTTGAGAGCGATCGCGCGTTTGTCGCGCAGCTTGAAACGCAAATGCCGGCGGGCGCAATGATCTTTCAACTGCCCGCCGTCTCCTTCCCCGAAAATCCGAAGTTCGCGCGGATGAATGATTACGATTTGCTGCGCGGCTATCTGCACAGCAAGACGCTGCGCTGGAGCTACGGCACGATCAAGGGGCGCGAGGGCGATGTGTGGATGCGCGCGGTGGCGTTGAAACCGGCGGCGGAGTTGGTCGAGACGCTGGCCTGGGCGGGCTTCAGCGGCGTTTATGTGGATCGTTTCGGCTACAACGACGCCAAACTGGAAGGCGAGTTGAGCGGTTTGCTGGGCGCGGCGCCAGTCGTCAGCCCTGACAAGCGGCTGGTCTGTTTCGATCTGCGCCCGTACCAGCAACGCTTGTTGGCGTCAGCCGGTGAAGCAGAACAGGCGGCGCGGCGCGAGGCGGCCTTGCATCCGCCGACTGCGATTTGGCAGCAGGGCTTTTCAGATTTCGAGGGCACTGCGGATGACAACTGGCGTTGGGGCGGCAATGCGGCGCGCGCGGTCTTCGTCAATCGCACCGGTAAAGACAAGCAGGTCAATTTGGAAATGACGCTGGCGGTGGACAACGGCGGCACGCTGGAAATGGACAGTCCGTTTTTCAGCGAACGGCTGATGGTGGACAAGGCTGGCAAGAAATTCGCCAAGAGCTTCACGCTGCCGCCGGGTGAGCACTTCGTCTATTTCAAATCGAATGGCAAGCGCGTGCTTTCGACCAGCGATTTCCGCGACCTGGTTTTTCGCATCCGAAATTTCAAGCTGCTGCCAACGGATGCCGTCGCGCCGGTTTCGCTGACGGCGGTTTGGCAAGCGGGTTGTTACGATCTGGAACGCAACGCCGCCGAGAATTGGCACTGGTGCGGCGCGCAAGGCCAGGCCCGGCTCATCAATCGCAGCGAGCAAGCGGCCTTGGTCAATTTAGAAATGCTGCTGTCGGTGGACAACGGCGGCGCGCTCGAAATGGACAGCCCCTTTTTCAAGGAGCGGCTGAAGCTGGATAAGTCGGGCGCGAAATTCGTCAAGCGTTTCAGCTTGCCGCCGGGCGAGCACGTTATCAATTTCAAGAGCGATGGCAAGCGCATTGTCGCGCCGAATGAGACGCGTGAACTCGTCTTTCGAGTGCGGAACTTCAAGCTCGAAACGGCGCAGGCCGGGGCTGAACAACAAGCCGCGCCACAACCGAGCGCGACGGCGAAAGCGGTGGCCAAAGCGGCTGGTCGTTGAAACACTGGTTAATCGTTTTCGATTTTGCGGCTGCGGGCTTGTTTGCGTTCGCTCAGTAGGCGCTTGCCTTCCAGCCGTCTTTCCTTCGCGGCTTTGCCGGGTTTGGTGGCGAAGCGTTTCTTGCGCGGGCGCTGCCGGGCTTCCAACTTTTCAGCCATGCGTTCATAAGCGGCTTCACGATTGGCCGATTGCGAGCGGCGCTCGGTGGCGGTGACGACGAGGCCAGTGGGCCGGTGCGTCAGCCGCACGCCCGTCTCGACCTTGTTGCGGTGTTGGCCGCCGGGGCCGCCCGCAACGAAAAACTCCATGTCGCAATCGCGTTCCAGGTCAGCGAGTGTGGTCGAATACTTGGTTGTTTCAGCTTTCTCAGGACTGTCCATCTGGTTCTTGCTCGCAACCTATGTGGAGAACACACCAAGATGTCGGGCTCGGAGAGCCGCCGGTACGGAACCGGGAGCGATAGCGACCGGGTGCCTCCGAGTAAGTCTAA
>JAYUCP010000690.1:0-7067 GCA_043740245.1 Acidobacteriota bacterium | reverse complement strand
AACACGTGCGCGCCAGCTTCAGCCAATTGCAACAGCGGCTGGCGCAACTCGAAGAAGTGCGCGAACGCATGCGCGCGCAACTGGCCGAGAAAGAACGGGCGCAACGGTTGCGCGAGACGACCGATTTCATCCGCGACATTTTGCAAAAGGCCGCGCCCTTCATCACTGAATCGTACCTGTTTACAATCTCGCTCGAAGCCAATCAACTCTTCCGCGAAATCACCGGGCGGCACGACGCGACGCTGCGCTGGGCCAAAGATTACGAAATCACGCTGGAAGAAGAGGGTCGCGAACGCCCCTTCGCCAATTTATCGGGCGGTGAACAGATGGCGGCGGCGCTGGCGGTGCGCTTGGCATTGTTGAAGGAATTGTCCGACCTGAACATCGCCTTCTTCGACGAACCGACCACGAATATGGATGAGGAGCGGCGGCGCAACCTGGCGCAACAAATCGGCCGCATCAAAGATTTTCAGCAGCTTTTCGTCATCAGCCACGACGATACGTTTGAGGGGTACACCGATCAGGTGATCTCGCTGGGGGAACGAGCTTAACCGCAACGCTCAGCAATCCTTTTTTGGGATAATCCGAAATGGGATTGACAATGGCCTTATGGCGAGAGGCACCCAATACGAACTCTTCTGTCAGACTTTGGCGGAGGCCAGACAAGCCAAAGGGCTGACGCAAGCCGAAGTGGCCGACCGGCTGGGCAAACCGCAATCCTTTATTTCCAAGTACGAAAACGGCGAGCGGCGGCTGGACGTGGTGGAGTTTCTCGAAGTCTGCCAGGCGCTGGCGATCAAACCGAGCGCGGTATTGAAAAAGCTGGAGCTTGAAGCGTGAGCAGAAACTCGATCCTGAAAAGATGGGGCATCACGGAGCGGGAACTCACGGAGTTGGTAGATCAGAACCCGAGCCTGCGCGGCATCCTTCTCGGATATGTGGCCGAGAAGAAGTTTCACGATACATTCCTGAATCACCCGGCGATTAGCGCGAAAGGCAAAGACGACGATCACGACCGCAGCCGAAAAGGTGATCGCCGCGTTGTCTATAAAGGCGAAAGCTTCATCATCGAGGTGAAGAGCTTGCAGACCAATCTGGTCAAACAGCTTGGGCCAGACCAATGGATTGGCAAGACGCAGGTGGATGCCAGTGATAGCCGGGTAGTGACATTGCCGGATGGCAGCAAGCTGAAAACAACTTGCCTGTTGCGTGAGGAATTCGATTTGTTGGCTGTCAACTGCTTTGCCTTCGGCGAGCAATGGCGTTTTGCTTTTGCGCTCAACCAAGACCTGCCGCCGAACACCTTCAAGAAATACACGGCCTACCAGCGCGCACATTTGCTGCCGACCCTGATCACTGTCGAATGGCCGCTCAGGCCGCCGTTTACTGAGAATCCTTTTGAACTGCTCGACAGATTGGTCAGTGCCAGACGCTCACTTGGCGCGCATTGAAGCGGCCTTCTTCCCTTTTGGGATTTTGATGAACACGAGAAAGTAGCTGTGATTTTTGCGGGCGTGCACCTGTTTCAACAGACGGCTGATGCCTGCCTTGTTGGCGCGCACCACCACAAACAAGTCTTTGGTGTAAAAGCCGAGTTGTTCATAGTGGTTGATGATTTCGACGTGCGTGAGCCATTGACGATTGGCTGAAACTTCATCCTGGCATTTGACGATCAAAACACCGTTTTCTTTCAACACGCGCAAAGCTTCCGCGCCGGCTTTGTAGTAAAGGTCGGTGACCGCCGCGTGCCATTTCGGCCCTGGGCTGATCTCGTCTCCGTTGGAATAGTACTCGCGGAAAGCCGCATAGGCCCCGTCACCGGCCTTGTGCTCTTTGGTCGTTCTCAACAGCCCTTCCATGTAAGGCGGGTCGAGCACAACAGCATCCAGGCTTTCGTTGTCATACGGGAGCGCGCGGCAATCCACGCCTGTGGCGAGATCAGAGGGCAGCACTTCATACTTTGAGCGGTCTACATTGCGCCAGAACACGCCCGTTCCGTATGTGACATCGGCGATCTTGGCGCCTGCCGGGACGTGTAGGGCGAGAATGTTGGGAAAGACTTCCGCGTTGCCGTTGACATAGGCCGACAGAATTACATCCGAGGTGGCGATGCCGCCTTGCACACGCCTTCCCTCAGCGTCTTTTTCAGGTTCAAACGGGATCAATTCAAGTTGTGTGGCTTGTGTCGGCATGGTTGGAGCGTATCCTGTTTTAGGATAACAGGCAATCAGGGTTTGTTTATTGGCCTTCCTCTTCGCCCTCTTCCGCACCGCCTTTCGCACGATTGGGCCGCTTGATCTCGAACTTATCCAGCCGGTACTGCATAGTCCGAAACGAGAGGCCCAGCAGCTTGGCCGCGCGTGTGATGTTCCAGCCCGTTTGTTCCATCGCCTGAATCAGCAGCGAACGTTCCAGTTCTTCAAACGAAATGCCTTCGACGGGCAGCTTGAAGCCGCCCGTGGTTTCGGCTTGCACGGTGGCGCGGATTTCGACGGGCAGGTCTTCGACGGTGATCTCGTCGCCTTCGGCCAAGAGCAGCGCGCGTTCGATGGCCGATTCGAGTTGGCGCACGTTGCCGGGCCAGGCGTAATCGAGGATCAGGCGGCGCGCGTCATCGGCCAATTTCATCGGGCGCGCGGCGTTGGCCGAATGTTTGCGCAGGAAGTGTGCGGTCAGCACTTTGGTGTCGTCGCGGCGTTGGCGCAGGGGCGGGACGGTGATCGGGATGACGTTGAGGCGGTAATAGAGGTCTTCGCGGAAGCGGCCATCTTTGACCATCGCTTCGAGGTCGCGGTTGGTGGCGGCCAGCACGCGCACATCCACTTTGATTGCGCGCGAGCCGCCGACGTGGGTAACTTCTTTTTCCTGCAAGACGCGCAGCAGCTTGGCCTGCATGCTGACGTTGATCTCGCCGATTTCATCCAGAAAGAGCGTGCCTTTGTCGGCGATTTCAAAGAGGCCTTTTTTCTCGACGTGCGCGCCGGTGAATGAACCTTTCTCGTGGCCGAACAATTCCGATTCGAGCAGGTTTTCGTTGATGGCGGCGCAGTTGACGGCCTGGAAGCGTTCGCCGGCGCGCGGGCTGGCTTTGTGTATGGCGCGGGCGATGCGCTCTTTGCCGGTGCCCGATTCGCCGCGAATCAACACGGTCGAAGGTGACGGCGCGACTTTGACGATCATCTTTTTGACGCGCTCCATCACTTCCGAAACGCCGATGATCTCTTCGTCCACGGCACGCATTTGGGCGACGGCCTTGGCAACGACCTCGAGCAGCTTGGCGCGGTCTAGGGGTTTGGCTAGGTAATCAAAGGCGCCGCCGCGTAAGGCTTCTTTGACGGTTTCGATGGAGCCGTGCGCGGTCATCAGAATGACGGGCAGCGAGCTGTCGAGTTGGGAAATCTCGTTAAGCAACTCGATGCCGTCCATCCCGGACATCTTCAGATCGGTCAGCACCAGATCGAAGCTTTCGTGCTTGAAGGTACGCAAGGCTTCCTGGCCCGACGCGGCGGATTTGATGTCGTAAAGCGGATTGCCCTCGGCGTCACGTTCGCCTGAGAGGATCAGTTGCAGGATGTCGCGTTGGTTCTTTTCGTCGTCCACGACCAGGATGCGTTTTGCCATTGCGTTCGCCCTTATGAATTCGAGATTTGAAATTGGAGATTACCGTACATCGGAGGATGTAAATGCGAGGTACAAGATAGGCGAAGTGCCGCGGTTTCTGCAATTGCTGAGTGCACGATATGGAGTAGCAGGATCAGTCGAGTTTGGTTTCGCGTGGCAGCGTGACAGTAAACGTCGTCCCGTGGCCGGTCTCACTGGCGACGCTGATCTGGCCGCCGTGCTCTTCGATAATCTTTTTGGTCAGCGGCAAGCCGAGGCCGATGCCAGTCTCTTTGGTCGAATAGTACGGCTCAAATATCTGTTCGAGGTTTTCAGCGGCGATGCCGGGGCCGTTGTCGGTGAATTCGATCTGCAAGTGTGAATCGTTCGGATGCAGCGTGACGTTGAGCGCGCCGCCGTCGGGCATGGCCTGGACGGCGTTGATCATCAGGTTGGAGAAACAGGTCTTGATCTGTTCGTAATCGGCTTGGAATTTAGTGTCAACGCTATTGGGGCCGTTGGTGCTGGCGATGCTGACCTGCACGCCTTGTTGTTCGGCTTGGGCTTTGACCAGCGCGCCGACCTCTTCGATCAACACCTGCGCGTCGAGTTCGCGCGGTTTCAAACGCGCCGGGCGGCCATAGCTGAGGAAGTCGCTGACCAGGCTGTTCAGGCGTTGAATCTCTTCTTTGATGGTGGTGGTGATCTGTAGGAATTCGGCGCGGCGGCGCTCGTCCGTGGGCGCGCAGGCGGCTTGCAGGTGGTCAATCGAGAGGTTCATGAAATTGAGCGGATTGCGAATCTCGTGCGCGATGCCGGAGGCCAGGCGACCCACGACGGCGGAGCGTTCGGCGCGTTGCAATTGCTCTTCGAGGTCGCGGTTGCGGCGCAAGCCGGTGAGCATTTCGTTGAAGGTGGACGAGAGCGTGCTGATTTCTTTGGGGCCTGAGACGGTCACATCGAAATCCAATTGGCCGGCGGTGACGCGTTGGGCCGCGCGCGCCAGTTCGGTGACCGGGCGGGTGAAGCGTTGGCTGAAGAGCGCCAGGGCCACAATCAGCAAGAGTCCCAGCACGGTGAAAGCAATGCTGCGGTCACGGTCGGCGGCGTCCTTAACGCGCTTGAGCCGTTTGAGCGAGATGACGATCAGGATGTCGCGGATTTTGCCTTTGTCGGTTTCGATGGAGAATTTGACCGAGCGGCTTTCATCGGCGCTGAGCGAGTCGGCGTCGAGTTTGACATCGCCGGGCGCGAAGGTCGGGATGTCGGTGTAGCTCGATTTGGCGCCGATGTCTTGTTTGTCGGTGCTGTCGCTAATTTCTTTGGTGCGCGCGTCCAAAATCAAAATGTGCTTGATGACGCTTTCAGCATCCACCGGCAAACTGTTTGGCTGACGGGTGTTGACGATCTCGTAAAGATTTTTGCCCTCGGCCAGCGAACGGTAACTGAGGTCAATCGCCAGAATGATGGATTGAAAATACTCGTCCACCTGCCGCGTCGTGCGCCGTTCGAGTTGCTGATTGATGAAGAAGATGACCAGCGCCGTCAACAACAACATCGCCGTAATGAACGCGACCAGTTGCGCGCGAAAGCTGGGCAGCAGTTTGAAGAGTGTGCTCGTGAGCATAAGGCCTAGCCGGTTGGTCGTCGCGTTACAGCTTGGCGAGCAATCTGCGCGCCTTCTCTTGCACGTTGCGATCAGCGCGATTGCGCGCGGCTGCCTGGGTCAATTCGTTGAGTTGGCGGCGCGCGTCTTCTATGCGGCCGTCGTCCTGATAAGCCTCGGCCAGCGCGTATTTCATGTCCAGATTGCGCGGCGCGCTTTTCACGCCTTGTTCCAGGCGCGTGATCGCGCGTTTGACGCTGCCGCCCAGCAAACGCGGCAACTGCCGGTCGAGTTCGCCCAAGGCCAAATAGGCGCTGCCATCCGCGTAAGCCGCGTTCAAGCGCAGCACGATTTCCATTTCAACGCGAATCTTTTTGACGGTCGTCAAGGCGCTGAACGCGCCTTTGACCTGACTGTAACCGCCATAATTTGCGCCCAACCAGAAATGGCCTTCAACGGCGTTGGGCAACTGGCTGATGGCGCGTTGGGCGTAAGCGATGCCACTCTCGAAATGCTTTAGCTTGGCGGCGGCCGGGGCTTCGTCGCCGATGTAGTAGCGGGCGCGGGCGGCGCGCCAAAGCCATTGATAATTGTTGCCATCACTGGCCAACGCTTTTTCGATCACGGCCAGCGCCTGCTGGTCGCGGCCCGTGTCGTCGCCATAGGTGAACAGATGGTCGGCTTCCTGAAACGATTGCGCAAACCCGGCGCAAGCAAGCAAGACGACGAGTATGGCGGCGCGAAAGCCGTTGCGAAAGACGTTGCGATACGCATTGCAAAACCCATTGCAAAACATAGGTGGCATAGCGGGCACAAGCTAACAATTGGCCGGTGGTTTCGCAAGATTGGCTTTGATACCGGCCAGTGCTGATAAGGCCAGTGCGGATACGATTAGGTACGATCACCCAAATGCAAAGCCGCAATCCCGCCCGACAAATTGTGATAGCGCACGTTCGTAAAGCCCGTCTGGCGCATCAACTCAGCCAGCCGTTGCTGATCGGGGAAGTTGCTGACCGATTGCGGCAGGTAGGTGTAAGCGCCATGCGAGCCCGATAGCAGCGCGCCGATGCGTGGCAGGATGTGGTGGAAGTAGAACGCGAAGGCTTCGCGGAAGCCGGGCAGGATGGGGCGCGAGAATTCCAGAATCGCCGCGCGTCCACCAGGTTTCAGCACACGAAAGATTTCAGCCAAGCCGCCCGGCACGTTTTCAAGATTGCGCAACCCAAACGCGACCGTCACCGCGTCCGCGCATGCATCGGCGAAGGGCAGGTGCAAGGCATCGGCTTCGGCAAGGGAAGCGCGGCGGGCCTGCTGGTGCGCGAGCTTGCCGTTGCCGATGACCAGCATCGGGTGGCAGAAATCAGCACCGATGACGCGCGCGTGCTCGGCGAGTTCGAGCGTCAAATCCGCCGTGCCGCAACACAGATCGAGCGCCAGCGCATTGGGCCGCGCCAGCACATCCGCCAGTTGTTTGACGGTGAAACGCCGCCAGCGTTTATCAATGTTGAGCGAGAGCAGGTGATTGAGCCGGTCGTAGCTGGGCGCGATTTGGGCGAACATCGCCTGCACGGCACTGCCTTTGGCGGTGTTGAATTGCGGATTGGGAATGTCAGTGCCGATCGGTTTGGCCATGCGTTAGAACTGCGATTTCAATTCATTGACACGGCCCAGCGCGACGACGGTCAGCGCGTTGGCTTCGAACAAACGTTTGGCGACGCGCCGCAATTCGACGGCGGTCAGGTCGCTGATGCTCTTGTTCAGCGTCAGCGGCCAGTTTTTCGCCAGCTTGAACGCCTCGATGTCGCGCAACGATTGTTCGATTGGGTGGGCGGCGAATTCGCCGGTCAGCGCGGCCTTGGCG
>JAYUCP010000689.1:0-7069 GCA_043740245.1 Acidobacteriota bacterium | reverse complement strand
TCCTGCTTGCCGTTGATAATCGCAGCGAGTTGTTTGACATAAGCGGCGGACGAGTCTTTGACGTTTTTGTTTTCCAAGGTCAGTTGCAAACTCGTCGGCGAAGCTTGCGAAGTAACCGCTGTTAGTCCTTGCATTGCGGCCACTGTCAATCCCGCATTGGGAGCGTAAAGCAGCCTTTGACTCAATCTCGTGGAAAGCTGGTTTTGCTCAGGCTCTGCCAACGGTACCGGTGCGGCAGGCGTGAGCGAGGCGGACGGTGCCGCGCCAAAATTTGCAGCGCGGTCTCCGGCTGCGCCTCCTCCACCGGCCCCCATCGCTCTGCCGCCCGGCACGCCTTTCGCCGCCACATAATTTTTCGCCAGCTTGGCCTGCGCCACACTGACGTTTTCCCAAACCTCGCTTTGCGATTGAGAATTGCGCGCGGCCAGCTTCAGCCCTTTCGTCGCCAGCATCTTGTCCGAAGCGCTGAAGGCCGTCACCGCTTCGCGTCCGCGCTGGCTCCAACGGCTGTGTTCGACGCAGAACGCGTCAATCTGAATGCGGCCCGATTTCGGCGGCAAGATCAGATCAAGCGCCAGCACGCGGTCTTGCTGTCCGCCTTTGACGATGTCGCCCGCCTGGACAAAGACCTCTTCGGTCGAACGGTTTTGGATGGACAGTTCATTGACATCGCCGGTTTCACGTACGACGACTTTCTTCTGCCGCATGGCTTCCTGCAAGGTCAGATACGTCTTGCCACGCGCTGGCCCCGCTGGTGCGGAGCCGTGCACCAGAAAGACGCTCAGGTTCTTGTGCGTGAAGGGGCCGGAAATTTTGTACGGCGAACTTTGTATTGCCGTGTTTTTGGTGGTGATTGATTGGCCCTTGTGTTGTTGGGCTGTTGATTGCGCAGCGCCGCCTAGCGCCAAACACACGACGGCCAACGTAAAAGCGAAGAACATCAATTTTCGTTGCATACTTCCTCCCTGCCGAGAAAACAGGTTGCGAACACGGACAGCCCGCACGCGCCTGCAAAAGCGGACTTGCCCAAGATGGATGACGAGATGCGCAAGCGGGAGTTGGCGCCCACGCGCGTTGCGACGTGTGAAGTTTGCGGAAAGTGTTTGCGCCTGCCTGCCGCTCAGACACGTGCGCTGAAAAACTGTTCACCGTGCCCGCCGGAGCATGGTGTTTGCGATTGGCGATTGGTTGAACAGCTTCTATCGGCCCGATGTGCTTTGAACAATCGAGCAGACGCTTCTTGCATGGCTTTTGTTCCGAGCGGCTAGAGCTGGTGTGCGGATAACAGCGGCAAGCCTTGAGAAAAAAGCTGGAGTTGAATTTGAACAGGAGTGATGTTGGCGGCGGCGTCCTTATTGCAAGGCCACAGGCTCATTTAGGCGCTTTTTTAGCTCATCACGCCAAGTGTGGTCTTTGTATTCGCCCTCATCAATGATGTAAACGCGGAAACGGTTGTCTGAAAAATCTTCGGCCAGCTTTTGCCAGGGGACTTGGTGGCCCACCTTGTTGAAGAACTCGGCCAGCGAGCGTTTGTAGTTGGTGTCTTCGTTGCCTTTCAAATGTTTGCCTTTGCTTTCCAGCACCAACACAGAGGCAACGGGCTTTTTGCTGTTGCTCTCTTGCTCGCCTTCCTGCACCACGAAATCGGGGTAAACGCGATGGCGGCGGTAGCCTTGAATGTGGAAATTTTCTTTGCCAATCAAGTTGCGATACCACCAGAGTACCTTCGGTTCGCGGTCGAGACAGAAGGCGACGGCTTTTTCCAACTCGTTTAGCGTGTCTGGCACGATGTCGAAGAGCGATTGTTGAATCTGTTCGCCATTGTCGTGGGTCAAGCGGCGAGTGGTTTTGATCTCAATCGCGGGCGGAATCTCGATCCGCGCTTCGGCGCATTCCAGCGCAAAGCTGAGCCGCTTGGTGTTGAACAACTGCTCAAACGCCGCGTGTGTTTGCCGGTCGGTTTCACGTTCGATCAAACCGACCAGCTTTTCGCGCACGATGAATTTGACCATCCCCAAGCGCCCGCGCAATTCCGGGTTGGCGCGATAGATTTCGGCCAGCGCCAACTCTACGACCACGCGCAACTGCTTAAAGCTGTAATACTCAAACGGCAGCGCCGCGACCAGCCACGAAGCGACTTGCGCATCTGTTTCCAGCAGCGCCGTTTCCTGTTCAGCGACGCGCTGTAAATCCTGATCCAGATCAAGCCGGTAAAACGCATCGCGCGCCCGTGCCAACGCTTCGGTCAGATCCCAATCCACCGCAGCAAAATCAAACCCGCGCACCTTCACTTGGCTGAGCAAGTGGCGGTAATAGTCCAAAACTTCGTAACCCTTGCCGTGCTTGACCGCAAAGAGCGGCAGATAAACTTTGCCTTCAAAGTTCTTGTAATAACGGCGGAACTCTTCGCGCATTTTGGCTTCGAGCTTTGCACCGGCTTTGCTGCCTTCTTCGCTGCGATCCACCACGCTCATCGCGTCGCCTTCGTAGCCTTCGCCTTCCAGCGCCTTCTTCACTTCTTTGCTGATGTCAGAAGCTTTGCGCCGCAGACAGAAGACATAGCTTTGGTTCAACTCTTCAAACGGCGTTTTGACCGTGAAGGGTTGACGCAGTACGCGCCCAACCAATTGCGTCATGCTTTGCTGGCTGCCGGTGTTGTTGAGCGAAACCAGGATGTAGGCGAATGGGCAGTCCCAACCTTCCTGCAAGGCGGCTTTGGTGATGATCCATTCGATGGGACAGCCTTCGTCCAACAGGTTAATGCCCTCGATGTCGTCTTTCTCGGATGATTTGATGGCAATGGCCGCTTCGGGCACGCCCAGCCGTTGCATCAGGTGTTCTTTGACTTCTTCACTGTGGACAAGTCCGGCATCGCGCTGGTCTTTGCCGGTGCGCTCGACCTGCACCAGTACGATGGGGCGGATGACTTTGCCCGCAGTGCGGTAATGCTCGGCAGCCCGTTGCGCCAGTTCTTCGCGTTTGTCGCGTGCTTGAGTCAAACAATCCTTCCACAATTTCTGATTGGAGTTGGCGATGTTGATTGGCAGCTTTATCATCTGCTCTTCCAGCAACTCGCGCCCGCCAACACGCACTAGCACGTTGGCCTCTTTGTAAGGCGTGGCTGATAGCTCGACTACGATGCTGGCGTTGAAACCTTCGATAGTTTCGCGCGCCAGCTTGCTGGTCGCCTTGTGGCCCTCGTCCAGAATTACGGGTGGTTCGTACAAGCGCACCAGATTGCCCAGCGAGGTCTTGACCAGGTATTCGCCGCTCGCCGCGTCTTCCACCAGCATGTCCAGATTGGGTACGCGCGCTTTCAAGGCGCGGTGCTCGGCGGGCGCGTTTTCGGGCGGGAAGTGCTGCACGATATTGCCGCCGCTGTCGCGGAAGAATTTCAGTTGAGCTTTGGTTTCGCGGTTGGTGCTGGCCAGTTTCAGCATCAGGATATTCAGGTTGTTGCGCATCTGGCCCGGCGTCAGGCGGAAGATTTCGTGCTTCTCCCAAACCTCGATGCGGCGCGAGACGGCGTGTTCCAGCGAGGTGCGGTAAAAATCGTGGCGGTCGCGCAAGCGGCGCAGCGTGTCTTTGTAAATCTGGTCGCTCGGCACCACCCACAACACCAGCCCCGCGCCGTTCCGCTCTTTCAGGATCGTCTTGTAAATCTGGCCGAGAATCTGCGTCGCCAGCACCGTCTTGCCGCCGCCCGTCGGCACGCGCACGCAAAACGAAGGCAAGTCTTTGTTGAGTCCGTTGCGCCGCGCGCGGTATTGGCCGGGCAAGTAGAAATGCTTCTCCGCTTCATCCCACGCCGCCAGGCTGGCATACGGCATCCCCGCCGCCCGCTCTTTGGCCAGGGCGGCAAGAAAGATGCCGACCTCCTTGAGGACTCGTTTTTGGTAATACTTGAGTTCCATTACTTCAACTGAAACGGCACCTGCATTGTCCGCACCTGTTTGCCGTTTTCAAACTCATATTTCGCCAAATCTTCCTGATGTAGCCAGACCTTTTCGCAGTAAACCACCAGCTTGTGATTGGCGTCCGCCGCGCCAACCTTCCTCAGCCAATCCATATCGCAAGCCTGGTCGTCTTCGTCGCTGGCTTTGTAAAGCAGGTAATAACTCGCGCCGTTATGTTCGCCGATCTTACCCGTCTCGCGGTTGATCCGGCTCTGATCGAATTCGCGACTCGTTTCCGTGTAAAAGACATACTTGGCAATCTCTTCGTAACTCGGCAGCCGCTCGCCCAAATCGCGGTATTCGTTGAAGAGGGGTGGGCCAAGCCGGGCGTAGGTGAATGAGCCGCCCAAGCCCTCAACCTTTTGCTCTTTGCCGCTTTGCGTTTTGTATTTATAGCCTTTGATGACGCGGTGCACACGCTCTGCCGTGATCTTTTGGCAGATGTTGAGATGCTCTTTCTCGTTTTCTTTATTGTCGTATGCTTGTTGCACAAGAATGAATTTACGATTGCCGCCATCTTCTTTGTTTAGTTCCAATACTGCATGGGCGGTTGAACCGGAGCCAGCAGTCGAGTCGAAGACAATGTGTTGCTCATTCGGTTCCGTCGCTAATTCCAGAATTCTCCGAATCAAACCAACTGGTTTTGGTGTTTCGAAAACTGCTGAGCCGAAAATTTGTTTAACTGTGGTTCCGCCATCATCTGTTGTGCCTGTTGTTTGGTAATGCCATAGATCAATCGGAACGACACCTTCATCCGACTTAAACACTTTCAAGCGTGGGTACTTTGCCTTGCCGTTTTCACTCCACCAAAGGCGATTCTCTAAAACGTGTTCGGCATGCTTCTCAAGTGAGTATTTCCAAGCATGGGTTTTGTGTTCGACCCACGCACCAGTATTCGGATTCTTGATTGGATAGACAAGATTCGGGCGCTCTTCCTTTGTCGCTGGATTTACATACGATGAACTTGTCCAATCGCCGCGTGAGTCATTATCAGGATTTTTATAGATCCCATCGGTCTTTTCTGTTCTTGGCTCTCGCAATTCAGAAACCGATCCAGATTTGCGGTAGGTTAGGATGGTGTCCTTGAGCGAATAAAAAAGCTTGGCATTGTTGCTACGCGTATAGCGCTTTTCCCAAGCAATATCCGCAAGGAAATTCTCCGGGCCGAAAATCTCATCCATCAGTAAGCGTAGATATGCAACTTCAGTGAAATCAATTGAAACAAAGATGAGGCCGTCTTCCCGCAATAATTCTCTCAACAACTGCAAACGTGGATACATCATGCAGCACCATTTGTCATGGCGGGTGGCGTCTTCGCCTTCTTTGCCAACGGTCTGGCCGATCCATTCTTTGAACTGTGGCTGGTTGAGTTTGTCATTGTAGACCCAGCCTTCATTGCCGGTGTTGTAGGGCGGGTCAATGTAGATGCACTTGATGCGTCCGGCGTGCGTGGGCAGCAGGGCTTTGAGCGCGAGCAGGTTGTCGCCCTCGATGATGACGTTGCCGTCCAGGTTCGGCTTTGCGCCCTTGCCCAATACCGAAAGCTTCTCGTCAAATTCGACGGTGTGGTGCGGGACTGTGTAATGATGGCTTTCAACGGCAGTCTTGCCCTTGAACTGGAGCACTGGCATCGTTCGGTTTCCTGTTCGTTTCGAGTGTTCCGCAGACGGCGGTAAACCCCAGTTTGCGTGGGGGAGAAAACGGACTCACATTTGCTTTTGAGTAAGCCGCATTTTGCCTTGAGCGCGCGGCAAAAGCCAATCCATCCATGCCCAGCCTTAAACCGTCTTCGTCACCTTCGACAACGAACGCGGCTGATCCGGACTCAAGCCTTTCGCCTCGGCCAGCAACGCGGCGAACAACTGCGCGGGGATCACATACGGAATCGGCGAGAGCAGTTCGCTGATGCGTTGCGGAATCTCGATCGCGCGCGTCGCCGCTTTGATCGCCGCTGCTTCGCTGGAAATCACGACCGTTTCGCCGCCGATCTCTTTCAACCTGGCGAGCAGTTCGAGTTGGCCTTTTAACGTCGGCCCCGGCGGCGCGAACAAAAACGCCGGGAAGCCGCGATCAATCATCGCAATCGGGCCGTGCAGGAAGTCTGCGCCCGAAAAGCGTTCGGCCACGACGTAGCAGGTCTCCATCAGCTTGATGGCGAATTCATAAGTGTTCGCGTAATTCAGCCCGCGCCCGACGACGACGCAATGATTCATATAGGCAAAACGCTCGACCATCGTGGCGACTTGCGGTTTCAGTTGCAACGTGGCGGCGGCGAGCGCGGGGATGCGTTCAACTTCTGCGCCTTTGCGCGCGCCACTGAGGGCTTCGGCCAGCAGGTGGAACATCAGCAGTTGGCCGGTGTAGGTCTTGGTCGCGGCGACACTCTTTTCGCGGCGGGCGCGAATCAGGAAGGTTTCGTCGGCAAGCTCGGCCATTGCGGATTCGGCTTCGTTGGTGATTGCCAACGTGGTCGCCCCGCAGCGTTTGGCGTTTTCCAAAACCAGGTTCACGTCTACGCCCGCGCCCGATTGCGAGATGCCGATGACCAGTGCGTCACGCAGATCGAGTTTTGCCTGATAAAGCGTATGCACGGCGGGCGCGGCTAGCGAGACCGGAATGCCGGTCGTGATTTCCAAGAGGTAACGGCCAAACAGCGCCGCGTTGTCAGAACTGCCGCGCGCGACCAACACGATCAGGCGCGGGCGCTTGGCGTTCAGATGAGCGGCAAAGCGCGCGATCTTCTTACTCTCTTGTTGAATCGTGCGTTCGAGCGCGGCGGGTTGCTGCTCGATTTCTGCCAGCATCAGGGACATAGGTGGTCAGTGGTCAGCGGTCAGTTTAGGGTTTGGCGCGTTCGCGGGCTGCGCGGATGAGTGTCAGCACGCGCGTGAGTTCACCGCGCAACAAACCGCGTTCACGTGTGCTGCCGATGGCGGTGAGCGCCGTTTGCAGCGTGTTCCATTGCTCTTCGGTGAGCGGCGCTGCCTGGGCATTGGCGTGCGCGCCGCCGCCGGTTGGAGTCGCGCCGCCAAAGGCGCGCGCCCAAAGCCGCACGCTGCCCCGCGAACGTTCGTCGTAAAGCAAGGCCAGCGCGTTTTCCAGCGCGCGTTCGG
>JAYUCP010000688.1:0-7073 GCA_043740245.1 Acidobacteriota bacterium | reverse complement strand
TGGCGTGGCTACCTCACTTTGCAAACATTGGTTGAAGGGGTTCGCTTGTCTCATAAACTCGAAAATACTGGGTAATGACAAGGCGTGAGCAAGGGCTGCTTTCAGACATTGCGGCCCTTGCTCACGCGCGGGCTACTGACACCGCTCAACGACTGCCTTTGCCTCACCCAACCTTTTCGCTATGATGGCCGCCGTTATGGCAAATGTATTTTTGAAAAAGAAACCTGTCGCACTCATCATTCTGGACGGCTTCGGCTACTCGCCCAAAACCGAAGGCAACGCGATTGCACAAGCCAACACGCCACATCTGGATCAATACCTAGCACAATACCAACACACCTTAATCGAAGGCTCCGGCGAACGCGTCGGCCTGCCCTGCGGCCAGTTCGGCAATTCAGAGGTCGGGCACATGAACATGGGCGCGGGCCGCATCGTCCAGATGGACATCACGCGCATTGACGAAGCCATCAACCAGGGCACCTTCTTTGAAAACCCAACTCTCTGCGCGGCGGTGGATGCAGGCAAACAGACGGCGCTGCACCTGTTCGGATTGATCTCGGATGGCGGCGTGCATTCGATAGACACGCACGTCTTCGCCTTGTTGCAACTGGCGGCCAAGCGTGGCGTCGAAAACGTGTTCGTCCACTGCTTCACCGATGGCCGCGACACGGCGCCCAATTCGGGCAAACGCTATGTCGGCGAATTGCTGGCCAAGATGCGCGAGTTTGGCGTGGGCCGCGTCGCCAGCATCTGCGGCCGTTATCACGCGATGGATCGCGACAACCGCTGGGAACGCGTGCAGCGCGCCTACGATATGTTGACGAAAGGTGTGGGCAAGCGCGCGACCGACCCGCTGGCGGCGATTCAGGATTCTTACGACGATGGCGTGACCGACGAATTCATCGAACCCGTCGTCATCACCCACGCGGATGGCAAACCTATCGCCACAGTCAAGGCAGGCGATTCGGTGATCTTCTTCAACTTCCGCGCCGACCGCGCGCGGCAATTGACGCGGGCCTTCACGGGCTTGAACTTCGACGGCTTTGTGCGCGAACGCATTCCCGATCTGCATTACGCGACGTTCACGCTATACGACCGCTCGTTCAACATTCCGATGGTCTTTCCGCCGATCTCGCTGCAACACATTCTCGCCGATGTCTTCGCCAAACTCGGCGTAACCAACATGCGCATCGCCGAGACTGAGAAATACGCGCACGTCACTTATTTTTTCAACGGCGGTATCGAACCGCCCTTCCCGTTTGAGAGCCGCGTGCTGGTGCCTTCGCCGAAGGTGGCGACCTATGACCTGCAACCGGAAATGAACGCGGCCAAAGTCGCCGACGAGATTTGCCGAGCGCTGGACGCGAATGCAACTGACGCCTACGTCATCAATTTCGCCAACGCTGACATGGTCGGCCACACCGGCAACCTGAAAGCCGCCATCGCCGCCGTCGAAGTGCTGGACAAATGCCTGGGCCGAGTCGTCGGCACGCTTGAACGCCTCGGCGGCGCGGCCCTCATCACCGCCGACCACGGCAATTGCGAACAGATGATTGACCCCGAAACCGGTGGCCCGCATACCGCACACACCAACAATCCGGTGCCGTTCATCGTCTGCGACGAGACGTTCAAAGGCACGCTGCGTGATGGCGGCGCATTGGAAGATGTCGCGCCGACAATGTTGGAGTTGTTGGGACTGGAACAACCGGCGGAGATGACGGGCAAGAGTTTGCTGGCGCCTGCCAGTGATTCAACTGGCAAAACAGCCGGGTAATTTTCCATTTGTCATTTGAGATTCGTCATTTGCCAATGCAGAAACCAGCGGCCAAACAATGACCAATGGCAAATCTCAAATGACAAATGGAAAATGAAGCGTCCGCCTCAGAGTTAGCGCGCAGGTGCTTATGTCATCTTCCCTATCGCAAAACATTCTGGTCGTTCACGTCGCTGGTCTTGGGCAAACAATTTTGGCCTTGCCTGCCTTGCGCGCATTGCGGCAACACTTACCCGATGCGCGCATCACCATCGCCACCAGCACCAGCGCCGCCGATCTCATTCGCCTGGCCGACTGCGCTGACGAAGTCCTGCCGGTCGGGCGTTTGCGCGGCGCCGAAGTTCTGGCCCCGCGTTCGGCCTATCGCAGCAGCAAGACCTTGGGCGAAATCAAGCGCGGCTATTACGACCTCGCCATCGAATTGCAACGCAACACCGAAGCGGGCGTCCTATTGCAACTGGCGCAACCGCGCGAACGGCTTGACCGGCGGCGCAACACGCTCAGCCACGGCCTGAGCCTCGTCATCGAACGCGCCACGCAACGGCTGGCCAATCTGCCCGCCAAACTCACCCACGACGCGCACGCCTATTTGCAACGCCTCGAACCGCTCGGCGTCCGCCCGCTCGAAGCCGAGCCGCGTTTGAGCACCGACCGCGACGCCGATGCGCGGCTCGAACGTTTGCTCACCAAACACGGCGTGCAATCGGGCGAATTGCTGATCGGGATTCATCCGGGCGCGGGGCGCAAAAAACCGCGCTGGGACTTTGAACATTTCGTCAACCTGGCGGCGCGGCTGCATCACAATTTCAACGCGCGGCTGTTGGTGTTTGCGGGCCGCAGCGAACGCGGCCTGGCGCGCCGCCTGGTCAGCGAATTGCCGGGCAAGAGCGCGCTGGCTTTTGAATCCGCCAAACTGCTTGATGTGGTTTCCGCAATGGCGCGGCTGAGCCTGTTTGCCGGCAATCACAGCGGGCCCGCGCATCTAGCCGCCGCGGCAGGCGCGCCCGTCGTTGTCATCTCGCCGCATCCCGAAGCGACTGCGCAGGACGTGTTGGGCACGCGTCAAATCCACCTGCGCGCGCCGCACATTTCGATGATTACCGAAGAGGCCGTTTACCACGCCGCCTGCCAACTGCTGCAATCCAATCGCGCCTCGGTGTTGAGCACGCGCTAGCCTTCACTTCGTAAAACTGAACTCGCGCCATTCGCTCTTGGCGCCTGCCAGGCCACGCGTGTCCACGGCCCAGGCGCGCCAGCGACCAGGTTGCGCGCCAGTAAAATCAAAACTGTAGCCGGGCGTTGTCGTCGTCACGACCCAATCATTGCGGCCGCTCTGTTCGCTGTGCCAGACACCCTGGCCGGGCAAGCCAAAATCGAGTTCCACACGATACCCTGCGGCGTTCGGCACGGCTTCCCAACTCAACGCCACAGCACGCGGGTAATGCGTGAAAACGCTGCCAGGATCGGGGGCCAACAGTTTCGGCGCGACTAACGCGGCGGTCGTGAGCAGAGCTTTTTCGCGTTCCAAAAACATAACAGCGCGCGCGGCGCGGCCATCGCCGGTCGTTTCCAGCAATTCGGCCCGCAACCGTTCGCTGCCTTCGGCAAAGAGCAGAACTTCGCGCGTAGCACTGCCGGCAGTGAAACTCGCTTGCAACAGTTGCGGGCGCTCGGTTGCGGCGGCGTTATAAGCGGAGCGAAACGGGCGCGCCTCCGTGCTGCCCCAATCGCAACCGAGCGAGGCGCAATCCGACACTTGCATGGTCAGTCGTCCGCCCGCCAATTGCACGCGCACCCGGTGCAGGCGGCTGGGTTGCGCGGCGCTTTGCCAGGCGCCCAGAAAATCCTGGTAAACCGCGCTCAACGCGGGATCGGCGCTGGGCACGGCACGCGCTACAGGCACGTCGTTGCGCGCGGCTTCGAGTGCGGCGCGGAATTCAGCCTCGCCGCGTGTGCCGGTGAGTTGCGCGCGCAATTGGCCCTGCTTGTCTATCAGAAAGGTTTGCGGGATGCCGCCGACGCGATACTGCGTGAAAACCTTGCGCTCTTCGTCCACCAGCGAGCCGAAGCTGTAATGCTTCTCCTGCAAAAATGTGCGAGGCTTATCCGGCTCCTCATCGTCCACAAAGAGGAAGGCCACGTCTTTGTCTTTGTACTCCTGCTGCAGCTTTTCCAGTTCCGGCATCTCGGCAATGCACGGCCCGCACCACGTCGCCCAAAAATTGAGCAGTACGGCTTTGCCGCGCAAGGCGCGCAGGTTGACTGTGCGGCCGGCCAAATCCTTGAGCGTGAAATCGGGTGCGGGTTTGCCAACGAGCGAGAGGCGCGACTGATCATAGGGATTCAGCTTATACACACGCACTGCGTCAACCGGCGCAGTGAAGCTGAACAGCGTATCGGGCAAGATTTCATCCACTTGCACGGCCTTGAATTCGACGGCACGACGCGAAACACCGCGACCGCCCTGCTGATTTTCGAAGCTGCTTTCGGCGACGTCACGCACGACCATCAGCCGTTGGCGATCAATCCACAACCGCCGCAAATTCCCAGGCTCAGCCCGCCGCAATTCGAACACGTAACAGGCGATCTTTTGCCCGCCGACTTCGATTACCTCGTCGCGCCCCAGACTGACTTGCGGATACGTGGGACGGCTGAGCAAATCGCGGTACTCGTCGAACAGCCAGTTGGCCTGATTGAGCACGGTGCTGAATTGATATTCCTCCATGAAATCGCGGCTGTACCCACGGCTGATCTGTTCAGCCAGGGCGCGCGGCCGTTGCGCGTAGGCGTTGAGGCCGGGCGCGAAGAGCCAAACCGTTTGCCCATCGTCAATGCGCACGATGTCGGTGTTCGCTTGCCGGGCTTCAACGCGGACTTTCGCCGGTTTGGCGAACCAAAGGTTGAACCATTCCTGCCGCTTCGATTCCGTGCGCAGGCCGTGGCCTTCATCGCTGTAATCGCTGCTGACTGTATATTCGAAATGATAGCTACTAAGGTTGCGGTATCGCTCCCGCACCTGTTGCAGCAGCGCCTTTACGTCGGGCGGTGTTTGCGCCAGCACTGGCAGTGTGAGGCAAAAGATCAAAGCGGCGCTGCCGCTCAGGCTACGCTGGATGCTACGCATAAACGGGCCTCCCTTGCAGTTGAGTGGTGAACATTGCGATTGCGGTTGGATGCACAACCCGCATTGGCAAATGACGCCGGGATACTAACGCCGCCGCCGCTTGTATGCCAGTGTCCGCCAAGTAGAACGATTGAGCGGGCACAAGCCAACACACATCTTGCCAAGCGGACATCACTGTTCTGAAAATTCGGGCTCGCTCAACCGCGCCTGAGATCCAGACGAAACAACTTTTTGCACCCGGCTGTTAATCCGGCAGCGTTCTTTGCGTTGTGCATGGCAGCGCGTAAACCGCTTGCGCACGCGCCAAACAAATGCGAACCCACGGACTGGCGGCGCCGTACAGCGGTCAGCACCAGCAAACATTCGCTCATCACAGAAACACAGGCGGCGTTTATGCGAAGTTACCTTTCCTTTTATTTGGATGCTTTCAAGCTGGCCGTGCAAGCCATCTTCGCGCACAAGTTGCGCGCCTTTCTGACGCTGATCGGCATTATCATCGGCGTCGCCTCGGTCGTGGTCGTGGGCGCTTCGATCAATGGCTTGAATTCGTATGTGCTGACGACCATCTCGAAGATGCTGGGCGCGAACCATTTCATGATCGCGCGCATCGCCACCAACGGCCCCATCTCTGACGAACAATGGGAAAAGATGAATCGCCGCAACAAGCCGCTTTACCTGGGCGATTTTGAATGGCTGCGCGAACGCTGCAAGAAGTGCGCGGAAGTCGGCGCGGACATACAAAACCGCACCAGGCTGGAGCAGTCCGGCCAGGAACTGTTCGGCACGTCAGTGCTGGGTGTGACCTCCAACATGGGCGAGATCGAAAACAAGGAACTCGCCGAAGGCCGCTTCGTCGCCGACAGCGAAGAGAAAAACTCCGCGCTGGTCACGGTCATCGGCGCGGATGTGCGCGACAAATTTTTCGCCGGCGCCGATCCCATCGGCAAAGAATTGAAGGTGAATGGTTGCCCGCTGCGCATCATCGGCGTCGAAGCGCGGCGCGGCACGATGTTCGGCAATTCGCTCGACAATCACCTCTACATGCCCATCACCACTTACGGCCACATCTTCGGACGCCGCCAGAGCGTGCGCCTGCACGGCAGCGCCTACCAGCAGGAACGCTTTCAAGCCGCGATGGATGAGGCGCGCATGGTCATGCGCAACCGCCACAAACTGACCGGCGAGGAAGAAGACGATTTCGGCCTGGTCAACACTGGCGAAATCAAAAACCAGGTGGATCAATTCACCGGCACCATCGCGCTGGTCGTGACGCCAATCACGCTGCTGTCCTTGCTGGTCGGCGGCATCGTCGTGATGAACATCATGCTGGTCAGCGTGACTGAACGGACTTTTGAAATCGGCTTGCGCAAAGCCGTGGGCGCGCGGCGCGGTCAAATCCTGCTGCAATTCCTGATCGAATCGGCGCTGCTGTCGTCGGTGGGCGGCTTGCTGGGCTTGCTGCTGGCGTCGTTGATCTCGTGGGTGGTCAAGACGAATACGCCCGTCCCGATGGTGATTACGGCGGGTTACATTTTGTTAGCGCTGTTGGTCTCAGGCGGCATCGGCATGATCGCGGGCATTTATCCGGCCTTCAAAGCCTCGCGGCTCGATCCGATTGTGGCATTGTCGAAGAGTTGAAGCGATTTTGCCGCAGATCAACGCAGACAAACGCAGATGGGAATACGAATTGATCCGCGTTTGTGTGCGTTGATCTGCGGCTTAAACCGCTCGCCTTAGAATCCTGTCAATCCTGTCTAAAACCGCCTCGGCTATCCGAAGCGTTGAAACAACAGAAAGGCGCACGATGAGAACGCAACCAGAGATCGCAATCCAATTGCCCGCGTCAACCAAGCCCGCCCGGCAATGGCGCTTGCTCCGTTGGCTGCCGCTGGACACGATCAAGATGGCGCTCGACACGGTGCGTTCGCACAAGTTCCGCAGCTTCCTGACCGTGTTGGGCATCGTCATCGGCGTGACGGTGGTGATTGCGGTCGCTTCGATCCTGACCGGCATGCGCCGCAGCATCGTCAACATGATCGAGGAGTACGGCACGAATAACATCTACGCCTTTCATCTTTCGACCGGCCCGCGCATGGGCGACCGCGACCGCAGCGAGTATTACCGCAAACCGCTCACGCCCGCCGACGCCGACGCCATCCGCGCCCAGGCCGACGC
>JAYUCP010000687.1:0-17741 GCA_043740245.1 Acidobacteriota bacterium | reverse complement strand
AGATTGGTACAGTCGCGGCAGGGTGTGTCAGTAGCCCGACCGGGAGGGGGGGCGCGCCGTCCAGTCAGACCGCTTGGGTTTGACCACAAGCCTGCCCTCCCTCACGGTCGGGCTACTGACCCAGTGTCCCAATGTTGCGTGTTCTGATTTAGCCAAGTGAGCGTGCATAACATGAGCAATGCTGCCTACGCGGCTACTCTGCCGTTTGAACTTTCTTTGAGCACTGGCCCGCACTCATTTTTTATTTACCAGGTTGGACTGCTGAGCATGGCTGAAACCGCGCCGCAGCAACCTGTCAATCCCGGAAAAAATCCTGTACATCTTGTCGCATTGTTTTTCAGCTCCTTCAAAATGAGGTCAGACCAATAGCTTGACTGCCGCGCGCGCCACAGTTATACAGGCATCTCTGGTCGAACTCTTTTTTCTCACAGGCGATTTAGAACTATGCGGATAAACATTCGGCAGTTGAAACTCTTTGTGTTGTCGCTGAGCGCCGCATTGGCGCTGGCGGCGGCGTTGGTGAGCTTGCGACCGGTCGCGGCGCAAAGCAGCGATCCGGCGGACTTTTTTGAGCAGCAGATACGTCCGGTGCTAGTCGCTAACTGCGCCAAGTGCCACAACGCCCAGGCGCAAGTGGCCAAGCTCGATCTGACTTCGGCGGAGGGCTTTGCCAAGGGCGGCGAGAGCGGCCGGCTGGTCAACAAAGACAAGCCGGAAGAGAGCCGCCTGCTGCAAGTCATCGGGTACAACGAAGCGTTGAAGATGCCGCCAGCGGGCAGGCTGAAAGACGCCGAGATCAATGCCCTCGCCGCTTGGGTGAAAATGGGCGCGCCTTGGCCCAACACCAATGCCGCGGCTGCGCTTACCGAAACAAAAACCGCGCCGAAGAGCACGCGCGAATTCACCGACGAAGAGAAAGCGTTCTGGGCCTTTCAGCCGCTCGCGCAAACCAGCGTGCCCAAAGTCAAAGATGCTGCTTGGGTCAAAGCGCCGCTTGATGCGTTTGTGCTGGCGAAGCTGGAAGCGAAAGGCCTCAAACCCGCGCCGCCCGCCGATAAGCTGACGCTGTTGCGCCGCGCGACTTATGACCTGATCGGCTTGCCGCCGACTGAAAAAGAGATGAGCGATTTTCTGGCCGACAGCGCGCCGGATGCGTTCGCCAAAGTCGTTGACCGTTTGCTGGCTTCGCCGCGTTACGGCGAAAAGTGGGGACGGCATTGGCTGGACGTGGCGCGTTACGCCGATTCGACCGGCAATGACGAAGACCATCGTTACCCGCACGCGTGGAAGTATCGCGATTATGTGATCAAGGCGTTTAACGATGACATGCCTTACGACCAGTTTGTACGCGAGCAAATCGCGGGTGATCTGCTGCCAGCGCCGGATGGCGCCGAAGTCAACAAACGCGGCATCATCGCCACCGGCTTTCTGGCGTTGGGCGCGAAAGCCATCGCGCAGCAGGACAAAATGAAGATGCTGCACGACGTGTGGGACGAACAAGTAGATGTAACGTCGCGCGCGTTGCTGGGCATGACGATCGCCTGCGCGCGCTGCCACAACCACAAGTTCGATCCGATTCTGACCAAAGACTACTATGCGATGATCGGGATGTTCGCCAGCACGCGCAGCTTCACCAATCCCGATTCGCACGTCTCGGTCGTGCTCGAAAAACCGCTCGTGCCCAAGGCTGAATGGCAGCAATACCAGGCGGCGAAAAAGGCGCACGGTGAAAAGGACAAACGGCTGCGGCTGGCGCTGGAAGTCATCACCGATGAAGTGAAGGACGCCAGTGTTAAAGAAAACGGCGCGCGCCTGGCCGCTTATATGCTGGCGGCGCGCCAGGTTTATCAGGACGGCGAAAAAGTCGAAGCCGTCGCGTTGCGCACCAAGCTCAAACTCGCCCTGCTGCAAAAGTGGGTCAACTTCCTGAAGCCCGATCCCGCGAAAGTGCGCGGGTATCTGAACGAATGGAATGCCGCGTCTTTAGATAAGCAGGCCGACAAACAGGCCGAAGTCGCACAAGGCTATCAAACACGCTTCCAGCGGCAGTTGGAAGAATGGAATGCCACCCTCGCGGCGTGGCGGCCCAAGTATCAAGCGGCCCTCGCCGCAGACAAATCACTGCCCGACAAGCCCAAGTTTGAAGACGGCGAAGACCGCTTTTTCAACGATGTCTATATCGCCAACGGCCCCTTCGGCGTTTCGGACAAGGACAAAAAGAATTTCAGCGCCGAGCAATGGACGGCGATTGATAAACTGCACAAAGAGCAAGACGAGTTAAAGAAGCTCGCGCCGCCCGAACCCGAACTGGCCTGCGCCGTCGAAGAAGACACGCCCGTCACGCAAGCAGTGTTGATTCGCGGCGATTACAACAACAAGGGCGAAGAGGCCCCGCGCGCGTTCCCGGCGATCCTGGCGCGCTACGACACCAAGCCGCAGTTCGCCGGCAGCGGGCGGTTGCAGTTCGCCGACTGGGTCACGCAACCCGCCAATCCGCTGCCCAAACGCGTGCTGGTCAATCGCCTCTGGCAATGGCATTTCGGCGAAGGCCTCGTGCGCACGCCGGACAATTTCGGCAAGATGGGCGAACGGCCCACGCACCCTGAGTTGCTGGATTACCTGGCCGAACAGTTCCTCAAAAACGGCAATTCGATCAAGGCCATGCATCGCCTGCTGATGCTGTCGAACACCTATCAAATGGCTTCGGAAAATCCGGCGGCGCCAAGCATAAAAGATGCCGATCAGGACAACCGCCTGCTTTCGCGCTTCAACCGCCGCCGTCTGACCATCGAAGAGATGCGCGACGGCTTGCTGGCGCTTGACGGCACGATTGATTTGACGATGGGCGGTTCGTTGCAAAGCGGGCGCGGCACCGACGGCGAAACCAGCCAGGGTCGTTTGAGCATCAATCCTGAAAAACAGAAACGCCGCACGGTCTATTTGCCGCTGCGCCGCGCGAATCTGCCGACGTTGCTGAACCTGTTTGATTTTGGCGACGCCACGACGATGAACGGCAAACGGCAATTGACCAACGTCGCCACCCAGGCGCTCTTCTGGCTCAACAGCGAATTCCTGACGGAGCGTTCGACCGATTTGGCCAAGGCGCTGTTGGCGGATACGGGCAAAGATGACGCGGCACGCTTGGCTTCGGCGTACGCGCGCATTTTGAATCGTCCGGCGAGTCAGGATGAACTGGCTGCCGGGCTGAAATACATCACCGGCTTCCAGCAGAAATTCGCTGGCGAAAAGGCTGCGCAGAAAGCCTGGCAGAGCTATTGCCGTGTGCTGATGGCGTCGAATGATTTTCTGTATCTGGATTGAAGGCGCGTCAGCAAGCGGAAGCGATGTAAGGAGTGCGCTTGGGTTGAACTCCCAGGCACCGCTTGCTAACGCGCGCGGTACTGCCCCGAAGACCAATGAAGAATCTCAACAACCCTACGGACTTGACCGAAATCCTGACGCGCTTATCAAAGCTGCGGCCCGACAACCCGCGCCAATGGGGCCGGATGACGCCGCACCAAATGCTCTGCCATCTGAGCGATTCATACCAGATCGGCATGGGCGAGCGCGACGCCGAACGGCGCGACAATTTTCTGGCGCGTACCGTGGTGAAATGGATTGCGCTGGCGACGCCGTTGCCGTGGGCCAAAGGCTTCAAGACCGGCCCGACGGCGGATCAGGAAATCGGCGGCACCCCGCCGGTCGAATTCGAGCGCGACCGGCAACGGCTGGTGGAGATCATTCGGCGCTTCACCGCTGCCCAGCGTGATTTCCAGTTCGCCCCGCATCCGGTTTTCGGCGCAATGAGCGAGGCGGAGTGGCTGCGCTGGGGTTATTTGCACGCCGACCATCATTTCCGGCAATTCGGTGTTTGAGCGATGACTGTGACCAAGCCGCCAATAAGCCTGCCACGTTCCAATCAGGACAGCGCCTGGAAAGAGTTGCTGGGCAGGTTTCTGAGGCCCTGTCTGGCCTTCTTCTTCCCGCTGATCGAACGCGACATTGACTGGTCGCGCCGCTACGAAACGCTGGACAAAGAACTGGCGCAGTTGCGTCCCAGCATGCCGGGCGGGACGCTTTACGCCGACCGTTTGTTCAAGGTTTGGCTCAAGAACGGCGAGAGCCGCTGGCTGCTGATTCACATTGAAATCCAGGGGCGCGCGCCACGCGGCTTTGCGCGCCGTGTCTTCGTCTACAACTTCCGCATCGGCGCGCAGTATCCGGGCGCCGAAGTCGTCAGCCTGGTCATCGTCACCGAAACCAAACGCCGCGTCGTGGCCCGTCACGAAGTGGCGAACTGGGGCTGTTCGCTGGTGTTCAAATTTCCCTGCGCGCAACTGGCGGATTGGGCTGACCGTTGGGCGGAGTTGGAAGCCGACGACAACATCTTCGCCGTCGCCGTGATGGCGCAGTTGAAAGCGCTGGAAACGCGGGGCGATAATTCACGCCGCTTCGCATGGAAACGGCGACTGGTGCGCATGCTTTATGACCGCGGCTATGCGCGGGAAGTGGTCGTGGCGCTGTTCGACTTCATAGATTGGGTAATGCGCTTGCCGGTGGAACTGGAAGAGGCAATCCAAAAAGAAGTTCAAGAAATCGAGGAGGGCAAAAACGTGCGATACGTGAATTCAATTGAAAGACTGGGGATTAGGGAAGGGCTGAGGACTTCTGTGAAACTGCTGCTAGCGCATCGCTACGGTGAGTTGAATGAAGCCATTCAAGCCAAACTGCTGAAACTCTCGTCAGAGCAGTTGGAAGCATTAGTCGTCGCCCAGATGAACTTTCAAACCAAATCCGACCTGTTGACCTGGCTCAAACAAAACACCGCCGCGTCCGGCGCGGCCCAACACCCCAACGGCAAAACCACCAAACGAGTAAGCAAATGAACGACTCAATGACGCGCGCCGCGCTAAAACAAATTTACCGCCGCGTGGAAAACCCCATGTCGCGCCGCTCCTGGTTGCGCGCCGCCGGACTCGGTTTCGGCTCGCTTGGCTTGACCGCCATGCTGGGCGAAGAGAACCGGCTGTACGCCGCGCCAGACAATCCGCTCGCCCCACGCCAGCCGCATTTCGCGCCCAAAGCCAAACGCGTGATCTTTCTGTTCATGCACGGCGGCCCCTCTTCGATTGATTCCTTCGATCCCAAAGAACGGCTGATCCGCGACCATGGCAAACCGTTGCCGATCAAACGGCCGCTGGCCTTTGCTGACGGCAAGGTCGGCCCGTTGATGAAACCGCTCTGGGATTTCAAACCCGGCGGCCAGAGCGGCATTCCGGTCAGCGACCTGTGGCCGGGCGTGCGTTCGGTCGTGGATGATCTCTGCATCATCCGCTCGATGGTTGGCGAGGGCGTAGACCACGGCGCGGCCCTGTTGCAAACCTTCACCGGCACTTCGACCTTCGTGCGGCCCAGCATGGGGTCGTGGGTGATTTATGGTTTGGGCACAGAGAATCAGAATCTGCCCGGCTACATCACGATCAAACCCGCACTCTCGCACGGCGGCGCGAAGTGCTGGTCTTCGGCCTTTCTGCCCGGCGCATTTCAGGGCACAGCGATTGGCAATTCGGGCTTGAAGGTCGAAGAGATTCAGAAGGAGCCGATTGAATATCTGTTGAGCAAACACCTCACCGGTGACGAGCAGCGTTACGAATTGGAGATGCTGCAAGCCATCAACCGCCGCCATCAGGACTTGCACAAACAAGACCCGCAACTCGAAACGCGCATCCAGGCCTTCGAGATGGCCTTCAAGATGCAAGCGCAAGCGCCCGAGGCTTTCGAGGTTGATAAAGAATCCGCCGCGACCAAGAAGCTCTACGGCTTGGATGATCCGCTGACGGCGGATTTCGGCTGGCAATGTTTGCTGGCGCGGCGGCTGGCCGAACGCGACGTGCGCTACATTCAATGCACGCACAGTTACAAATGGGATCAGCACAGCGACCTCTATAACCTGCACACCAAAAACGCGCGCGAAGTGGACAAGCCCATCACCGGCTTGATCAAAGACCTCAAAGCGCGCGGCCTGTTAAAAGACACGCTGGTCATCTGGGCCGGCGAATTCGGCCGCACGCCGGTTTCGGAAAGCGGCGACGGCCGCGATCACAATCCTTACGGCTACACGATCTGGATGGCGGGCGGCGGCGTGAAACCGGGCTTTGTGTACGGCGCGACGGATGAGATCGCCTATCACGCAGTCGAAGACCGCATGCACATTCATGACTTTCACGCGACGGTGCTGCACCTGCTGGGCTTCGATCACGAACGGCTGACGTACCGGTACAGCGGGCGCGATTTCAGATTGACGGATGTGGCGGGTGTGGTGGCACACAAGATCGTCGCTTGAGTTGGCTGCGCCCAATTTAACAAGACATTGAACGGAATGGATGGTAGAGCTTCTCTCCATCCATTCCGTTTTTTCTTTTTTCATTTAAAATTTTGTGCCCGCTTGTCTTGCCAGTCATCGGAAATCAATGGTACAACTTGTACCGTGACAAAACGTAAAGCAAAACCCGGTCGTGTGCGCGCGCCGCTCACCGAGTTGGAAAGCCAAATCATGAACGCCGTCTGGCAAAGCGGCCCGTGTTCGGTCGAAGCCGTACATCAGGCGGTGGCGGCCAAACGCAAGCTCAAAGAGGCCAGTGTGCGCACGCTGTTGCGCCGCCTCGAAAGCAAAGGCTATTTGCAACACACCAGCGATGGGCGCGCTTACATTTATCACGCGGTCGAATCGGCGCGCAGTTTGGCGGCGCGCGCGGTGCGGCAAATCATTGACCGATTCTGCCAGGGTTCTGTCGAAGAACTGGTCGCGGGCATGGTGGCTGCCAAAATGCTGTCGCAAGGTGAGCTAGACCAAATGGCGAAAACCGTGCGCAAACATCGCGCGCTGAGGTAACGAGATGGAAAATCTGCTGTTGGAAGCTTCCATACGGTCAGCGTTGTTGGCCGTGCTGATCGCGCTCGTGTTGCGGGTTGGGCGCATTCGCTCGACGCCAGCCCAACACCTGATCTGGTTGAGCGTGCTGCTCGCTATGTTTACCTTGCCGGTCTGGCTGGGCTTGGATTTCAGACTGTCATTGCCCGTGTTGGCGCCGCCCTCACCAAGCGCAACCGTCAGCGAATCTGGCGCGCCCTTTGCCGTTCAACCATTGCCAGAGCCAATTCGCCCTGCCGATACGCAGAGAACCAATCCACCGGCTGCCGCAGTGCCTGAAGCGCAGCCATTAATGCCCGCACAAAGAATCCGGCGGTGGCCGCAAATAGTGTTCGGCCTTTATCTGCTGGGCGTAGCGGTGATGCTGGCCCGGTTGCTCATCGGTGTGTGGCAGGCGCGCAAGTTGGTACGGCAGGCGCAGCCGTGCGCAGCGTTGGGCGATAACGTATGGGAGAGCGGCGCTTGCGCAGCGCCTGTGACCATCGGCTGGCGGCGTCCGCTGATCGTCTTGCCTGCGAATGAAACGGAACATTGGCAACGTTGGCCGGCGCAAAAACTGGATGCAGTGCTGATTCACGAACGCGAACATGTCAGGCGGCGCGATCAATTGGTTCACTTGCTGGCGTTGGTCAACCGTGCGGTGTTTTGGTTTCATCCGTTGGCCTGGTGGTTGGCGGGCAAGCTGAGCGATTTGGCCGAGACGGCTTGTGATGCCGCCGTGTTGCAGCGCGGCCATGCCCAAACGGATTACGCCGAATACCTGATCGAGTTGGCGCGTTCGGTTGAACGAATGGGCGGACGCCTCAAAACGATGGGTGGGGTGCTGGGCACGGCGCTGACCGGCAGTTCACTGGCACAGCGCATCGAAGACATCTTGCAAGCGCGTCCGGCCATCCGGTTAGCGCGTTGGCAGGCGGGTGTGTTGGCGTTCGCCAGCCTGGCCTTGATCGTCCTGGTTTCGGCTTGTCAGTTTGTGCAATCCAAAAAGCCTGCCGCCGGCCAGTTGAGCATGAATCAACAATTGCAGCGGCGCGCGGAGGAAAATCAGAAATGGGAACGCGAGCGCCAGGCCTTGGACGCAGCGGTAAAACAACTCACCCCCGAACAAGCGCAAACTTTGTTGACGCAGGTCAAGGCCAACCCCAGCGACCAGCAAATGGTGCTCAAACTCGTGCGCTATTACCAACACAAAGTAGACGTGCCGGGACTCGTCGCCTTGACGCTTTGGTTTATCGAGCACCAGCCGGAAACTCTATGGGTATGGAACATCCATCCGGCCTGGGATCGCGCGAGCTACGACAAAGGAAAAGCCCTGTGGCTGGCGCACCTCAAGCGCAAGCCGGTGTCAGCCGCGACCTATCGCAACGCCGCCCATTACCTAGAAGGCGGCGACAAACCCCGCGCCGAAAAAATCCTGCTCGAAGCCCGGCAAGCGCATCCGCAAGAAGAATGGAGTATGGATTTAGGCATGCATTACGCACAGGCGTTGCTCGGTTCGGTGGGGCCGATGGCGGAATACAACGTCATCCGCGAACTCGCTATGAACCAAGCGCACGGCGCATACGCGCAAGCCGTGCGCGCCAAGCTGGCGCAATCAAACGATGCCGAAGTGTTGTTTCAAACGGCGCAATGGTTGAGCAGTTGGAGTTCGCACTGGTTGTGGCGCAAAGACAATCCGATTGATTTTGACGTGCTGGCATTGGCCCAATCATTCAACGAGCGCGCGCTGACGTTGCAACCTGCTGCTGAAAAAGCCTTGCGCCAAAGGTTTCGTTTGGATGAAATGGCAACCTCTAACCGTTTGCGCGGAGCCGTGCTAGAACAGCTCGCTCCGGCAGACCGCATGAAAAAACTGCGAAACGAACTGCCTTTCCTCACTGCGAATAAAAACGGCGCGGCTGAAAACAAAGCGCGGGAATTATTGGCGCTGGGCCAACAGCACACGAACGGCCCGGAATCGAACAATGCGATTTTCCATGCCAGTCTGGTGTTGGGGCAATGCGCCCTGCAACGCCACGACAAGCGTCAGGCCGCGCAGCATTTGTTAGCGGCCAGCGCCGTGTCGCCGACCGATTTGTTACGTTACGGCCCAGTAGATATGACGCTGGCACGCCAACTCGTGGATTGGGGCGAACGCGAGGCCGTCGCGCAATATCTGGAACGCTTTGCATCCATCAATCAGGCGCGAGGCAATGAAATGAAACAATGGGCGGCACAATTGCGGCAGGGTTTGAATCCTGACCTGCTGCCGTTTCATATGAATTGACGCTACGCCAGCGGGGCAGCGTAGAGTAGATAAGCCGCGGCGGCGGATTTTCGCGGCACACCGGAATAACAGCAACAAGAGCGCAACAAGCTTTCTCATTTGGGTTCCTTTGCCGGTCAGAGAGTTCAGCCGTGCTGTTCGCGGTGCGCGCAGTTTAGCGCACCGCGACGAAGGCGCGAAAACTTTTGCCACCCGCAAAAACTTCTCAACGTTTAACCAATCAGTTCAGTAGAGCTAAGCGAACAGGCAAGCAATTGGAGATGCAACCATGCCGGGCGAGATGGCGGAATTCGTGCTGAGGGCTGACAACTTGAATTTGGTGACGGCAGCCGCCGCCGATCCGCACGTGCGCCTCATTGCGCGCGCCCAGGCGGGTGACCGGGCAGCGTTCGATCAATTGATGATCCGGCACGAGCAGCGCGTGGTGGCGCTGGCCTGGCGCTTGCTCGGCTCGCCTGAAGACGCGCGCGATGCCGCGCAGGAAGCGTTCTTGCGCGTTTACAAACACCTGCATCGTTACGACCCGGCGCAGGATTTCAACGGCTGGCTCTATCGCATCGTCGTCAACGTCTGCCGCGACCAGCAACGCAAACGCGGCCGTCAGGGTCTTTCGTTTGAAGCGGAATTGGCAGCAGGCAATGTGCGCGAACCAGTTAGTTGTGACGATGCCGAAGCGGCTGCGTTGCTGGCGCAGGAACGCGCGCTCATTCAACGCGCACTGGCTTGTCTGAGCGAGCAGGAACGCCGCGCGCTGGTCTTGCGCGATTTGGAAGGGTTGCCGACCGCCGAGGTCGCGCGGATTTTAGGCTCTTCGCCCACGACCGTGCGCTCGCAGATCAGCGTGGCGCGCGCGAAGATCAGGGCGTTTCGGGAACGTTGGTTGAACGCGAAAGGAAAGCGTTAGTTGGAAAGTGAGGCCCCAATGGACTGCACACGAATGGAAGAGTTGTTAGCGTTATTTGTTGGCGACGATTTGGACGCGCGCCAAACCGAACGTGTGCGCGCGCATCTGGTGGGCTGTGCGGCTTGTCAGGCGCGGGCGGATGAATTGGCCGCCAGCCGCGCCTGGTTGCAAGCCGCGCCACCGCCGCAATTCGATGAGGCCTTTTATGCGGGGTTGCGGCAGTCGGTATTGCGCGAGTTGGCGCTGGCCGAAAACACGGGCGGGCGTTTTGACTGGTTGTTTGCCTGGCGTCCGCAATTGCGCTGGCAGCCGGTGTTGGCGCTGGCGGCGACAGGTTTGTTGCTGTTTGTTGGTTGGGCGGCTTATCGAAATGTTGGGAGTAAGTCGCAAGACTCATTGCCTGCTTATGCTGTGGCAACGCCTTCCCCAGCGGCTCTGCCGCCTGATGTGCGGAAGGTCTCTGACCTTCCGGGGCAGAAGCTACTTCCTTCTGGGGGCTATGCCCCGAACCGTTTGGGGCATAGCCCCGTCAATTCAAGTGCTAGGTTGCCGGGAGGTCGTAGACCTCCCGCACATCAGGCGGCAGAGCCGCAGGAAGCTGCGCCGAGGGAAAACACGGGTGCTGCACTCGTCGCACAGGTCAATGGGCAAAACACTCGCGTGGCCAAACCCGAGCCCGTCACTCAACCCGCCGTGACGCGGCTGGAAATTCAAACCGCGGATCCGAACATCCGCATCATCTGGCTGACGCCGCAACCAGGCGCGGCCCCAACGACAACTGAACCGCAGACTCGATAATTGAAGGAGATGAAAGTTATGAAAACAAAAATGAGCGTGCTGGTTTTGTTGCTGGTAATGACTAGCAGCGTGTTGGCGCAAACCAGCAATGAACAACAAACTGAGGAAAAAAGGCTGGAGCAAGTGGGAACTTGCAGCCAGACAATGGTCAAGCTGCTGGAAGCAAAACACCGGCCCGCTCCATTATTGGTGGACGCGTTAAACGGCCTGCTCAGCAGGAATGGCAAGATCACGCAGAATCAAGCCTTGAAGACGATCACCGTGCGGGATTGCGCATGGAATTTTCCGGTGATCGAACAGGCGCTCGCAAAACTGGATGTGCCGGAACAATCGCCCGCCAATATGGAGTTCCAGCTTCATTTACTGGCCGCTTCGGCAAAAGCGGTCGAAGGCCCGGCGATCCCCAAACAGCTTGAGCCGGTCGTGGCGCAACTCAAGGCGACGTTGAAATACGGACATTACCGTTACGTATATTCGGCGCTGAACCGTATTACCAATGGCGGTAGGGTAGACTCAAGCGGGGTCACTGGCGAACTCTTTCCCCCTCCGCCGGGCGTGGCGAATCCGCCGGGCAAGCCGTCCTTCTATCAATACTCGCTTAGCAACATAAAGTTTACACAGGATGTGTCGGGTAAAGATTCGGTGCAGGTCGAACAGTTCAGATTCGGTATCAGCGTGCCAATTCAAATTGGCGAGACGGCGGGGCAAGTGCAGTACAAAGACATCGGCTTGACGACGCCGCTCAGCTTGCGCGAAGGCGAGATTGCCGTTGTCGGCACAGCCAACATCAGCGGTTCGGATGAAGCGATGATCGTGGTGGTGTCGGTCAAGAAGCTAAAGTGAATTCAGCGCCAGTGTGGAAAGGGGAGCGCTCACGCTTCCCTTTCCGCAGTTACAGCGCACACGTCCGAAAGCCCGCCCACACATCCCGCCTGTCCGGCTTATAAAAATTCCGATACGCCCCGCGCATCAGCCGCGCCCGCGTCGCCCAACACCCGCCGCGCAACACCCGATGATCGCCGAACCAGGGCGCGGAGTATTCCTTGTACGGCCCTGGCGCAAAGCCCGGATAAGGCTGAAACTCGCTGGCCGTCCATTCCCACACATTGCCAATCATCTGGCGGCAGCCAAAGGCGCTGTCACCGGCGGGCAAGTCTTGCACCGCAGACAAACCGCGCCAATCCAGATTCGCGCGCTCTGGCGCGGGCGCTTCGTCGCCCCACGCGTAACGCCGTTTGTGTATGCCGAGGCCCTTGCCGTCCGCCGCCGGTTCGCCACACGCCGCCAACTCCCATTCAGCTTCGGTGGGCAAACGGCGTTTGGCCCAATGGCAATAGGCTTCGGCTTCATACCAGTTGACGTGCACGACGGGCAGTTCCGGTTCGAGCGCCACCCATTGGTCAAACACGCGCCGCTGCCATTGCTCCTTGCCTGCCGCTTGCCAATAGACCGGGTATTGCGCCTGCGCGTTCAAGCGCCATTCCCAAGCCGCGTCGCTCCAATGTTCCTGCCGCGCGTAGCCGCCATCATTGACGAACGCGGCAAACTCCGCGTTGCTGACCGCCGTGCACGCGATGGCGAACGGCGCGACCGTGACGGCGTACGCCCATTGTTCGTTGTCAAAGACAAAACCGTCTTCGGGCTTGCTGCCCAGCATGAACGTGCCGCCGGGAATGTGTGCGTCCCCCCTTGTAGTAGCGGTTTTAACCGCTGAACGACTGAAGTCGTTACTACAAGGAAGTTGCGGTTGCGTGTACCCCAGCGTCTGCCGCGTGTAGGTGATGGC
This sequence comes from Acidobacteriota bacterium, assembly GCA_043740245.1. GTDB lineage: Bacteria > Acidobacteriota > Blastocatellia > RBC074 > RBC074 > JACPYM01. The sequence continues at coordinate 5,056 of JAYUCP010000687.1, read as the reverse complement.
CTCGTTGTGCATGTCTTCGTGCAGCAGCGCGAGCGTGAGAAAGTAGGCTTCGTCATAGCCGCGCGCATCGCATACTTTTTCGCCCAGGCTTTTGTCAGCTTCTTCCAGCACGCGATAGAGAATCTGTTGAATGTAGTTGAGCGTGTCGCGTTTTGAGGGCAGCGGCAGATCCCAGCGCGTGTCGTGCGCGACGCGGGCCGAATCGTAAAGCTTGTCGGCGTGCAGATGCGGCAATGGCCGCAGCGGTTCAAAGCCGCGCAAATGGCGCAAACACCAGTACTCTTGAAACCAGGCGACGTGGGCGATCTCCCAACGCAGCGGATTGACGATGTCCAAACGCGGGCCGAGCATCTGCGCGTCGTCGAGATCGGCGACCAGTTCCAGCAGGCGCGCGCGGGCTTCCTGCAATTCGAGAATGAGTTGGGCGGTGGAGTTCACTGATTATCGCGCAAAGGCACAACGCGGCGCGGGTCGTGTGTGGGTTTGGGCGGGAAGATGCGTTGCAGCCAGCCTTGCTTCTTCGGTTCGATCAATCGTTTCAGCCGTGGCATCACGCGGCGCGCGGCGGCTTCGCCCGCGGCGATCATCTCAGCGGCTTTGCTCAGATCGTCGGGGCGCACGTGTTTGATTTCGGGGCGGATGACGAGGTCGGCGTCTTGATAAAGATAGCCGACCGAGCTGCGCCCCATGATCGCCAGCGCTTGCGACATCACGGTCAGCAAGTGCGTCGGTTCGGGAATCGGCAGGTGCTGTGAATTGACATCCACGGCGATGACGATGTCCGCGCCCATGGTGCGCGCAACTGACGCGGGGATGTGGCCGACCAGGCCGCCATCCACCATCATCCGGCCGTTGACCAGCACCGGCGTATAAAAGACCGGCAGCGCGCAACTGGCGCGAATCGCCAGCCCCAGACTGCCTTCGGTAAAGACGACCATCTTGCCCGTTTGCAAATCGCAGGCGACCGCGCCGAAGGGCAGGCGCAGCTTGTCGAATTCGCAGACGGGGAAGTTTTTGCGCACGTATTCTTCGGTGCGTTCGCTGCTGTTGAAGCCGAGTGTTGAGACGGTCACACGGCCCAGCATGCTCCAGCGTATGTTCAAGGCAAGCTGTTCGATTTGATCGGCTGACAAGCCCGAGGCATAGGCGCCGCCGATCAGTGAGCCGACGCTGGTGCCCGCGATCAGGTCAATCGGAATGTGGTTTTTCTCGAATTCGCGCAGCACGCCGACGTGGGCGCAACCGCGCGCCATGCCGCCGCCGAGTGCCAGGCCGATGCGCGGTCGTGGTGGAATGTTGGGCATACGTTCTCTGTCGCCTCCCGCGCGGCATTCTATGCATAAGGCGTTGGCTTGGGAAGCGAATGTCCTAGCGGCAGCCGATTCAGTAAACCGCGCCAACTATTGTGCCGTTGTGCGTCGCACCCGTGACGCCCTTTAGCTTGCGTGTTACAATCCGCGCCGTTTTAGAACATTGCGCTTTGCCTGAACAATTTCTTTAATCGTTAACCATGAAAAATAGCAAGCGGCCTGCAATGCGACCTTCATACACAGATAACCATACATCTGCAGCAAGCCGGTTGCCCATTTCGCTTCGTCGTCATATGAGGTTTTATGCTGGCAGACATCATCCTGATCCGTACCGTCTTTTCGCTGATCTTCATCATTGCGGGCTATCTAATCCGCCCGATTCCCCCCGCCGTCACCGCCTCATTCGGCTTGCCCGGTGAGACCGGCGCGCGCATCTTTTCGGCGATCATCGCCGGCTTGATTGCGGCGGGGATCATTTATTTTGAGTTGCGCATTCGCCGCGCCACGCTGAAAACGCTGATTGGCGCGGCCATCGGTTCAACGATGGGCATTATGGGGGCGTCGCTGATGGGCTTTCTCATTACGGCCCAGCCGTGGGATTCGTCGCTCAAATCGTTTTTGACGCTGACGCTGACGCTGTTTATGGCCTACTGCGGTTTGTTGGTCGGCGCGGCCAAAGGCGATTTTCTGGACCTGGCCGCGCTCGGCGGCATCCTCAGCGATAAAGGGGCGAAACAACATTTCAAGATTCTGGACACCAGCGTCATCATTGACGGCCGCGTGGCCGACATTTCAGAAACTGGCTTTCTGGACGGCACGATCCTGATCCCGCAATTCGTGTTGCGCGAATTGCAGCAGATCGCCGACAGTTCCGATTCGGCCAAACGCAATCGCGGGCGGCGCGGCTTGGACATTCTGGCGCGCATCCAGAAAAACCAAAGCCTCGACGTACAGATTCACGACACCGACTTCCCGCAGGTCAAAGAGGTTGACCTGAAGCTGATCGAACTCGGCAAATTGCTGAACGCGCCCATCGTCACTAACGATTTCAACCTGAACAAAGTCGCACACCTGCGCGGCGTGGCCGTGCTGAACATCAATGAACTCGCCAACGCACTCAAACCCGTCGTGCTGCCCGGCGAAATCATGAAGGTCTTCATCTTGAAAGAAGGCAAAGAGTACAACCAGGGCGTGGCCTATCTCGACGACGGCACGATGGTCGTGGTGGATAACGCGCGCCGCCTGATCGGCAAAAATGTAGACATGATCGTCACCAGCGTGCTGCAAACCACGGCGGGCAAGATGATCTTCGGACGGGCGGACGAAAACCAGCGCCACGACACGCGCGACAATCCTTCCCGCGATACGCGCGATAAGGGCGACCGGAATACGCGCAATACGCCGGTGCCGGTGCCAGCGGCTTCGTCAACGGCTGAGTAGCAGAATGAGCGCTGAGACTTTTGAAATCATTGATGGGATACGGCGGGCGAAGGCGCACGAATTTTTGGGCAAGCAGTCAATTCCCGCTGAGATCAGCGACGCGGCGGGGAATCTGCTCGAAATACGCGAGGTGCCCCTTGAAGCTTTGCGCGTCAACGCCAAAAGCAGCATTGATGTGAGTACGTTGAAAAACTGGGAACGCTTTATGCACACGCTTGATTTGGTCAAAGCTGGCTCGCCCACGCCGCCAATCATTGTTCGAGCCGGCAACCGTGGTTGCAAGCTCGCGGAAATCTGGCTCGACAAAACCGGTACTGCAGAAGGAGATTGAGATGATTCGACCTGAAAAATACTTGCCGGCACTAACGGCCTTACAACAAATACTGGTGCGCGCCCGCTATCTGGCGCGCGAACAGGAACAACTCGACAAGCTGGTAGATCTGCTCGATGCGGCGGAATACTTGCCTGGATTGATTGCGGATGCGGCGGATCGGACTGAAGATTTTGCCGGCTGGGTTAGAGAGATATCCGAGCGCTACCCCTATTGTCGCAATATCTATCTCGAATTTAGCAACCAATCATCACCACAGGCACGGCCCGAACCCGCGCACGAGTTGCAAGCGGCTTAGCGCCGTGGCCGAACCCCTCATCGTGAACATCGCCATCATACCCGCCGCCGGTTCCGGCAAACGCCTCGGCGGCCAAATCCCCAAACAGTTTCTCGAATTGGCGGGCGCGCCCATCCTGGCGCACACCATCGCGCGCTTCGTCGCATGCGCAGACATCGGCCTGATCGTCGTCGCGCTCCCGGCGGACAAGCTCGAAACCTTCCGCTATGCGCCCCAAGCCAAACCGATCCTTTACGTCGCGGGTGGCGCCGAACGCAGTGATTCGATTTACAACGCGCTGCAAGCCGCCGCCACATATCAGCCGGAGATCGTCGCTGTCCACGATGCTGTGCGTCCCTTCGTCACGCCCGAACAAATCTCCGCCGTCATCGCCAAGGCGCGCGCGACCGGCGCGGCGATGTTGGCGCTGCCAGCCACCGACACGATCAAGGAAGTCGAAAACGATTTGATCGTGCGCACCCTCGACCGCCGCCGCATTTACCGCGCGCAAACGCCGCAGGCCTTTCGTTACGAACTGTTGCAGCAAGCCAATGCCCACGCGCGCGCCGCCGGCGTTTCGTCCGCCGCTGCAACCGATGACGCCTTGCTGGTCGAACAACTCGGCCACCCCATTGCCGTTGTTGAAGGTGCGCCCAACAACATCAAGATCACTACGCCGGAAGACCTCGCCGTCGCCGAAAAGCTGTTTGAACAAATGAATCCGCAATCCGCAATCCGCAATCCGCAATTCCGCACGGGTATCGGCAACGACATTCATCGTTTGGTTGCAGGGCGCAAACTGATTTTGGGCGGCGTCGAAATCCCGTTTGAGAAAGGCTTGCTCGGCCATTCGGACGCCGACAGCTTGAGCCACGCGATCACCGATGCGCTGTTGGGCGCGGCGGGCCTGGGCGACATTGGCACGCACTTTTCGGACAAAGACCCGCGCTGGCAAGGGGCCGACAGCCAGATGTTTTTGCGCCACGCCTGCGAACTGGCGCAAGCGCGCGGCTATCGCATCGCCAACATTGACGCGACGATCCAAGCCGAACAGCCGAAGCTGAAACCGCACATCCCGGCCATGCGCGCGCGGCTGTGTGCGACGCTGGGCATTGACGAAACGCAACTCAACCTCAAAGCCAAGACCAACGAAACACTCGACGCCATCGGACGCGGCGAAGCGATTGCCGCGCAGGCCATTGTCCTGTTACAGCGCAGCCGGCAATGCTGAGACGCTCCGCCCGTTTTGCATTTCAGGTGTTCCCTGCTTCGAACTGCCGTGACCACTTTCAACCGCCTCGTGCTCTATCGAACCGCGCAGCTTGTTACTTCGCATCTGCGCTGCTTCGTGGGTTCAAGCTGTATCGAGCTTGTGTGGTCAACACAGCACGATGTAAGGGAACTTTTGATTAGCGCCGCGACACGGATGCTTTTTGAGATTGCGCCGCCGGCAGGAAGTTCTCCATCACCCAGACTTCAAATTTGGGAGTCCCAGCGGAAAAAGCAATCCGTCGTCCGTCGGGGTGAATGGTGGGCAACTCCAATCCCTCCATGGCAATCCCCAAGCTCTGTAATTGACCGCTTGCGGTAGCAATGCGGCAAAGTTCCCGCTTGGGGTTTAGTACCCCGCCTTTCACGATGAGCAGGTGCTGGCCGTCCGGTTCCCAAGCGATGCCAGCGCCGCCAAAGATTTCTTTC
>JAYUCP010000686.1:0-17744 GCA_043740245.1 Acidobacteriota bacterium | reverse complement strand
TAGCGCAACCTGCCGAGTTTGGCAGGTTGCGCTACTCTCGCCTGGTTGTCTGTGAGGCTCAATGCTCGCGGATGAGTTTGCCATCCAGCATCCCGACGCGCCGGTCGGCCAGGTGCAGGAAGCGTGTGTCGTGCGTGACCAGACAGATCGTGGTGCCGGCGGCGTGCAGTTCTTTCAACAGTTTCATCACGGCTTCGCCGCTGGCCGAATCGAGATTGCCGGTGGGTTCATCGGCGAGCAGGAGCGCCGGTTTACAGACGATGGCGCGCGCGATGGCGACCAATTGCTGGTGGCCGCCCGAAAGCTGCCCCGGCCGCATGCGCGCGCGCTCGGCGATGCCGACGCGTTCGAGTGCGCCGGTGACGCGCTCTTTGCGCTCGCTGCCTTTGACATTCATGTAACTGAGCGGCTGTTCGATATTCTCGAACACAGACATGTCGCCGATCAGGTTGAAGCTTTGAAAGACGAAGCCGATGTCCTGGTTGCGCAAACGCGCGCGGTCAGCCAGCTTCAGGCTCTGCACCGGCTGGCCGCGAAAGCAGTACACGCCGCCCGAAGCCGAATCGAGCAGCCCCATAATTGCCAGCAGCGTGGATTTGCCGCAACCGGACGGGCCGTGCACGGCCACGAATTCGCCCGGCTGAATCGCCAAGTCTACGCCGGTGAGCACGGGCGTTTCGACGCTGCCGTTGCGAAACGCTTTGGTCAGGTCTTCCATCATCACAAAGGGCAAGCCTTCAGCACTCATGATTTGCTGTTCTCCTCTTCAAGGTCAGTTGTTCGAGCGGCAGTAGGTGACGTTGCGACCGGTTACGTTTCAAACTACTAAATAGTTCGTAGTTTGTTTGCTCGATTGATTCAATGGTTGACGCAGCCGCAGCCATCACGCACAATCCGCGTGCTTTTGGCGCCCCAATCGTTGCTTATCCCTCACGACTTTCCTCGTAACATCCCCTGAAAATTCATTCAATAGGGAGTGGTTCATGCCTAATGCTTTTGTCACGCGCGGCAAACGGTTGCTCGTCTTGCCGGTCTTGCTCGCCACGATTTTTGGAGTTCATCTGCTCATACGCGGAACGGCTCCGGCGGGGGCGCAAAATGATTTGCCGGCGATCATGTTTGTGACGCAGCCACCGTTTGGCGCGGATTTCATTTCAATCAACGCGGTCTTTGGCAATCATCTGCCGCGCACCCAATTGGCACCGCGCGGTGGCGACCTGTGGATTCGCTACAGCGACGGTGTGCTGCGCAATCTGACGCAGGAGGCTGGCCTGGGTACGAAGGCGGGTGAAGAGATCATCGTGCGCGAACCGAGCGTGCATTGGTCGGGCGCGAAAGCCCTGGTCGCCATCGCCATTGGCGGCACGATCAAAGACGATTTGTCGCCGGTGTTCTACCAGCTTTACGAAGTCACCGGCATCAGTAAAGGCGAGGCGGTCAAGTTCACGCGCCTGCCGCAACCCAGCGACAGCAACAACGTCTCACCGCTTTATGGCAGCGATGACCGCATCCTTTTCACGTCGGATCGCCCGCGCAATGGCGACAAGGCTTCGTATCCGCAACTCGACGAATACGAATCGCAGCCGACCAACACGGGCATTTGGTCAATGACTGCCGACGGTTCGGATGTGCGCTTGTTGGATCACGCAGTGTCGGGCGATTTCACGCCGAGCATCGCGGCGGATGGGCGCTTGGTGTTTACGCGCTGGGATCATTTGCAACGCGACCAGCAAAACGAATACGACGCCGAGCAGTACAAGCCGTTCAATTTTACCTCGGAAAACAGCGATGAAAAGCTGAACAGCGCGCCGGAGATTTTCCCCGAACCGTTGCGCGTGCCCAGCGGCAGTTACAACCGCCGCCACACGATCAATCAGTTTTTTCCGTGGCAGATGAATGAGGACGGGACCGAACTGGAGACGCTCAATCACATCGGGCGGCACGAATTGCTGAGCTATTTCGATGCTTCGCACGACGGTTTGCCTGAATTCATCGCGTCCGAAACGCGCCGCACGTCCGCCAGTTTTTTGCAGATCAAAGAAGACCCGCTGCGCCCCGGTTATTTCATCGGCACGAACGCGCCCGAATTCGCCACGCACGCCGCCGGGCAGATCATCGCGCTCAACGCGCCCAGGACGGCCAACCCGGAGCAGATGCAATTTGAATATCTGACTGACCCGGTGACGCGCTCATACGTCGCGGACGCCCAACAGCCGCCGCTCAATCACGTGGGCTTCTTTCGCAACCCGACGCCGCTCTCGACCGGCACGTTGATCGCGGTGCATACGACTTCGACCTACGCTGATAAAACCACCGGCCAGCCGCTCAGTTCGCGCTACAACTTTCGCTTGGTGCGGATGACGCGGCCCGCGCAAGGCGGCGGCTATTGGCTGCCGGGGGAACGGCTGATTCCCAATGGCATCAGCAAAACGATCACGTACTGGGACAATCAAACCTACACGCAGTTGAATTTCAGTGGTCAACTCTGGGAACTCGACCCGGTCGAAGTGCGCGTGCGCCCGCGCCCCGCCAAGCTGAGCACGCCATTGCCGGAGATTGAAACCAACATCCTGCAACAGGAACTCGGCGGACAGGCGGGCATCGAACAATTCAGAACCTTTCTGGAAGCGCGCAACCTGGCGCTGGTCGTCAGCCGCAACGTCACGCGCCGTGCCGACAAACAGCAGGATTACAACTTGCGCGTTGTGGGTGGCGTGCAAACCGCCGAAGCGAATGCGACGCCGGTGGACGTGCAGTACTTTCAATTCCTGCAAGGCGATTTGGTGCGCGGCTACAACGGCTACACGCGCGGGCGGCGGCCCATCGCGCAAATCCAGCACGACAGCCTGTTGCCGACTGTGCCCAGTGCGCCGCCTGGCAGCGTGCAAATTGCCAGCGACGGCAGCATCGCGGCCTTTGTCCCAGCGCGCCGCGCGCTGTCGTGGCAACTGACCAAACCCAATGGCGAGGGCGTCGTGCGCGAACGGTACTGGCTGACTTTGCAGCCGGGCGAAATGCGTTCGTGTACGAATTGCCACGGCCTGAACACGACGGATGTGGTGTTGCATCAACCCGCGCCCACCAATCCGCCGCAAGCCCTGCGCGATTTGTTGCGCTGGTATCGCGCGGCCTTTCCGACACCGGTCAAACGCGCGGTGCACCTTTCCGCCGCCAGTTACAGCGACGCCTTGCTGGCCGCCGAATCCATCGTCGCGGCGTTTGGCGGCAATTTGGCGAACACGACGGCGGCGGCCACTGGTTCATTGCCGCTCAGCTTGGGCGGAACTTCGGTCAAGGTGAAAGACAGTCTCGGCGTCGAACGCGCCGCGTTGCTCTTTTTCGTTTCGCCGACGCAGGTGAATTATCAAATCCCGCCGGGCACGGCGCGCGGGCCGGCGACGGTCACGATCACCAACGCCAGCGGCGAAATCAGTTTGAGCACGGTGCAAATCGGGACGACCGCGCCGGGCCTATTCACCGCCAACGCGACGGGCAAAGGCTTGGCGGCGGCGGTAGCCTTGCGCGTCAAAGCCGATGGCACGCAGAGTTACGAAGCCATCGGCCAATTCGATGCGCAGCAAAACCGCTTTGTGCCGCGTCCGATTGATCTGGGCGCGGCCAGCGATCAAGTGTTCTTGGTGATGTTCGGCAGCGGCTGGCGGGCGCGCGCGGCGCTGGCGAATGTCGAGGTGAAAGCCGGCGGCGTGACTGCGCCTGTGAACTTTGCCGCCGCGCAAGGCGGGCTGATCGGCATGGATCAAATCAACGCGCGCTTGCCGCGTTCACTGATCGGGCGCGGTGAGATCGAGGTTGCGTTGCTCGTGGATGGGAAGGCGGCGAATCTGGTGCGCGTGAGTATCAAGTGACTTATGGAGTGCGGCGTCGAGCGAGCCGCCGCACTCCATACCTAATGCCGAGGCGCTGCCGTCGTGCCGTTGCCACTGACCGGCGCATTCTTTTCAGCAGCCTTGGCCGCAGCGACGATCTTTTCGACATCGGCCAGCAGCTTCTTCGCGTCGTAAACGATGCCGTCCTTGATCGTGTATTTGACGCCGCCAACACGTTCAACCTGACCCGTTTGATCATTCAGCCGAATCGCGCCCGTGCCATAAAGCACCTTCAAATTCGCCACCGGGCTTTCGGACACCAGGATCAAATCGGCCAGCTTACCTGGACGAATCACGCCGAATTCCATTGGGCGGTATTGCTGTTGCGACAATAACTGAGCGCCGTTGAAAGTCGCCGCGCGCAGCACTTCGAGCGGATGGAAGCCGGCCTCTTGCAACAGTTCAAGCTCGCGTATGTATTCGAAGCCATACGTCTTGTAGATAAACCCGGAATCGGAACCGGTCGTGACGCGCCCACCGCGATTTTTGTACTCGTTCACAAACGTCATCCACAGCCGGTAATTCTGTTTCCATTCGATCTCGTCCTGCGTCGTCCAGTAATACCAATACGCACCGTGCGCCTCGCGGCTAGGCGTGTAAAAGCGCCAGAGCGAGGGCAGCGTGTATTTGTCATGCCATTCGGCGCGCATGGCCCGCATCAGATCGCGGCTGGCTTCGTAAATCGTAAAGGTCGGATCGAGCGTGAAGTTGAGGTTGATCAATTCGTCCATGATCTCGTTCCACTTCTTGCTGCCCGGGGGCGCGGCCTGTTTCCACAAACGCCCCGCCTGGCCGAAGCGGTGCGATTCATCGTTGTAGTTGTAATCGAGCGGAAAGTCCTGCACCTGACGGTCGGCAAACAGCGATTCGGGCAAGCCGTACCAATGCTCCATCGAACCCATGCCCATGCGCGCGGCTTTGATGACGTTGGTGCGCACGACGCCGGTTTGCGCCATGTGCGTGGTCGAACCCATTTGCAGGGCCTTTGCTTCGTCAAGCAGTGCGCCCAGGATTTCAGGATCGAAGATCGCCTCGCCGCCGATGACCTTAAATCCATCCGCGCCTTTCTCTTTGGCCCAGCGCACATATTCGCGGGCCTTTGCGGGCGTGCTGATCGGGCCGCCGTCCCAACTCAAGCCGGGCGTCACGTAAACGAAGATGCGCGGCGCGACGATCTTGTTTTGCGCGCTGCGTTCGCGTTCGCGCAGCGTCCAATCCATGCCGTTCATCGAACCCGGATCACGGATGGTCGTGACACCGTGCGCCATCCACAGCTTGTAAACATATTCGGCGGGCGTGCCCTGCGCGACACCGCCGATGTGCGCGTGGCAATCCACCAGGCCGGGCAGCAGGAACATGCCGGTGGCGTCAATCTCTTTTGTGCCTTTGGCAGGGCGATTGGCCTCGCGGATGGGGGCTTTGGGGAAGCCGACGCTGCGGATTTCTTTGATGCGATTGTTTTCGATGACCACATCAACCGGGCCGAGCGGTGGCGCACCAGTGCCGTCAATCATCGTCGCGCCGCGAATGACCAGGCGATCAAAGGGGCCTTCGCCTTCGTCGGCACGGCGGTCGGGCGCGGGTGTGATCGAGCGTTGGGCTTGGGCCAACGCCTGTGTCGCCAGCAGCGCAATTGCCAGCGCGAAGGAACAGAGCAGGGAAGTACGAGTTCGCATAGGTGTTCTCCTGATTGAAGGATTCGATTACGGCTGGGCGACAGACTACGCTGGCTGGCGGCCTGAGTAAAGATTTTGCCGCCGTCTTGCACCAAATCGTTCAGGTCTGCCTACCGAAACGGGCAATGAATTTCGCGTAATCTGGCGACCCGGTTGCCGCAGGCTGGTGTAATTCAAGCAGCGCATTGTCTTAGCCATGCTGCCGGGTTTCGCAAGCCATCTGGCACATTCATTGCTCTAAGTAGGTGCGACAACCAAAGGGTTGGCGTGGGCGATACGGAAAGTTGCCCGCGCTAAGTCCTAGAAAGTTTGCTAAGATCGCCGCGGTTTAATTGCGGCGCAACGTGAGAAGGAAACGCAAGCAGCGGACGCCCCCTTTGCCCGCCATTAACTGCGACCCGGCTTTGGAGTTTCGGCACCGACGTTTGAGGTTAGGAAACGCGAGCGGGGCAGGGAGGTAACTATGATGAATGTTTTTAAGCTCATAATTGGTTCGCTGTTGCTCAGTGCAATGCTGACGGTGGCGGGCAACGCACAGCCAGGTAAGCTTGTGGCTAACGAGCTGACCTTGGCCCAGAAAGAAAAAGATAAACCGAAAGAGCGGCCCGTCGAGCGCGAAAAAGAGAAGAAAGACGAACGGCCCCCTGAAAAGAAAGATGACAAAAAGAAAAAGCCGGACGAGCAAAGCTAAACCGCTGCGCATCCGCCAAAAGATTTACCCAAAGACATAAAAGCTGCCTGAAGACTTTTCTCTCTCCTTACCTTTAACCCGCTGTTACCGAAGGTGGCAGCGGGTTCTTTTGTTGTTAGCGGCTTACTTTGCGAGCTACTTAACCGAAGCCTGTGCTTAATTCGAAGAGTTGAAAAAAACAAGGCGCTTTGAACGCGGATGACGCGGATGCGGCGGATTTTCGCGGATTATTTTCGGATTCTGATCCGCGCCGATCCGCTGCATCCGCGTCATCCGCGTTCAACTACCTTGAACACAAACGACTTCATTCGCACAGGCTACACTTAACCGGCGGTCAGCCCTGCCAACAACTTCTTCGGTAATTTCGCCTTCACCATTTCATACGAATCTTTCAACAACCGTTTGAGTTCCGCCGCGTTCATCACGTCGAGCCGTTCCAGCGCGACCCAATGATAGCGCGCCACATAAGGCGCGGGATCAATCCCGGTTTGTTCGATCAATTCAGCGAACTCTTCAGGTGTGCATTTGAACGTGAGCCGGTAAGGCGACGCGGCGTCGAGCGGCACGACGGCGAACATTTTGCCGCCAATGCAAAAGCAAAGGTCTTCGCCCCATTTCACGTCTTCAGTGGCGTGGGGCAGCGCCAGACAAAATTCACGCACGGTTTCCTGATTCATCGCTTGTCTCCGTTGGTTCAGCGGCAGCGACAGCCGCTGGTTGTGGCGCGGTTTCAGCCGGCGGCGTCAGCGTGGTGGCGTCCGGTTCCAGCGTGAAGCCGGGCGGCGGCGTCAAATCTTTGGTCGCGGGCATAAACTCGATCACCGGCGCGCCGGGCTTAGCCAGCGCGGGCGCGGGCGCCAGCCGTTGATGCAAATCGGCTTGGCCCGCGAAGAGCGCCAGCCGCGTCCACAACCGCGCCACGATTGCCAATTGCCCTAATCCAAAGGCCAACATGACGTTCAGCCACGACGCCTGCGTCACCGCGTTGCGCAACCATACGAAAGCGCCAAACAACACCAAGCCAATGGCCGCCAGCAGCAGATACAAAAAGGTCGTGCGCCAAACATAAGCCAGGCAAAAGCGCCAGGCCGCGAAGGTGACGCGCCACATGCGCCGCGCTTCGTGTTGCACCGTGCGGATGCGCGCGTAATCGAAAACCATGTTGATCAGCCCGAAGCCCAACGCGCCGGCCAACAGCAGCAACCAGCGTTTTATTTCGATTGGCCCCGCCGCCGTCGCTTGCGCCGCCGCTTTGTTCAAGGGGCGCGAAGCTAAAAAATACGCCCCCAGCAACAGCCCATAAAAGATCAGCGCGATCAGCAAGAGCCGCGCGAAGCGCCACCAATACGCGCCGCCGCCTTCGCAAAACTTGCGCAACGAGAAGCGTTCAAGCGGCGCGGCGAAGACCGCCAGGATGCCGCCGCTGAAAAAGAGATTGGCCGTCAGATACAGCGCGCCCGCTACCAACAACAACAGGCCCGTTTGCAATCCGACCGACACGGGCGAGAAGCCGTTGAATTGGTTGTTCACGAAATCAATCAGCCAGGCGGCATTCAATTGGTCGGCGAACAGATGTTGCGCCACCACGTGGTCTTGCGCGGATTGTTGCACCAAGGCAAACACCGGCAGCGCCACCGGCGCGGCACAAAACAGATTGCCCAGCAACAGCACGAAGAGCAGCTTGACGCTGCGGCAGGCGCGTTCGATTCCCACGAGTAAAGATGTCAGCACGGCGGATTCCTCCTGTCTCAACTCAACGCGGCCAGCGTTTGCAAAAGCGTTTGCAGCCAGAACGTCAAGCCCGCCGTCCAGCGCAGCGCCGCGCCGATGGCGGCTGTTTCGGTTTTGCTGTTGTTGGTCAGGTTGGCGTCGAGTTGGATTTTGTTGTCGGGGTCGAGTTGTACCTTTTGGATTTCGGCGGCGGTCGCAAATTTGAACTTCTTCCAGCGTTCGTTCAGCGGCCAGCGCTCCGTCCATTGTTGGCCGTCGGCGTCATTCGTGACTTGATATTCAATGGCATCCTTGCTGGCACCCTTGCCTGCAATGGATGGTTTGAAGAAGACTTTGTGCCCGTCTTTCAACGTCACCAGCAATTCGACCGGGAACCAGGCTTCGCCCACGCGGCGCAGGGCGACTTCGTTTTCAAAGGGCGCTTTGTCGTCTTTTTTGTCATTTGGCTTGGCCTCTTTGGTTTCGCTCTTCTGGCCGTCTTTGTCGTAAAGGCCGAGTTTGGTCTTGGGCCGCGCGCTCTTGTAATCGGCGACTTCGTAATCGAGCGTCTGCGTGCCTTTGACGAATTGGTCGAAGAACCAATTCAAATCCTGCCCAGCGACCGCGCTGGCCGTGTCGAAAAAGTCCTGCGAGGTTGGATGCCGATAGCGCCACTTCGTCGCGTATTCGCGCATCACCCGCGCCATCACGTCTTCGCCCAAATAATTTTCCAGCGTCACCAGCGTCAGTCCCGTGCGCGGATAGGAATTCAGCCCGTAGCTCATGCTGTCGAAATACTTCCAGGCTGGCGTCAGGATCGGGTCATTGAATTTATCCATGAACACCCCGAGCCGGTTCTCATACGGATGCGGCAACTCGACCGGGAAATCAAACAGCGGCACGCCGTTGTATTTGAACGACAGCCAATTGCTGCCATACGCGCGGCCCAGCGTTTTGCCTTCGGAATAGGTGTTGAAGCCTTCGTCCAGCCAGGACTCTTCAAACTCATTCGAAGCGACCAGGCCGTACCAGAACTGATGGCCGAATTCGTGCACGATGACGGTCTCCGGCTCCTGCCAGCGCGGCGTCAGCCACCAATCGGTGCCCGCCGTGATGAAGGTCGGATACTCCATCCCGCCCGCGCCATTCGCGTTGTGGGGCGGATCAACAATCGTCAGCGTGGCGTATGGATATGCGCCGTACCACAGGCCGTAATACTTGAGCGCATTGAAGGCCGCCTTAAAATGCCGCTCGGTTTGCCCGGCGTGTTCCGGCTGAATCAACAGCGTGCATTCGACATCGCGCAGGCGCACCGCTTCAAGCGGCAGCTTCAGCCGTTGCGCCATTGCTTCCAGCTCAGCGGGCTTGACCCATTCAGCCGCTTTGAACGCGCGCTTCACCACGACGTAGCCAGGATCGAGCGTCCACGCAAAATCGTGCACGCTGTTTTGCGCGAAGCGATACGTCACGGTGCCGTCCGCATTCGCTTGCTCGCTTTGTTGCTGCCCTGTCGCGCCGACTTTGCCTTTGTAAATTGCGGGCACCTGCAACGTCACATCGTAATTGCCGAAATCCGCATAGAACTCGCTGTTTGCATGAAACTGATGGCAGTTCCAACCCGCGACTGCGCGCCGCCGTTCGCCGACTTCTTCCCACACGCCAATCTTCGGGAACCATTGCCCCACCAGCGCGAACTGGGCCCAATAGCCGGTGCGCGCAAACACGCGCGGCAGCTTCGCGGTGAAACGAATATCGAGCGTCAGCGTTGCGCCAGGCGCCAGCGGCTTTGCCAATGGCACGCGAATGACGGTTTGATCGTCGGCATTGTCATCGTCGGGATGAATGAATTCGATCTGTTTGGTCAGGTCAGCGCCGCCCGCGATTTTCAATTCGTTGACATCAATCCAACCCCAGGGGCCCCACTGGCCCCACTGGCCTGCCTCGAATTGATCGCCGCGCAACTGGCCGCCCGATTCTTTGAAGAAAGTGCTGCGCTGATTTTTGAAGGCGTTCAAGTAAAGGTGGAATTGCAGTTCACGAATCGTGTCAGGCGAAGCGTTGCGCCACGTAAATTGCTCGTGCCCTTCCAGCCGTGTCGGATGCTGCTGCTCATCCAACTTGAGTTGCGCGTCAATTTTGTAGCTGGCAATTCCCGGTAGTTCTTTGTTGGCGGCCACGGGCGCGGTGTTTAGCGCCAGCCAGAGCGCGGTCAACCAAAATGTTACGGCGCGTAACGGATGTCGGTGCTTCATCCTCGGCCTCCTGAAAATTAAGTTGAAGTGATGCTGGATTGAAATGCGCTTCTTTCTAGCACAATCGCTCGCGCAAACACAGGGCTGCGAATTGGCTGTGCTACAATCCGCGCGCCGTTGCGGCACACAAGGAGCTGAACTCTATGTCACGAACGAATGCTGTTGTCACAGCCAGCCTAAGCGCACACGAGCCGGTTGGTTTGCACGTAACCCTCGACCCCGAACTGGCGGCGATCTTTCCCGATGAGCGCGCCGTCAACGAAGCCTTACGTACGCTTGCCAGACTTGTGCAACCCAACGCTGCGCGCGCGCTTGAGACCGTCCGTGAAGTAGTGGATGGGCGCGAAGTCGAATACAAACGGCTGGGGCAATACGTCATCGCCATGCATGACCTGTGCGGCGGGTTGCCCGTCATCAAATACGGTGCGCAATTCACCCGCATCAACGCTGGCGTCGTAGCCGGGATGCTTGAAAAAGGCGATACCCCACAAGTCGTGGCGGAAGATTTCGATCTGCCGGTCGAAGCCGTGTTGGAGGTGCAACGATTGGCGGCGGTTTTTGATTACGACCGGAGCTATGCGTGATTGTGCTTGACGATCAAATCAGCAACCGGCGGCGCATAGCGGCCATCGCGCAATGGTATCCCGGAGCGGTGGTGAGCATTCGCGCGCAACGTCCGCACGGCATCATCCTCGATTCTGAAGTTCCCACGCTCCTCTTGCCAATGCGCCAGCCGACCTTCGTTACGATCAACTACCGCGATTTCAACAGCGTGCGTTTTCTGCACGCCGCCTATTGCATCATTTGCTTTCGCCTGGAACAGCGCGACGCTGACCGCGTGCCCGGCTTGTTGCGCGCGGTGCTGCGGCTGCCGCTTTATCGCACCAAGGCCCAACGGCTGGGCAAGTTGATTTTGTGGACGGAAAGCAGCCTGACGCATTTGAGTCATTGACCTGCCCTAAGTTTTACAACTCAATAACAACTTATCGGGGCAGACAAGCGTACAGTCAACCGGACCGTTCTCATCAAACCATCAAACCATCAACCCAATTTGCGAAGGAGATTTATGCGAACAAAAGTGCTTCAACTGCTCTGCGCGGTGCTGGCCGCCGGCGTCTTTTGCGTCGGCGCGCGCGCGCAAGCCGATGCCAAGCAGGCGACCAAGCAGGCCACCAAGCAGGCTGAGGACAAACGCGCCCCCATCGTGCGTGAGACCGAATCGAACTGGAAGCGCGCGCAGAAATGGACGCTCGATTACATTGAAGCCATGCCCGCAGCGGGCATGGCTTTCAAACCCACATCCGAAGTGCGCAGCTTTGCCGAACAAATGCTGCACCTGGCGTTCTGGAATTTCGGCTTCGTCGAAGTCATGGGCGGGAAGGCCAGCCCTTATGGCAAGAAGCAGGAGACGCTCGAAAGCCGTGCCGACATGAAAACAAAAGCCGCCCTGCGCAAAGTCGTAGAAGAGAGCTACGACACCATGCTGGCGTCCTTGAATGGCTTGGATGAAGCGAAGCTGCTAGAGGTCGTGCCGTTCTTCGGCACAAAGCTGACGCGGCTGAGCGCGCTGACGGTTGCGCTCGATCATCAAACACATCATCGCGGCCAGACGACGGTGTATCTGCGTTTGAAAGGCGTCACGCCGCCGCCTGAGCCGTAAGCGGCCTGGGTACGCACGCTGAGAAGGTGCGTACCCAGGCGGCTCAAGCGTGTTTACGGGCCGTCAGCGCCGCATAGGCTGTTTCCAACATCGTCGCCGTGCGCCCCAACGTCGCATCGCGCAACACCCACCAGAGGATGCGCGGATTGCGGCGCGCTTGCGACAAGCAATACGGCGCCCAGGCCGCGCCATACGGCACATACATTCGCACCGGCACGCCTGCCGAACGGGCCACACGCAACACTGCGCGTGTTGGCAAGCCGAAGAGCAATTCCAATTCACACGACGTGCTCGCCTTGGTCAGCCGTTCGAGCGCCGTTGCCGCCAATTCATGATCGTGCGTGGCGACGGCCACGTGCGCGGCGCGTCCGGCCAGCCGTTCGATCACGGCCAAAAAACCTGCGCGCAAATCAATGCCGGGATGTGCGGGATCGGCCCATTGGCCTTTGACGACGCGCACGGGCATTTGCCAATCGTTGACGCGCTCGGCATCGGTCAGGCTGCGCTGCCAACGGCCCGGCAAGGTGCAACTCAACGCGGTTTGACGCGCACGCAATTCATCTAGCAACGCAAACGTAGGCTCCGCCGAATCAGGCCACATCGCATCGAAATGCAGCCGGACATTTGCGGCGGTCGCGCGCGCGGCGATTTCATTCAGCCATTCGCGCGAATAGTGCAGGGCAGTGGCTTTGATCGAAAGGTAGCTGTCGAGCTTGGCTTCGGCGAGTTCGTCCAGAATATCTAGGTAATGCCGCGCGACCAATTCGGGCGCATCCTGTTCGCCGTTCCAATAACAAACCGTGCTGGCGAAATTTTGCCCGGCCAATTGGCGGCTGGTTTCCACCGCATCGGCAACCGTCGCGCCCGCGCTGTAGCGGCGTCCGGCGAAATGCGCCAGCGGCTGCCAGCCCGCCCAGAGTACTTTGCGCAAGAGTCGGGTCATATTTGTTGGCCCAGCCTTTTCTGCAAGATGATGCCTGCGTGGCGCGCGCCATCGCAAACCAACGTCGCCAATGCGCCTGGGCTTTGCGGATACGCCCGCAGGGACACGCACTGCTGATGCGTGTCCGTCCACATCTGTGTCCACGGTTGCGCCGAGCCTAGAAATTCATAAGCCGTCAAACCGCGCTCAGCCGCATAACGCAGCGTGTGCAGCATCAACAACGTGCCCGGCGAACAGCGGGCGTAGGCTTCGTCATAGCCGATTTTCAACAGCCAAAACCGCTCGCCGCACTCAATCGCCAATTGCATCGCCACCGCCCGCCCGTCCAGCCGCATAAAACAAAGCCGCAGGATTCCACGTTCGGCCGCCGCCGCCGTGTAGTGCCGGAAGAATTCGCCGCGTTTCGCGTCACACGCCAGCGCCGACTGTTCCGCGCCCTTCCAGCAAGCGGCTTCGACGCGATAGGCCTCGGCCAGCAAAGGTTCGAGGACTGCTGGCGTGGGCGACAAGACTTCAAAACTGAGCGCGCCCTGTTCGGCGGCCTTGCGTTGCGCGCGGCGAAAATCGGAACGGCGTCCGGCATTGAAATGGCTTTCGGGTTCGCGCCAACTGCGGTCGAGCGGAATGCGCGGATAACTTTCAGCCGGCGAACGATGCACCAGCCCGCGCCCCTGATACGCGCGCTCCAACGCCGTAAGCACCGGCGAATCGGCAGGCATGCGTTCAAGCCACAACGGCTGCCCCAAATTGACCAGCCCTTCGGCCAATGCATCCAGCGCATCCTGCCCGTCAAAGAGCAAATCGAGCGGCTCGCACAGTTCACGCACGCCCAACAATTCCAGCCGTGGCCACACACCAGGCCGCCGCACCAGCGGGGCAATTGCTTCGGGCGCGTGTGCCGGGCCGATGGTCAGCACCTGCACCTGCGCCGCTTGGCCGTAGGTTTGGTGATAAGCCTGCGCCCAGATGAAATGCTGCATCGGGCTGCTTTCGCCCGATTCCAGCGCGTTCCATCCATCAGCCAGCCGCGCCAAATCGCGCGCGTCCGCGATCACGTGCAACTGCGACACCGTGTCTGCGGCTTCGTCCGCATACGAAGGCAAAAATAAACTGCCGGTCAGTGATTTCATGCTTACTTCCAGAGTTCAAAAATGGGAGGCGGCTGCCTGCGCGAGGCTGCGCGTCCATTATCAAGTGGGCCGGGCGTGAGGAACCTTACAGCGACTTTGCCGGGAATTTGCCGGAAATGTGCCAAGACTATTGAGGTAGGATTTTCAGGGTAAGTGAGGCTTAGGCGTTCTGCCCCTTCACCGGCGAGGACCAACTTCGCTGCCAAGTCGCTTTCTTGCTTACGTTACTTTGACCGCCAGCCCCGGCGCGCAAGCATTGAGTCGGCCATCATTCGTCCAAAACTCCGTGCAACCGTGCTGTAGCGCGGCAGCCAAGTGGAGGGCGTCGGGAGTTTTCAGACCCTGATGGCTGGCGCGCAATTGGGCGGCTTGAGCAAAGACAGCGCGTTCCAGTGGCAGGTACGCCGCGCGCGCAAACCAGTCGCGGAATTTATCCAACAGCGCCTGATTCCGTTTGCGTAGCGGCAGCACCAGACATTCCATTTCCGACAAAGCGGAAAACCCGAGTGTCGCGCTGGGCGAACTTTGCAAGCGCGCCTCGATCAAAGGCGCGTATTGCGTATGCTCTTCGACGAGGTAGATGATGACGCACGAGTCAAGCTAGACGCACGGTTGCTTCAATCCCATGAATTACGGTTCTCCTCGATCTGCGCTTCGATCTCCTCCGCGCTTAACCGGGCGGACTCCGGCAAGCGATGGTTGCGCAGGAATTCGAGCATTGCTGCGGCATTGCCCTGGCGGGCCGCCGTCCCATTCGTTTCTTCGAGCAACGTGACCAGCACGCGGCTCGGTTTCGTGATGGGCAAAGACTCCTGCCAGCGAATGGCGCCATCCACGTCAAGTTCCGCTTCGACTGTAAGCACCTACGAGAAAGTAATCCGGTATTTTGAGCCCACACCCTTGAGTACCTCGAATAACTCATTGGTTAGGGTCTTGAAGTTCTGGTAGGCATTCAGAGGTAACCACTCGTACTTAATTTTGCGCCAGAGTAACTCGATCAGGTTCAGTTCCGGCGAGTAAGACGGCAAGAACTTGAGGTACAGACCGTCAGCTTCCCAGCGTTCGCGTTCTTCCTCAAATTCTTCGCTGGTGTGAATCGGGGCGTTGTCAATTACCACCAGCGCAGGTTTGCGGCGGCGCTGGTTGAAGAGTTCGAAGCAATGCACCACGGTGTGCGTATCAATCGTGCCCGTGAAGGCAAATGAATGAAAGCGTTGCCGCAGATTGAAAAAGCCCAGGATGTTTTGGCGCGGCCCGTGCGCTGTAGCCAGTTCAAGGCGCTCGCCGACCCGCTGCCAGGCATACGGCACGCTCGGTTGTAAGGTGAAGCCGGCTTCGTCGAAGTACCAGAGGTCGAAGTCGCTGCCCGGCTGCAAGGCCGCCAGCCGGAGTTGCGCGAGTTCCGCCTGGGCCGCGCGAAATTCGTCTTCATCACGGAAAAGGCGCAGACTGCGGCGCGCGCGCTTCCAGACATGGTCGCCAGCTTTGAGAATGAGGCGCAACGTGTCCTTGCTGATGACTTTCCCGATTTCAGCGGCAATGCGTTGCAAACCCTGCCTGGTGGAACGCGGTTCCTCGCGCACCAACTCAATGGCACGCGCCCGCTCGGCTTCGTCCAGCTTGGGCGGGCGGCCATTGCGCGGGTCATCGTCCAGTCCGTCGAACTGGTACTCGTCCCACCAGTCGAGCCATTGGCTCACGCGGTCGCGATCAACTTCAAAGAGGGCGGCGAGTTGGTCGAGCGAATAACCGCGCGCGCTCCATAGAATCGCTTGGGCGCGTTGCCGCGTGCGCCAGCGTAGATCAGTTTTGTAAATGTCGAGTAACTGACCACGCTGTTCGGCAGAAAGTTCTTTTACGAATTTAGTCGGAGTTTTCATAACTTCGCTATTCTACCCGATAACTTTTGCCCAGGTGCTTATGC
This sequence comes from Acidobacteriota bacterium, assembly GCA_043740245.1. Taxonomy (GTDB): domain Bacteria; phylum Acidobacteriota; class Blastocatellia; order RBC074; family RBC074; genus JACPYM01. The sequence continues at coordinate 1,871 of JAYUCP010000686.1, read as the reverse complement.
AACATAAATTTCAGTGCTCCTTTCCGGTTTCTCAATGCAAAGGTTTGGCAAGCTCGCGGCCAACGATAGCAAGTTCAGCTTTGGCGAGGAAGCGCTCGCCCAGTTTTCCCAAAAGAAAAGAGCCGCCGCGATTGCGCACGCGGCTCACGGTTGATGCCCAGATGACCTTCGTAATCCGGCGGCAGCACAAGCTCCACATAGGCATTGCTCACGCCGGCCTGACGCGCGGCGGCGGCGGCTTCCGGGTAATTTTTCCCCGTGCCCAACAATCGGTCACCATCGAGCGCCACGTACCTGCCGCCATATTCTGCGCGATGTGCTTTCAGCCATTCGGCATGCTGGCGGCGTCTACGCTCAGCCGTATGCGCATCGCTCACAGGCAAGCTGGGCGGCGCAGTTTCGGCCGTAGCTTGCCGCAGTTGCTCACGCAGGAATTGCGAAAGCTCTGCTTGTTGCAATTCGTCCAGCCCGCTGATTTGCTGCTTCATCGTTTCCATCAATCCCACTGACATATTTCAGACCTCCTTGGCGCGGATTGCAGCCTCAAAGCCAAACCAAGCCAAAGATAGCAAGTTCAGGTTTGGCGGGGAAGTGCAGTGCAGTATTGCCGGAACGCTCGCGCGCGCAGGTCGGTGGCTACGGGCAAACGCTGCGACGGCGGCTTGCGCAATGGTACGAACAGGTGCAGGCGGAAGCGTTGGTGGGGTGAGCGGCACGAGAATTATGGCCGATGGGTTGGCCCACCTTCCTGAGTTACCTCCAACATTGGACATGCAGGCTGCCACGCTGCCACGCCTGCTCCGCCTGCTCCGCCCCTTTTTTCATGTCTAATGCCATTTACGCCCACATTACTCAGTTTTTCGTATTAGCCATTTATTTAAGAGGTGAATAGTGCTAAAAAAAAACAAGGATAAGAGGGAGTAAGTTGGAAATGCAACTAGAAAACTCATAGCAGAGTCTCCAAGTTGATTATAGACATATGCAGATAATGAGATTGACTGAGTAAATCGGCGATTGTCTAGTAAATATTTGACGACATTCAAAGAAAGCGCGCAAACAGCAGAGCCAAAGATTGCAACCCAAATAAAAATCAATCTTTTATACTCATACTTCATATAAATGCATATTAAGGCGGCAGCCATGTAGGAAGAGATAGCGATTATTACCGATACAAGTATTTTGTTTTGATCTTTTTCTCCGCTATCTCCCATTACCTGTCTCTCATAGCCAATAATAAGACCAGTCACTACGCAGCTAAAAATAATAACGATTTTTGGTATATTTCTCATTTTAACTCACCACGGTAAGTTACGTTAATCGCGATTGAAGAAAGGAGCCTGAAGTTGCAAGCGCCTTTCTTCAATTGTATTCTTCTTGTTATCTGGGGCGATCGTCACAAATTTTTTTGAGAAAATCTGCCCGGACTGTTCTGAGTAATTCAGGTTTGCCACGAATAGCAACGCCTAGGTCAAAGCCTGCATCCGCTAACCTTCTATCAGGCTCATTATTTTCGACTAAGTATTTGTGAATGAGCGCGGCAGATGAAAAACCATTCAGGCCCGCGCTAAAATAAGTAACAAAATGATGAGTCTGGTCATTATACACATCTGTACGCCCTCCATCTGGCAAGATTGTATCTAACTCTCCTGCGAATCCTGGCTTAAACCCTGTTTCACCTAACAACCCGCGTACATCAGCCCGAGTAGTATCCGCTCCAGAACTGAGCGATATTGCGTTCGCAATTGTTGCGAGTCTTTGTCCGGCATATAGAGTACTGGACACTGGCGAAAACAGGGCGTTAAAAACCCCTTGTTTTCGCGTAGTTTTTTGCTTTCCTGCCCAGCCGCCCGACTTGGTAGCTGGGCGTAACT
>JAYUCP010000685.1:0-2910 GCA_043740245.1 Acidobacteriota bacterium | reverse complement strand
GGCAACTCTTAGCACTATCAACCGTCGGCAACAGCCGACTGATTTCAAAGGACTTACACCTTAACCTGGCGCACATGGGTAAAGAACCCGCACCACACTGGCAGGTTTTTGCGCCCTGCGGCTGTGGCATCAGCCTCGCACGCTGGGCGCGGCTGGCATCTGTTCCCAGAATTTCCGAATCTCGCCGCGCGGATCGTTTTCGACGCGCGTGTCCGTATCAAAAACCATCGTGGCGCGCGTGGCCGCGTCATAAGCCGGCCAACGCGGAATTTGCGGATTGTTCGGATCGCCAGTCTTGGCAAAGGCGACCCAGGCCGACGCCAGGCGGTCGCACATGACTTTCGCGCCCGGCGCGCCGACGCCCACGATGTTGTCGCGCACTTGATGAAACGACGCCGAGACATCGGTGCCATGCACCGCGCCGAACTTGCCGCTGTAGGCCGGGCATTCCCACGACCACAGGTACATATAAGCCGGCGCCTTGCCCAGCGCCGCTTTGCGCTCGGCCTGCGTGATGGCCGAACGGCGGAAACCCGCGTCAGTGAAGACCTGCGCCTGGATCAGGTAGGGCGATTTTTGCGCCGCGTATTGTTTGTAGAGCGCCATGATGGCGTCGGCCTTCTCGCTGTAACGTTGCGTCAGCAGCGCCTTCAAACCAGCTTCATCCAGGTTGAAGTTGGTCAGGCTGAGCGCGGCGTCTTCAAGCGTGGTGGAGATAATTACCGGCACGTCCGCCGATTCAGGCGGCGCAACCGGATCAAATGGATGATGTGGCAGGATCGTGCCGTCCAACACTGGCGCAAAGCCCGCGATCCCGGTTTGCGCTTCGAGCAGTTGTTGCCACGAGACTTTTTGAATATCGGCGATGCGCGTCTTCGGAATTTCGAGCTTCGCCAGCAACTGCTCAGCCGCTTTGGTCGCCGTCTCGCGCGTGGTCAGGCGCAATGACGAACCGCTCTGCACAGCGGCACGGTGAAACAATCCCTTGGCCGACGGCGTTGCCAGAATGGTCGAAGTCTTAGCTCCGCCGCCCGACTGGCCGAAGATCATCACGCGATTCGGATCGCCGCCGAAATTCCCGATGTTGTCCTTCACCCATTGCAACGACGCGACCAAATCCATGATCCCGGCCACGCCCGCGTTGGCGAACTCAGGCGGCGCGCCCAAATCAGCCAGATGCGTGTAGCCATAACTAGCCAGCCGATGATTGACGGTCACGACGACCACGTCGCCAAAGAGCGCAAGTTGCGCGCCGTCGAAGCCCGGCGCATTGCCTGAGCCGGTCGTGTAACCGCCGCCATGAAACGAGACCAGCACCGCGCGCTTGGCGTTGTCATTGACGCCCGGCGTCCAGACGTTGAGCACCAGACAATCCTCGCCCATGCCGCCGTTCTGCTGATCCCACAAAATCATCATGCCGTATTCCGAGCGCAGGCTGGACGGCGTTTGCGGACAGACCTGGCCGTGCCCGAAGCATTCGCGCACACCCGTCCACGGCGCGGGTTTGCGCGGCGGCATAAAACGGTTCTTGCCGCCAGTGGGCGCGCCATAAGGGATGCCCTTGAATTCTTTGATGCCGGCCGTGGCGATGCCTTGAACTTTGCCGGAGGTCGTTTCAACCACGTGAAAAAGCTGGCTGCTCGCGGTTCCGGCAGCGCGCGCCGGAGTGGCAGGCGTTTGCTGGGCGGCCTCAGCCACGCGCGCAGTGCTGGCCGCGGCAACTGCCAGCGAGGCGCTCTTGAGAAATTTGCGGCGGGCGTTTTGTATGTTCGCTTCAGACAGCTTCAAGTCAGAACTTTTCCGGGTCATACAGTTGCTCCTTGTGATTTACTTCTTCGGATCGTGCGCATTGATGAACGCGACGACGCTTTCGACATACTCTTTTGGAATGTAGGGCGCGGCAATCGCGGTCAGGTGCGATTTGCCGGGCAGCACGACGTTGGTGAAGTTGCGCGCCTCGCGCCAGAGCCGGTGCGTTTTGGCGTTGGGCCGGTCGAACTCACCGTTGATCGCCAGAATGGGAATGTTCAATTTCGTCAGATCGAGCGCCGGGCCGGTGGGCCGCGCGGCAGCCCCTGCGCTGGCCGGCGTAGCCGCTGCCGTGGCCGCCGGAGCGGTGCGCGGCGGGGCCGGTGTGGCAGCGAGTTTCTCAGCCTCTTCACGGCTCATGCCGTTATCCATTGCGTGGCGAATGCGCAGGTTTTTGCTGGCCTCGTCTTCCTGCGGGTCGCGGCCTTGTTTGTCGGCGGGCACTTTGTCGCGCCAGGCGGGGTCTGTTTCCGGGAGGCCCGATCCGCCGAAGCCCGCTGTGATAATGCGGTCGGGGATCAACGCCAACAGGCGTCCGACAATGCCGCCGCCCATTGAATAACCATGCAGATGCGCGCGTTGAATCTTCAAGTGATCCATCAATTCGATGATGTCTTCGGCACGGCCTGGGCCATTGAGTTGCGGTTTGTCGCTCTTGCCGTGATTGCGATTGTCGAGCGCGATGACCAGATGATTTTTCGCCAGCGCCTCGGCCACGCCGTTGCGAAACCAATTGCCCAGCGCGCTGCCCGTATAACCGTGAATCAGAATGACGGGCGAACCTTTGCCGATGGTGTAGTAGACGATCTTTACGCCATCTTTGGTCTTGAAGAAGCTTTCGTTCGGTTTCACTTGCGCAAAACCGGTGCAGCTCAGCGACAGCCAACAGACAGCGACTAACAGAGTGGATGCGTGTTTCATGTTTTCCTCAGAGTTCTAATTACAGGTGCAGCAGGCAAGGCACAGGCGTGCTTGCATAGTTTATCGAAGCGTGTGCGTACTTCGACAAGCGAATAGATACGCGGATGACGCGGATGTAGCGGATTTCCGCAGATTCTTTTTCGGGTTGATCCGCGCTGATCCGCCGCATCCGCGTCATCC
>JAYUCP010000684.1:0-17764 GCA_043740245.1 Acidobacteriota bacterium | reverse complement strand
CTTGAATCTTGGGCATAGCTTGAATGAGCAGAGCGTTGAAAGACAGCAGGCAGGCAAGTGCAAAAGCCTTTTTCATAGGGGCAAATCTCCGGTTAAGTCATCACGATGATTTTGTAAATCCAACTCAGCAGATAAAACACGAGCAGCGCATAAATAATGCGATTGGTCGCACGCGCGTGCAACAACTGCCCCCACACGACGCGGCGGTAGAGCAAATAAAACGCCAGCGGAATGCTCAGCGCCGTCAGGCAAAAGGCTATGAAGCCGAACGGTTGCGTGACGAAGGAAGCCAGCCAGTGCCAATGCGCCGCGTGCGCAAAGCTGGTCGTCAAGCCGCAACTCGGACAGGGAATGCCGGTCAGCTTCAGAAAAGTGCAGGCCGGCAGGCCCAATTGTTCGTGCGTGCCAAAGCCGCGCGCAGACGGGCGCAAATAACGCGCGATGCCAAGCACGGCAGTGGCTGCGGCAATGACAACGCCATACTGGATTTGATCGCCACGCGTGAACGGGCGCGCGGACGCCACCGGCCAGGCGTATTCGTATGGAATCGAATTGAGGGAAGGCGTGTCGTTCATCAATTAAACGTGCTCATCAAACCTGCGAAGCCGATCAACACACCGTAAATTACGCCGATACCGCAATAGATAATCGTCACGGCGATGCCGCCATAAAAGCCGAACTTCGCCAGCGTCTCACCCGCCTTGGGCGCGCGCCCGGTGCGTATGGCGTCGAGTTCCTGCTTGCCCAGAATTAAGGCGGGAATGCTTAGGAACGGACCGCAGCCGACAAAGAACGCCACCAGCATCAACACCAGTGAAGCTATCGCGCGCCCGCTTGCGCCCGGTGGTTGCCCGTAGCCGCTGTTGGCATAGCTTTGTTGCAAGTTGGGCGGCGCGGACGGATAACTCGGTGGCTGTGCGCTGGGGCCTTGATAACCCGGATAAGGCAAATCAGCCGGCGGTTTTTGCGCCGAAGGTTGCCAGGGATTGGGCGCGGCAGGCGGCGGTTGTCCGGCGGTTTGCGTGAAAGCGTGCGCGCAGTTGCGGCAAAAGCGGGCATCAGCGGCGTTTTGAGAGCCACAGCGCGGGCAAAACATTTAGGGATTCCTCCTGACTAACGATCTGATTCACGGTTACGGGCTGCCGGGATGTCGGTGAACGGGTGCGTGCTAATTGGTTTCGCGCGGTACTTTGACGGCGGTCGCCGCGCCCAGATGCGCGGTCGTATGTTCGGTCACGCTCACCGACGTATTCGCGGCGGGTAATTGCATGCCGCGCGCCGTGTCAACCGCGCCAAACAATGGTTGTGCTTGGGGCGGCGCCAGCGGTGGCAACGGTTGCGCTTGCCCGCGTTTCAATTCGACTAGCCGTTTGCTGAGGTAGACGCCGTTGAAAATCAGCGCCAGCCCGATGAACAAGGGGATCAGCCCAGTGGCCCACATACTGCGCAGGATTTCGGCTTGCGGCCCACCGACGTTGTTGGCGATGGCGTCGAATAAAAAGCTGAAAAAGATGGTGAGCGCCAAGCCGCTGCTGCCCACGATAACTCCAGCCTTGATCTCTTCGAGACGTTTCTCTTCCGGCGTCTTCTTGCGCTTATTGCGGCGTTCTTCCAGGTGCTCTTCCATCCAGGCGTCGTTCCAACTCATGCCGGCGCCGCCGCGCGACATCACGCCCTGAATGCGGCGCAAATTGATGCCGCATTGCTTGCAATACTTGATGCCATGATCGGCTGGCGCAGCGCATTGAGGACAGAACATAACTTTTTACTCCATCTTCCAGTTTGTTTTTTGGTTGGGCAAATGCCGCGTGTCGTCTTCGGTGACACTGGGCGCGAAATTGCTGACCGCCGGTGTCGCATGATTCGTCAGCCGCGCGGGTTCCAATTCGTCCGTGCGCGTGCCGGGCGGGACAGCCGAGAATACCGGCTTGGGTGCTTGATTGAGTTGTGCCGTATGGGGCGCAGGTGCTGCGATGGGCTGCCTGGGCGCTTGTTCTGACATTGCCGTGGGCAAAGTTTGTAATACGGCATTGGCCGCGCTGCCTGCGATCTGCCGCCAACTCAGCACGCGCGCCAACCCGACAGCGAAAAGCACCAACCCGATAAAACCAAAGAAGCCATTGAATGACGAATGCCCGAACGAGAGGATGAACCGCAAAATGTTGAAGGCCAGAAACGCGCCGCCCAGCAACAACATTTTCATGCCCTTGGCGTATTCGCGCTGCCGTTCCATCTCGTAAGGCGTAAGGGGCGGCGCGAGATATTGCGAAGCGCCCGTCGGCAAAGACCCCGGCAGCGGGCCGTGTAAGGCTTGCGAGACAGTGTTCAGGTTTGTGCCGCAGACCGTGCAAAACCGCCGCTCTCCCTGATTCGATCCACATTTTGGACAGAACATCCGGCCTCCTGAAGCTTTCCCACTTTAAGTTTGATGTGACTCTTGCGCGAAAGGCGGCTCAGTATAGCAACGCACGACAAGTGCGCCAAACCTTTTGATTTTCAGGCGAGAGTAACGTTGGCGAATAAGGAAAAGTTGCAATGGGGACGGGAGCGATGGGAGCGATGGGAGCGATAGGCGCAATGGGAGCGATGGCGATCAAGTGATTGTCCCATCACTCCCATTTCTCTCATCTCTCCCATCGCTCAATGCCGCCGGAACACATTCAACAGCCGCCGCGCGCTGCCTTGAAACAGCGACATCCCGGCCATGTAGCCGTAGCCAATCAGGAACAACATCAGGAACGGCACCGTCGCATAAATGTGGCTGCGCAGCGCGTACCAGACGGCCACGACGAAGTAGAGCGCGAACGAGAGTTCCAACAGCGGCAGCCAGCCTTTCTTGCGCCGGTATTTGCTGGCGACGGCCAGCCAGTTGTCGTTGCTCTTTTCGACCTTGTATTTCGGCGTGCGCACGAAGCTCGATTGAATGCGGAACAAGGCTTCGAGCACCGCGCGCGTATTCGAGAAGACCAGCCCGATGCCCATCGCCATCGCCAGCGGGATCAAGGCGAAACGCCACTTCTCTTTCGGATGCAGATAAAGAATCGTCGTGCCGTAAAAGCTCACCACCGAAAACGTCGCCAGGGTCAGCAACGGCAGATCGAGCAGCAGCATTTGAAACATGCCCTGATTGAAACGCGCGATCAGCACCGGAATGTGCAGGATGCTGAGCGCGATCATCAGCGGCGCGGCGCAATTGCCGAAGAGACGGAAGAACAGTTCCAGCTTCTGTTGCCGCGTCAATTGCGGATGCTTCAACAAACGCGGCAGCAGCTTCAGCCCGACTTGCACCAGGCCCTTGGCCCAGCGGCGCTGCTGCGCCTTGAAGGCGTTCATCTCGACCGGCAATTCCGCCGGCACGTCGTCGTCAACGAGATAAACGAACTTCCAGCCCATCAACTGCGCGCGGAAGCTCAGGTCGGTGTCTTCGGTCAGCGTGTCGTGTTGCCAGCCGCCTGAGCGTTCGATGGCCTGTTTGCGCCACATGCCGGCGGTGCCGTTGAAATTGAAGAATGCGCCGGTGCGGTTGCGCGAGGTCTGTTCGACCACGAAATGGCCGTCGAGCATCAGTTCCTGAATGCGCGTGAGCAGCGAGAAATTCGCGTTGATGTGGCCCCAGCGCATCTGCGTCATCCCAACCATCTCGTCGCTGAAGTAATCCACCATCCGGCGCAGACAATCGGGGCGGGGCACGAAGTCGGCGTCGAAGACGGCGACCAGTTCACCCTGCGCTGTCTTCAAACCGTTTTCCAACGCGCCCGCCTTGAAGCCGGTGCGGTCGTCGCGGTGAATGTAGTGAATGTCCAGGCCGCGCGCTTTGTATGCGTTGACGACGGCCTCGGCGATCCTGACCGTCTCGTCGGTCGAATCGTCCAGCACTTGAATGTCTAGCAGATGATGCGGGTAATCCAAGGCGGCGACCGCCGCGACCAGTCGTTCGACCACATACATTTCGTTGAAGAGCGGCAACTGCACCGTGATGTGCGGCAACTCGGTTTCGGCAAAGCTGCGCTTGGGATGCGGGCGAATGTTGCGGTAACGCCAGAATTGATAAACCATCCGCACGCGGTAGAGGCCGAGAATCGCGAGCAGCGTCAGGATGGTGAAATAGAGAATGATGATCGTCCAATCAAAGCCGTCGAGCGAATACAGATAACTGATGTTACCCCGCCCGTTGTGCAAGGGATCAGCCAGCCGTTGCAACTCCCGATTGACGTCATCAGGGTTGGGCGCGACTTGTAAGAGGAATGGGACAATGTGCATATATTTTTAGAACCGTATGAGTGCGTGATGAGATGCCGCCCGCCGCCGCGAACGACCGGTAAACACGCAGGCATGTTAGCTGGGCGTACTGGTGGACTGTCAATGCGTAGAGGTACGCGGGGCGTCCGTCAAAGTTTTGCGGCTGCTTTGAATAAACCTCAACGATCCACGTTTTCCAAAATCCAAACGCTCCCCGCGACTTCCATTATCGGCGCGACCAGCCGGTCGGCCGCCAGCGCCAATTCGATCTGCACCACGGTCGGTGGAATCATTTGGCCGGGGCTTTCAAAATCGGTTACGCGAAAAGCCGCGCCCACGGGCTGGCCCGACTGCGGATCAAAGCGCCGCCCCCACACATTGAAAAAGCCGGAGCGGTTGGAGATGAAATAAAACGCCCGGCCATCCGGCGACCAGCGCGGTTTGTCGTCATAAAACTTGCCCTCGGTCAGCCGCACCCACTCGCCGCCTTGCGCGGGGACGACATAAATTCCGGCATCGCCTGCGTCCGCGCGCTTGACGCCGATGAAACAGACCCAGCGTTCGTCGGGCGAGAAACGCGCGTTGAAGGCATCGTAATCGGGGCGCGCGGCGAGCAGCCGCTTTTGCGTCTCGGCTTGCGGCGCGGCAGCTAAGGGAAACAGGAATAAGCCCCAGTGTTCGGGCGTCTGGCGTCCGCTGCTGGCCAGGATGGCGCTTTGATCGGCAGTCCAATCCCAGGGCCAGCCTTGGCGCGGGTGCGCCGCCGTGAGCACTTGTTCGTCGTGGCTGCCTTCATTCAGCACCACGATGGCGTGTTCGAAGTTAAAGGTGTATTGCTGGCTGCGTTCGGGGCTGGGCGGACGGCTGCGCACATACGCGATCCGCGACCCGTCACGCGACCAGCGCGGCGCCGAGCGCGTGTATTCATCGCCCGCCAACAACATTTTCTCGCTCCCATTGGCACCCTCGGTAAAAGATTTTTCCCACAACTCGCGCTGCTCGGCGCGTTGCACCAGGAAGACGAGCTTTTTGCCATCGCGCGTCAGATCGAAACCCTGCGTATTCAGCCCCACTGGCGTGACCGGTTGCCCCGCGCCGCGCAACTGGCCGGTGGCGGCGTTGAACGGCAACGACCACAGCCGCGTGTGTTCGGTGCGCGTGGTGAACGCCAGTTTCTTTCCATCAGGCGAAAGCGTGATGTCGGTGTCCAGCCCCGCGCCGGTCGTCAAACGCTCCGGCCCATTTGTCCAACGCAGGCTGGCGGGTTCGACATCCACTTTCCAAAGATTGCGCACGCCACGCGAAACGCCCTCGAAATACAGCGCCTGCCCAGAGCGCGCCCAGCGAAAATCAAAAAGATCCACCGACGCCGTTTTGATTTGTTCGGCGACGCGCGGGCTGAATTCCGATTTGACGGGCGTTCCACCCTGCGTGGCCGCCAAGGCCACCGTCAAAAACCTCAACCCTTCCCGATGCAATTCGCCCCAGAGCGAAAGCCGCTGTCCGTCGGGATGCCAGGCCACGCGCAAGCGTCCGGGAAATTCACCGGTCAGTGACGCCAGCACTTCGCGCGGTGGCGCGCCGTCCAACCCCACGACATAAATCTTCGGCGGCGCGGTGACGTTTTTCAGGTTCGAACTGTAAAAGAGAAGCTGCGTGCCATCCGGCGACCATTGCGGGCGATAGCCGAATGACGAGACCTTGCGTTCGTTCCCGCCCAACACCGGCACGACGAAAAGGCCGCCGCCCTCGCGTTCGGAACGAAAGGCCAGGCTGTTGCCGTCGGGCGACCAATCGGGCTGCCAATCGTGCGCGGCGGCTTTGGTCACCTGCACCGGATTGCCGCCGCTGACCTGCTGCACCCAAATGTCGAAGTTGCCGCCGCGATCTGAGCTATACGCAATGAAACGTCCATCGGGCGACCAGGTCGGCTCGCTCTGCAAGCCCGCGCCAAAGGTCAATTGCGTTAGCGCGCGTTGCGTGGCGGGCGGCGTTGCGCCGGGCGCGCTTTGCAGCAAGCGGTACGCGCCGTAACCCAGCGCGACAACGATAGCAAGCAACGCGACAAGGCTGACCGCCACACCGCGCTTGTGCCGCAGCAAGCTGGTCAGCAAAAACTCCGCGCTCGAAGCGGTGGTGACAACTTCGTTGGGATTGGTCGTGACAGTGCGCTCAACAACGGGCGTCATGATATTCGTGGTCAACCCGCTCGCCGGCATCACCGCGCCGCTGGCATAACTCGCTTCGGCCTGGCGCTCCAGCTTTTGTTTCAGCCGCTTCAGGTCGTTGTGCAATTCCTTTGCAGTTTGATAACGCTCCTCGCGGTCTTTGCGCAGCGCCTTCGACACAATCCATTCCTGCGTTTCCGATGCGTCCAGGCCGCTCAGCGCCAACGGCGCGGGTTCGCGTTCCAACAACGCCGCGATCACATCGGCGGCTGTCGTCCCGGCGAACGGCGCTTTGCCCGTGAGCATTTCATAAAGCACCACGCCCAGGCTGAACAGATCGGTGCGCGCATCCACTTTCACGCCGCGCGCCTGCTCCGGCGACATGTATGCGGGCGTGCCCATCACCAAACCCGGTGTCGTGGTCAAAGAGGGATGAGGGATGAGGGATGAGGGATGAGGCAGCGGCGCAACTCCGCCTTCATCCTTCATCCTTCCGCCTTCATCCCTCATCTTTCCGCCTTCATCCTTCATCCTTCCGCCTTCATCCCTCATTCTTCCGCCTTCATCCTTCTCCATCAATTTCGCCAAGCCGAAATCGAGCACCTTCACGTAGCCATCGCGCCGCAGCATGATGTTTTCGGGTTTGATGTCGCGGTGGATGATGCCGGCTTCGTGCGCGGCGCTGAGCGCGGCACTGACCTGCATTGCCACATCCAGCGCGGCAGCAATCGGCAAGCGGCCTCGCGCGACGTGTTGGCGCAGCGTCTCGCCTTCGACGAATTCGGTGGCGATGAAATGCGCGCCGCCCGCTTCCGCCGAGGCTTGGCCGATTTCGTGAATGGTCAGGATGTTCGGATGATTGAGCGCCGAGGCTGCGCGCGCCTCGCGCACGAAGCGGCGCACGCGCGCTTCATCCTGCGTGAAGCGCGCGGGCAAAAGTTTCAGCGCGACTTGGCGATCCAGGCGGCTGTCGCGCGCCAGCCAGACTTCGCCCATGCCGCCTGCGCCCAGCAGGGATTCAATTCGATAGGCGCCGAATTCGCGCCCGGCCAACGAAGCTGCTTTCTCGTCGGCCAGCATTTCCGCTGCCCATTTGACAGCGGGCGTTTCCAGAAAGCTCCCGGTGTGATCGTCGTAAGCCAGCAAGGCCTCGACCTCGCGGCGCAACGCTTCGTCGTCGGCGCAGGCTTCCGCCAAAAACTCCGCGCGCGCGCTGGCCTCGCGCTCAAGGGCTTCCTGGTAAATGCGTTTGATTTGTTGGATTCGTTCAGGCTTGTTCACGGCTTTCGTTACTCAGTTCGCGCAACAACCAAACCTTCGCCCATTGCCAATCGCGCTTCACCGTTTCGGGCGAGACGCGCAAGACCTCGGCGGTTTCCTCGATGCTGAGGCCGCCGAAGAAACGCAACTCCACGACTTTGCTCGCGCGTTCATCCGCTGCGGCCAGCATCTGCAACGCGTCATCCAGCGCGATCAATTCAGCGCCGCGTTCGTTTGAAACGACCAGCGCCTCTTCCAATGAAACCTGCTGCGCGCCGCCGCCGCGTTTCTGGTACTGGCGCGCGCGCGCAAAATCCACCAGCACGCGCCGCATCAATTGCGCCGAGACGGCAAAGAAATGCGCGCGGTTTTGCCATTGCACGCGGCTCGCATCAATCAGCCGCAAATACGCCTCGTTGACCAGCGCCGTCGTTTGCAGCGTATGCCCCGCGCGTTCACCGCCCAGGTAACGGTGCGCGAGCCGGTGCAATTCGTCGTAGACCAGCGGCATCAGCTTTTCCAAAGCCGATTCATCGCCGCTGTTCCAGGCGAGCAATAACTCGGTGACTGCTTGTGATGAGGGCGTTGCCATAGGGTGTTACAGGATGTGCGCTGCGGGCGGATTATACCCCGCGCGGCGCAGGCTCAAAATTTTTCTTCCGGGCATGACCCTTTTCACCAGCGCTTTCCCGCCTATTGCAGCGAGCCGCCAGCAGGCGCTCGTAACTGAACCTGAAACGCAAGTGACTTGGAGGAATCGAACTATGCAACGCAACAATCTTTTGACCGCACTCGCCCTGATGACGCTCGTCACGCTTACGTCTACCATGACCCTGGCACAAAGCAAGGACCTGCGCGGCTGGGGTGCGCGCCGCGCGCTCGCCGGGCAAGGGCAAGTGGAGAAAACAACCGAAACGACAGAACCCAGCGAACCGCCAATCCAGGCCGCCCTGGGCGGCGGCATACTGGACACCATCGAAGCGGCGAAAGAAGCGCGCCGCAAAGCGCTGGCCGGCACTTGGCTCATCAGCGTCCCGCCGTTGGACGGCTTTCGCGCCTTCAATGCTTTCCATGTTTTTCACCAAGGTGGAACCTTTACCGAAGTCTCCGACTTTCTGGGCGAGCTAAATGAAACTCCCGCCAAGGGCGTTTGGGACGTCGAGGGCGACCACTACCTGCTCACCTTCGAGCTGTTCGCCTTCGACGAGCACAAGCAACCGGCAGGCATCGTCCGCGTGCGTTGCTCGATCCGGCTGGTAAATCGCGATGAACTTGCCGCTGATACGGTGGTAGATTTCATCGCGCCCGACAGCACGGTCGAACTCAACATCGGCGGCGGGCCTTTCACCGGTAGACGCATCAAGGTGATGGACATCAGGTAATTTAATCGCAAAGCCGCAAGCACGCCCCCGACCAAAGCACGACGCGCACAAAGCAACAGACGATCAATCCATTGCTTTGTGCGCGTCAGTGTTTGCCGCCGCGTTCGCGCGTGCTTAGGAATGCCGTGGAAATAACGCTACCACTTTCCTGTATCCTGACTCCTGGTTCCTGAACACTGACCACAAAATACGTCCAAGTTTTATGGTCAGGAATCAGGAGTCAGGCGTCAGGCGAGTTGGTTTCAGTTGGCCGCATTATTTTCACACTGATCCTTAATTCTTGATACGTTCGATCTCGGTGCCCACCGCGCGCAACTTCTCTTCGATCTTTTCGTAGCCGCGATCAATGTGATAGACGCGGTCAATCCACGTTTCCCCCGCCGCCGCCAAGCCCGCCAGCACCAGCGAAGCTGAGGCGCGCAAATCCGACGCGATCAAGCAATCGTTGTGGCGTATTGCAGGTTCAGCAGCGATTTGGATAATACCGCCGTGAATAAAATGTATAGGCGAAAGGGCGAGTTGATTTTATGAACCTGAGCACGAAAAGTTCCAAACCGAAAAAGCCAAAGCACCGCGCGACTGACTCAATCCAGACCACGCAACCGAGCCAACCGTTGGACGTAACCTTTAGTGAACTGGTTGAAAGATGGCGCGCAGAAACAGCGTTTCTTTCCTCTGTCAACGAGTTGGTCTTGCATCCGGCCTATCAGCGGATCATCGGTCTGGGGCCAGCGGCGGTGCCCTTGCTGCTCGCCGAGTTGCAGCGGAATCTGGATCATTGGTTTTGGGCTTTGCACGCGATCACGGGGGAAAACCCGGTGCCAGCCACGGACGCTGGGAACGTGAAGAAAATGGCTGCCGCCTGGCTCACGTGGGGGAAGGAACGCGGGTACGTCTAAATGTCGGAACAGATTCGGCGGCGTTTTCCCCACCTCAAGGCCGCAGACTTCAGCCTGACCAGTTCACCAACCCCAGCATATAACTGCATCGCTTGGGCGGCTGGCGAGACTGACAGATGGTTGGTGGCCGGATGCAGCCGGCTTGGCGTACTGGCCGCCGGGGATTCGGCGGCAGACCACGATTGAAGCTTTCCTGGCGGCGTTTGACAACCTCGGCTACGTGATCTGCGACGATGATCGTTATGAGCCGGGCTTTGAGAAGGTTGCTCTTTACGTTGACACTGCGCGACAGCCGACGCATCTAGCCCGGCAATTAGCCGCGGGCGCATGGACCAGCAAGCTCGGCAAAGAGGAAGACATCACACACCATACCTTGCAAGGATTGGAAGGAAGCCTTTACGGCACAGTTTTCAAATTCATGAAACGACCGGCAACCGCCCCACTCAAGGTTAGCTCTTGACTCGCTCAATCTCCGCCCCCACCGCGCGCAACTTCTCTTCGATCTTCTCGTAGCCGCGATCAATGTGATAGACGCGGTCAATCAACGTTTCCCCCGCCGCCGCCAACCCGGCCAGCACGAGCGAAGCCGAAGCGCGCAAATCCGACGCGATCAGCCGCGCGCCGGTGAGTTGCGTTTTACCGCTGACGTGCGCGCGCGAACCTTGCACGCGGATGCGCGCGCCCAGCCGTTGCAATTCGCTGGCGTGCATGAAGCGGTTCTCAAAGATCGTCTCGTTGATCTCGCACTCGCCCTCGGCCTGCGTCATCAGCGCCATGTATTGCGCCTGCATGTCGGTCGGAAAACCGGGATAGACTGCGGTCGTCAAATCCACTGCGCGCAACGGGCCGTTGGCAGAGGCGCGCAAGGAGTGTGCGCCGGTCGCTTCGATCTCGACGCCGGCCGCGCGCAGCTTTTCGATCACGGCGGTCAGGTGGCGCGGGTCGCAATCCACGAGGTCCAATTCGCCTTGCGTGATGGCGGCGGCGATCAGAAAGGTGCCCGCCTCGATGCGGTCGGGGATGATGGCGTGCGCCGCGCCCTGCAAGGCTGCAACGCCGGTGATGGTCAGTGTCGCGGTGCCCGCGCCTTCGATGCGCGCGCCCATCTTGACGAGCAGGTTGACGAGGTCGGTCACTTCCGGTTCGCAAGCCGCGTTGGTCAGGCGCGTCACCCCATCAGCCAATGTTGCCGCCATCAACACATTCTCGGTGCCCGTGACGGTGACGGTGTCGAAATGAATCGCGGCGCCGCGCAAACGTTCAGCCCGCGCGCTGACGACACCACTTTGCAATTCGATTTGCGCGCCCAGCTTTGCCAGCGCGGCCAGATGCAAATCAATCGGGCGCGTGCCAATCGCGCAACCGCCGGGCAGGCTGACGCGCGCTTCGCCAAAGCGCGCGACCAGCGGCCCCAGCACCAGCACCGACGCGCGCATGGTTTTGACCAACTCATACGGCGCTTCAAAATTTTCGACCGTCGCGGCGTTGACCTGATGCGTGCGCAAGGCGGGCACCAGCACTGTCGCGCCCAAGTCTTCGAGCAAGCGGCGCATCGTGATCAGGTCGCGCGTGTACGGCACATTGCTGAGCGTGATCGTGCCGGGCGTCAGCAACGTCGCCGCCAGACACGGCAGCGCCGAATTTTTGGCGCCGCTGATGGTGACGTGTCCACGCAAGGGCCGGCCGCCGCTGATGCGAAATTGATCCATTTAGTTACTCCTTATTCTCCGGCAAAAGAGCATGGAGTTCAGGCTTCAGCCTGTCTTCGCAATCTCCAAGACAGGCTGAAGCCATGCTCTTTTGCCCAGGTACTACTCTTCTTTTAGGGCCGCAGTAACGGGCCGGTAAAGCACGGCCACGGGGTTGCCCTGCGCCCAGACCGGCTGCAACCACGCGGGCGCTTTGGCCGGATCGCCGAGCTGTTTCAATTCCTTGCGCTCTTTCAATTCGCGCTGGCTGACCAGCAGATAATCCACCTGATTCTGCGTCAGCCACGCGCGCAGTTCATCCAGCGATTTGACCTGCGGAAAGAAAACCCATTCGCCCCGGCACAGATAAGGCAGATGCGGTTTGCGCGCGACGATGCGTTTGTGCGCCTGTGCATTGCATTCGCCCACGCTTTGCAAGTACGCCTGCACCGCTGTGACTTCGGACGGGTGGTTGTCTAGGAAAGCGCGCACCTCTTTGCGTCCGGCCCGTGCCGTAACCACAAACAGCAGCGCCACTAGCGCCACGGGCAACGCCGCAAACGCCGGTTGCGTGATCCAGCCCCGTGCTTGCGCCAGTTCAAACGTCAATTCCCAGAGGCGCACGATCAGATAAACCGCCAGCCCCGTGCACAACGTCAGCACGAAAAAGTAATAGCGTGTTTCCCAATGATTGAGCGCCATCAGCAGCAGATAAAATAATCCCGCGCTGACCAACACCAGCGCCGCTTTGTTGCGCCCTTCAAACAACAGCAGCAACAATCCGCCCAGCGCCAGCCAGGCCACCGCCGCCGGCATCAAGGAAGAACCGGCGAGGTTGCGCACGCTCTCCCACAAATTGACCGGATAGCGTTTGAGCAGGGTCAGCGGAGCGTAACGCAGCACATCCCCGAACGAATGAAAGCGCGCTTCCAAGGCACGCGTGGCGTCCTGATTGACGTCGCCTTTGACCAGTTCGGGATAAAACTCGGTGGCGATGTTCAGGTAGTTGGTGTTGTAAAGCGGCGAGCCGTGATGTTTGGCGTTGTAGTAAAACCAGGGCAGCGCCACCAGTACGAACAGCCCGGCAAACAGCGCCGCTTGCCGCCCGCGCTCGCGCCAGGTCAGCCCAAACAAATCAAACGCCACCAGCCCCAGCAAACACGTGGCCAGCAAAAACAGCCCGTTATAGCGCGTCAAATAACTCAACGACGCCAGCACCGCCGCCCCGCCAACACGCCACTTCATTGCCAACGCTTCATTCGTAAACACGACCAACGTCGCCAGACTCAGCGTCAGAAAGAACACATCGGTCGTCGCGCTGATTGAAAATTGCGGAAACTCGCCGCTCGCCACCGCCAGCAATTGCGCGCCCACGCCGGCCCAAAAGCCGAACACTTGCGCGCACAGCCTGAACACCAGCCAGCCGCACAACACCGCACACACCACCGACAACCATTTGCCCACAGTGAATAAATCGCCGCCGAGCCCGGTCAGCTTGCCCAGCAACGCCAACACCGCCGGATAGCCCGGCCCTTGATAGGTGCCCACAGGGAATTGACCCGCCGCCAGCCGTTCGGCGTCGGGCGCAAAGAAGTGATAGAAGTCGGTTTCAGTGGCGTAGGTGCCGAAGGGATGCTGGCGCGCGAGCGAAATCAGCAACACCAGATGAACGGCACAAAGCAGGAGTGGAAGCGCGCGTTTCATAACTCAAAAATCAAAAGGCAAAAAGCAAAAAGCAAAAGGCAAAAGTGCGGAACTGGTTTTTTCAAGAAACAAGAAAGAAGTTCCGACCTTTTGCCTTTTGCTTTTTGCCTTTTGCCTTTTGATTTCTACAGATTTCCTTTCTTCCGCTCGGCCAGCAAATACTCCGCCGCGCGCCACGAGAGCGCCATGATCGTCAGCGTCGGATTTTTGTGCGTGCCCGAAGCGAACGACGACGCGTCGGTCACGAACAGATTCTTCACATCCCACGACTGATTGAACTGATTCAGCACCGACGTTTTGGCGTCGCTGCCCATGTGCACGGTGCCCATCTCGTGAATCGAATGGCCCGGCTTGTCAGGCGCATCAGGCAAACTGACGTCAGTCGCACGGGCTGCGGCAAACAACTCTTCGTAAGTTTGCCGGACGTATTTGTACATCGCCGTCGCATTGGCATCCACCGGGTGGTGAATCTTGAGCACGGGGCTGCCCCATTTGTCTTTCATCAAGGGATCGAGTTCGACGAATTTGTCCGCACCAGGCAGCATCTCGCCGTGACAGGCCAGCGACACACGCGTGCCCTGCCAGCGCCGAATTTCTTTTTTGAAGGCCACGCCCAGACCGCGCATCCGTTTCGGGTTCTTGTCGGGCCGCATGCGTTGGCGCGCCGAAGGTTCGATCTGGAAGCCGCGCACGAAATCGCGTTTCTCATTCGGACGGAAGTAGGCGAACCAGGGGATGATGATGTGCGAACCGCCGATGCCGTCGCCCTCTTCGCGGTCTGCGAAACTGAGTTCGGGCAGGAAAGCCTGTGCGCCTACGTCCAGATGCTCGATGAAATTTTTGCCGATCTGCCCGCTTTCATTGGCGATGTTTGACAGCAACAGCAAGCGCGTCGTTTCGAGCGTGCCGCAACCCAGCACGACGGCGCGCGCTTTGATTTCGCGTTCCTTGCCGGTGGCTTTGTCAATGTAACTGACGCCGCTCGCCACGCCTTTGCCGTTGAGGTTGACCTTGTGCGCCATGGCGTTCGGGATCAGCGTGAAGGTGCGCGGGAATTTTTTCAGCAACGGCTCGACCTGCCGAAACGCCGAGTTGTAAAACGATTGCGTCTCGCAACCGTCATCGCAACCCGCGCAATAATGGCAATGCGCATAACCGTTATAGGCTTTGGTCAGCATCGCGCGCCGCACCCGCATCGTGCGAATGCCCAGTTTCCCGGCGGCTTTGCTCAGCAGAAAATCGGGACATTTCAACGCCACGGGAGGCAGGAAGTTGTCGCCGTCCGGCAAATCGGGGTGATTCTCTTTGGCCCCGCACACGCCCATAAAAATTTCAGCCTTGTCGTAATACGGGGCGATGTCTTTGTACTCAAGCGGCCAATCCAACCCCTGGCCGTCGCGCGAACGCATCTTGAAATCGGCTTCGTTGAAGCGGTTGGCAAAACGCCCCCAAAACATCGTGCGGCCCCCGACGTTGCGCGCGCGCATCCATTCGTAAGGCATGTCTTTCGGCGTCGTGTAGGGCTCATCCGGATTTGCCCAGGGTGCGTAGGCGTTCGGGCCGAAAGCATATTTCTTGCGCATCGCATCGTTCGGTGACTCCTCGGTTTTGAAACCGCGATAGAGGTCTTCGTAAGGGAACGGCTCGTGATAGGCGAAATCCACCATGTGCACGCGGCGCGGCCCGGCTTCGAGCATGGCGACGCGCAAGCCGGCGTTGACCAGCACCCAGGCCATCGTGCCGCCCGCCGCGCCCGAACCGACGATCACAGCGTCATACACGGGTTCTTGGCGGGCAACCGGGACTCTTCTTTGTTGGCTCCACATTGGGACAATCCTTTCCGCTTGGTTATTCGCGTTTGTATTTCGGTGATGAATGCTTTGTTGACGAGCGGTGTGGGCATTGTAGTTTTGCCTGCAAGGCATTGTCTAGTTGCGGTCTGTTTGCGTTTCGTTCGGCAGACAAAAACAGCCCGCCCGCCAGTGTGGCGAGCGGGCTGCAATGTTTTGCGGCTGTAACCGCGTTTAGAAGTAGAACTTCGCCGCCACCTGCATCACGCGCGGGAAGTTATTCTGAATCTTCGGCAACTGGCCGAAGGTCGGGCTGGTGAAGCTGGTGTCCGGCCCGGGCCGAATCACCGTGTTGGTCAGGTTGAAGACTTCCCAGCGCAACAGGAAGCGGTAATGTTCCTTGAAGGGGAACGACCGGTTCAGGGCCACGTTGTATTGCGGCTTCGATGGGTTGCGGATGTCAGGGAAGCGATCCGGGGTCGTGCGCACGTTGAACGAAGGGAACTGCGCATAGCAGGTCTTGTCGTTGTTGAACCAGTGATCCTCGTCCCGCTGCGCCGCCTTCCACGTGCCGCAATTGTTGCGCAGGTCGGGCCAGCCAACCGGATAGCCGTTGGTGTATTGCATGATCCAATCGAAGGTCCAATCGTTGACCAGCGCCGCCGCCACCGGATTGGGTTTGAAGCGGCGGCTTTTGCCGAAGGGCAAATCCCAGACGCCGTGGAACGACAGATTGTGCGTCTTGTCGGTGTTGTCCAGTTCGTAAATCAGCGGCTCCGCCGTGTTCCAGTTGTTCAAGCGATGGTTCTGTTCGTAAGCCTTGGCCAGCGTGTACGCCACGCCGAAGGTCAGCACACCCGTGTTGCCGCCGCCCAGCACACGTTTATCGAGCTTGAGTTGCAGCGCGTCCGAACGATAGTGCCCGTTCTGCAACAGGTTGTTCGTCACGTCGCTGAAGATCGGGTCGGGCCGCAGCAGGTTTTGCCGCGAGATCGTGCCGCTTGCGCCGAAGCCGGACGTGACCGGCAACACGCCGAAGAAGGGATTGGGCAGCGTCAGGTTCAGATAGGTGTTGTCGACGAAACCCGCAGTGTTATCAGCCAAACTCCAACGGTTCTGGTTGTAGCCAAAGTTGATGTAAAGCTGGTAATTGCCCGCGAACGAGGCTTCGACCAACATCCCATACGGCAATTCGCGCTGGAAGCCGAAGGAGTATTGATAGGTGCGCGGAATCTTGAAATGCGACGGGTCATAGCTGACGCCGTTACCCACGTTGGTCGCCAGACCCAGACTCGCGCCGGTCGCTTGGGCCAGGCCGTTCGGGAACGGATTGACCAGCGAATATGGCCCGGTCAAGCCGGACGAAGGCGTCAGGCCATCGAGCGATGCCGTGTAGGGGGTCTGTTGATTGAAGCCCACGACGACGCCGGTTTGCGTGGGCGATTGGTAATAGACGCCCGCGCCCGCGCGCAGCACGGTCTTTTGCGCGATGCGATAAGCCACGCCTATACGCGGCGCGATGTTCGTAAAATCGGTGTCGTACTGCCGTTCGGGCTGGCCGTTGGCGCCAGCAAAGAGGAAGCCGCCGGTCAATTGCGCTGGTGGCGCGGGATAAGGATATTGCGCCGCGCGCGCCGGGGTGATGCCGGACGCGCACTTCGCCGTGTCACCGCCCGCGCAGGCCGTCCAATTGGTGCGAATCGTCGCCCAATTCGCCAGCACCGCGTCGCTGTAGGGGTTCTTGGTCTGGTTGTCGAAGCCGCGCGTGACGCGGTTGAAGCGCTCCAGCCACGGCACCTGCACGTCGTAGCGCAAGCCCAGATTCAAGGTCAGCCGTTGCGAAACCTTCCAGTCGTCCTGCAGGTAAAAGCCATAGTAAGGCCGCGTGCGATAGGCGCTGTCGTTCCAGTCAATGAAGCCCGAAGCCGGATTGCCCAGCAACAGGCTCGCCACCGGACTGCACCTGCGCGTTGCGCCGCACGTCGGGGAATTGCTGCGTCCAACCCGAATTGAAGCTGAACGAGCCGTTGGAATACCCCGGGTTATCGTTGGCGACGGCGTAGTAATTGAACTCAAACCCTGTGCGCAATGTGTGCCGCCCGCGTGTCAGCGTCAGGCTGGGTGCCAGGTTCCACTGGTTGTCGCTGCTCCAGGTAAAGAGGCTGCTGCCAGCGGCGGCGAACAACGTCGTGAAATCACCCATCTGGATGCGCGGCACCGTGGTCAGCGGCGATGATGGCGAATGAATCATCTGCGTCATGCCGACGTCCTTGGCCGTCAAACTGAAATCGGTGTAACGCGGGAAGAAACTGGTGAAGCGCCCGTACGAGCCGCGCACGTCCAACACCGCCGTCGGTGAGAGCAGGTGCGTCCACGACAGAATGTAGTTCTGATTGGTGCGCTGCGAACCCACGTCGCCGCTGCCGGCAGGCGGCCCGAAGCCCGTCGAATCACGGTATTCCTGGCCGTGTTGGAAGGTGACGACGACGTGCAGTTTGTCGTTCTCGCTGAAGATGTGATCCCAGCGTCCCATCGGCTGTTCGTAATGGTAACGGCCCACGTTGCCGCCCGCGACGAAGTTGTTATTCAGGTTGCGCTCGACCCCGCTAGAGGGCTTCGGATAATAGCCGACCA
>JAYUCP010000683.1:0-17797 GCA_043740245.1 Acidobacteriota bacterium | reverse complement strand
GTCATCTACGCGCTCGTGGGCGACAGCGATTTTTTTGCTCATTCCACGAGCTTAACCCAATTCTCTTTTCCGGCAAAAATTCGCTAGAACCGTGAGTTGACAGGAATGGGCGGTTCGGGCGCGAGTAGCGCAACCCTGCCGAGGTTGCGCGGCTTCAGCAACTCCAACCGGCGCTCGACAGATACGCCACGGCGCGACTGCTGAAGCCGCGCAACCTCGGCAGGGTTGCGCTACTCGCGCGTGAGCCGTCCGTTGGCTCCAAACGCCGCCCTTGCGCAAAAGCTTTGACGCACACTCATTGTTTCCGCCGTTCTTGACAAGCGACTAACCGACCGGTAAGTTACGAAACAGAGCTAACCACTGTCAATTTTCTAGTACAAATAAAGCGCGTTTCACTGCTGCGGCCGGGCTGCGAAGAAAGATTTCAGCACGTTCCGCAATCGGGAAGGTGCAGGTTAACCAACCTGCTTTACTTTGCAAAGGAGATCATCAATGTGGATCACAAAAGCAGAACGTGACCGGCAAAAGGGCGTTGATTCGCCCATGCCGACCCAAGTGGTGTCGAATGAGGAATTCACGCCGCGCCCGCAGACGCAACAGCAAAAGCACGTCGAGCATTTGATCGGCGAACTTTCAACCGAGCGCGCCAAGAAGCTGGGCATGCAACGGCGCGATTTTATGCGCTCTTCGATGGGGCTGGCGACCTGTTTCCTGGCCTCAAACATGGCCTATGGCAAGAACCACTGGGAAGTGGATGAGGCCGAGACCTGGGAAGCCGCCGCCGTGGATGAGAAGTGGCCGAAGAGCGAGTACTTCATCATTGACTTGCAGGCGCATTTCACCAACGGCGCGGCCATTGGCGGCGCGGGCGGCGGCTTCCGCAACTCGGAATTCGTCAGGAACATGGGCTTTCAACTCAAGAACGATGCCGAGGCTTACGGTTTCAAGAATTTCGTCAAGGAGATGTACTTCGACAGCGAGACTTCGATAGTCGTCATCTCCGGCGTGCCGACCAAAGAACAATTGCGCGACAAGGACGGCAAGGTGCTCGAAGGGCCAGCGCGCACGCCGGGCCGTGGCGGCAGCGTGTTGCCGAGTTGGGTGATGCATCAGGCGCGCAAAGAGATCAACGCGCTGGCCGGTTCGCAACGCGCAATGAATCAGGGCAACCTCGCGCCGAATCATTATTGGGACAAGGCCGCCAACAAGATGGATCGCGCCGCCTGCCTGGAACAGATGGAGCGCGAGATCAAGGTCTATGGCATTTCGTCGTGGAAGTGGTATTGCCACACCGATCCGGGCCAATCGGGCGGCGGCTTCCAGGTGGATGACGACAACGCGCAATGGTTCATCGAAGAGTCGCGCAAACGCGGCATAAAGCTGGTCAGCGTACACAAAGGCTACTCCTATCAGTCGCGCACGCTCGGTCATCTGGCCAATCCGAAAGACATCGAGAAAGCGGCGTTGCGCAATCCCGATTTCAATTTCGTGGTTTACCACTCGGCGATTCAGCACGGCAGCAGCGAAGGCGCGAACTGGGTCGAGCTGAATAACTACGACCCGAAGACCGGCGATTTCGCCTGGCACAATATTCTGATGGACATCAAGAAACGCAATCCGCAGATGAACAACGTCTATTGCGAGATCGGCAGCTTCTTCAACACGCTGGCGATTGTGCATCCCGAAATGTGCATGCACGGCATGGGCAAGAACATCAAAACCTATGGCGCGGATCACGTCGTCTGGGGCACGGATTGTCTGTGGTGGGGTTCGCCGCAATGGGGCATTGACGCCTTCAAACGCTTCCAGATTTCGGACGAGATGTGCGAGAAATTCGGCTACAAGAAAATCACCAAAGCGGACAAGGCGAAAATCTTCGGGCTGAATGCCGCCAAGCTTTACAAGGTGGATGTGAAGGCCAAGCGCAAAGCCTTGCCCGCCGATGCGCTGGAGAAACTGAAACTGGTTTATCTGGAAAATGGCGGACAGCGCAATAACGCGGCGTATGGCTGGGTGCGCGCCAGTGATTAGCACTGTCATTCAGCACCGATAATTCCGCAGCCGGGGCCACAACGGGAAGCTCTTTGCTGCTGTGGCCTCGGGCTTCTTTGAGAACAGGAACGAAACCCATGAACCGATTCGCAAGTCGCAAACAAGTTATCACCACGTTGTGTTTGTTCAGCGCCCTCACGCTGTCGGCGTTGACGTATTTGCAGGCCGCCCAGGACGGCAAGCAAACACAACCACCGGCCGCTGCCGCCGCGCCCTTTGTTGATGCGCACTGGCATCACCTGCATCTCAACACGACCGATCCGAAAGCCGCCATCGAGTTTTACACCAGCAAATTCGCCAGCGAGAAAGCGAAGTTCGCCGGACTGATGGACGCCGTCTGGACGCAAAAATCGTGGATGCTGTTTACGAAAACGGTGCAGCCGCCCAACAGCGATCTGACTTCGGCCATCTGGCATTTCGGCTGGGGCGCTGAAGATATGAAGGCGACCTATGAAAAGCAGTTGGCCTCGGGCACGAAGTTTTTTACGCCGTTAACAGACATCAGCGACATTGGCGGCAACGGCGCGACGGGCACGTTCTTTTACGCTTACGTCGAAGGCCCCGACAAACAACTGATCGAATTGAACACGGCGAATCATCACAACTTCGGCCACCTGCATCTGTTCAGCGCCGATCCGGTTGGCGCGGGTGAGTGGTACAAGAAATACATGAATGCCAAAGCGCGCAGCACGCGTCGCGAACCGAAAATCGGGCCGAGCGTTACGCTGCAGGCCGACAACGTCAACATCATCATCTACACCATCGAAATTCCGAAAAAAAACTATGCTGCGCAGTGGAAGGGCCGCAGCGAATTCGACTCGACCAAAGGCCACACGACCGACCACATCGGCTTTAGCGTGGACAATCTGGCCGACGCGCTGGAAAAGCTGCGCAAGGACGGCGTCAAGGTGACGGACGAGATGCGCTCCATCGGCCCGGTCAAATTCGCTTTTATCGAAGGGCCGGATAAAGTGCGCATTGAGTTGGTCGAAGGACACGCCCGCAAAGACTAAAGGCACTTGGCAAGGGAATGACGGCAAGGGAATGGCGCTGCTGGTCACCGGCCCTCATTCCTTTGCCTTTATTCTTTTGCCTATGATGAGTTTTGGAAACTCACTTAGGTCGCACTCCAAATAAGCTATGACACAGCCGCTTGCCGGAATTCGCGTGCTTGATTTTGGGCGCTACATCGCCGGGCCGTATTGTGCGGCCTTGCTGGCGGACATGGGCGCGGACGTGATTCGCATCGAACGCCGCGACGGCGGCGAAGACCGCAACCTTGCGCCCTTGAGCGAAACCGGCGACGGCGCGTTGTTTATGAACATGAACCGCAACAAACGCGGTCTCACGCTCGATCCGGCCCATCCGCAAAGCGCCGAAATCAAACGCCGCCTAATTGCCGGGGCCGATGTCGTCGTCGCCAATCTGCCCGTAGATGTTTTGCAAAAACTCGGCCTCGATTACGAATCACTTAAAGCAATCAAGCCCGACATCATCCTGACTATGATTTCGACCTTTGGTTCGACCGGGCCGTATGCCAAGCGGGCGGGCTTCGATTCGCTCGCGCAAGCCATGTCCGGCGCAATGAGTTTGACAGGCTTCCCCGGCGCGCCCGTGCGCAGCACCGCCGCGTTTGAAGATTTCGGCACCGCCTTGCACGCGGCCTTCGGTACGCTGGTCGCGCTCTTTGAAAAACAGCGCACCGGCTGCGGACAAATCGTCGAAGGTTCACTGCTCGCCACCGGCGTGATGCTGATGCAATCGCTGCTGGCCGAACATCACGTCAACGGCGTCGTGCGCGAGCAACGCGGCAATGCGGGTTTCCATTCAGCGCCGAACGACACCTACCGCACGCGCGACGGCTGGATCGTCGTGCATACGATTGGCCAGCCGATGTTTGAACGCTGGGCCAAATTGATGGGCCGCGCAGACCTGCTCACCGATCCGCGCTGCGCTGATGATTTGACGCGCGGCGACAATTACCAATTGGTTTCCGAAGTGATGACTGCCTGGACGGCGGCACGCACCAATGCTGAAGCCATACAACAACTCGAAGCCGCGCGTCTGCCCGCCGGGCCGGTTTATGGGTTGCAGGAAGTGCTGAGCGATCCGCAGGTGCAGGCGCGCGAGCTGTTGCAATTTGTGGATTATCCCGGCAGCCCCACCGCGATCCCGCTGGCCAATACACCTGTGCGGCTTTCCGCTACGCCGGGCGAAGTGCGCAAACGTGCGCCGTTATTGGGCGAACACACTGTTGAAGTGTTAAGTGAACTCGGCTTTAGTCGCGTTGAGATTGACGCCTTTCAAGCCGCCGCTGTGATTTGATTCGATGGGCTGTTCGTTTCGGCTTCAATTCCTGACTTCGATCAATTCAATCTCATTGGCATCGGGCCCTTCGATAAAGGCGGCTAAGCTCTTGCTTTTGCCGAATGGATGAACATCCTTCAGCACCTTCACCCCGGCCTGGCGCAGGCCCGCGAGCGTCGCGGCGAGATTTGGCACGCGCAACGCGAAGTGATCCAGCACGTGGCCGCGCGGGCTGACCAGCTTTTCGGGTTTCTGTTGCGGATAAATGATCAGGCTGATATTGCCGAAGCGCACCGTTGCCACCGGCGCGCGAATGATGCCGAGCGGTTCGCTGGGCGGGGCAAAGGGCACTGCGCAATCCTCGCGCGGCGGCGTGCGGCTGACTGCGCCCAAGTGTTTGACATACCACTCCGCTGCGCAAAGCGGCGCGGCGCTGAATAAATGCGTATGCGTAAAGGCCTGCGAAGCCGCCGTATTGATCTCGACCAGCGCCCCGTCCGGCGCTTTCAGATAGGCGAACAGCAGATTGGAATTGAGCCGGGTCAGCGGCGTCTGAAACGTTACGCCGTTGGCCAGATGCTTTTGATACTCGCTCTCAACGTTCGTGCTGCCCCAGCCGAAATGCCAGAGCGGACTGGTGAGCGCCGCCACGGGCGCTTTGTTCACTTTATTGAAGAGGACGTAAACATCTTCGCTTTGCACCGCGTCCCAACCGGCCAGCGACGTGCGCTTCGTCACGTCGAATGTCCGCGTGTAAAAATCGCAAGCTGCCGCCGGGTCGGTCGAATTGAGATGGACGTGATGAAAGACAGTAGCAGCCGGCGCTGCCGTTTGTGTGGCTTGCGCGGAATGACACCACGCTCCACTCAAGCCACACAGACTCAGCCAAGCTGCCAACAAAACGCCGGGACAATGCCGAAGCCGTTTAGTCATGTTATATCCAACCGTCTGATAACGAGGCCGGGATTACTGACTCGCAACTTTTGAAAAAACTGCGCTGCCCAGCCGGACGAAGGGGCCGCCGTCTTCCGAGAGTTCATCGGCGATGGAAAACGAGTGAGCCGCGATGATGCTCATGCTGCGGCGCATTTGCAGCGTTGTGCCCTTGACTTTGACGGACTCTGTTTTGAAGCGCACGGCAATCGGCGATGACCAGTCGCCCGTGCTCTTGAGATTGACGCCGTCCGGTTGCTTGACTGAAAAGTTCAGCACCTTGGTCGCTTGATCGAAGGTAATCACATAGCTCTCTTTGAACACGCCGCCATCATGTTTGCAGTTCGCCACACCCTCGACGGCTTGCCCGTCGGCGCGTTTGGTCAGGATGAGCACGCCTTCGCGCGGGGCGGGGCCGAAGCCGCTCTCGCGCCCGATGTATTTGAAGCTCCATTGGCCGACGAAATAATCCAGCGACTGTTGTTGTTGCGGTTGCGGAATGCTGGGGCGTTGGGTGCGCGCGGCTTGTGCACCGCCTGACGCGCCTGCTGCCGAGCCTGCCGCTTCCGCCGCCGGACGCGCGTTGGGTGCAGATGGTGGAGCGGCAGGTGAAGCTTGGGCGCTGCCGCCGCTTCGTTTCAAATCCAAATCGAAGCTGATCGGATTGCCGCCAAAATTGAGCAAGCCCGTGCCCTTCAAAGCATCCCCTTGCAAAGTGAATGCGTAATTGATGGTCAACGCGCCTTGCGGTGTTTCGACTTCGGCCTTGGCCGTGACCTTGTCGCCGTCGAGCTTGATGTCTTTGAGCGGCATCTCGCCGCGCTGGCCCGTGATGGTACCGGTGTAAGCGTCGCCTTCTTTTTTGAATGTCGCCGTCGTCGGGCGTTCACCCTGGGGCGACTGTGTTTTGCCTTCCCAACGGCCCGACAGTTTGTCCGCTTGGGCAAAGGCCGGAACGCTGAAACAAAGCGCCACCGCTAACAATGCAATATGGATCAAATAACGCCGCATAATTTTGTCCTCCAAAGCTGGTGCCAAAGCTGGTGCCAAAGTTAGTGATTGACACAACGTGAATAAGAACGGCGACCAACCCGAATAGGCCGGTGGCGCTGTCAGAAAGCTTTTTTCAATCGAATTTTCGTCCAGGTTTTAACTCGCTTGCGTTGCACGGGATAGTATGTAGACTGTGCGCTGAAGTCAACGCTTACCGACCGGTTAGCAGGCATCCTTCAAGGCTTTTGCAAAGGACAACCCGAACCCTTTTATTGGCTCGTGCTGCCTGATTCCTGAATCCTGTTTTTTAGGAAATCAGGATTCAGGAGTGAGGCAGCAGGAGTCAGGGCGAACTTTTAAGAACGGAGAGTTCATGAACGGAAAAAACAAGCACACAAATCCTGAAGCCGAACCTGACATCTCGCGCAGGCGCTTCATCCGCAAGGCCGCCGCTGGCGCGGGCGCAACAATGGCGGCGGCCATCGCCACTGAACCAGTCGCGGCGGCTTCTGTTGCGGCAGAGGCAAAGCCGATCAAGGTGCCGGATGAATTCGCCGCCGCCGCCAAAGCAACGCCGGTCAAAGCGGGCTTTCCGATGACCGGCGCGCAGGTCTTCGCCCGGCTTTGCAAAGAGGAAGGATTGGCGGCTTTATTCTCGTGTCCCGGCAATTACCCCGTCGTCAATGCCATCGCGCTCGAAGGCATCCCAACCTATTCAGGCCGTCACGAAAATGCGATGTGCAGCGCCGCCGATGGCTTCTGCCGCGTGACGGGCGAAGTCGCGGCGGCCTCGGGCACCGAAGGGCCTGGCTTCACCGATATGATCAACGCTATCGCGGCGGCCAATGCGGCGCGCTCGCCCGTGCTCGTGCTCGCCAGCAACATGGCGATCATCAACGAAGACACCGAGGCCGGCATTCAACTCGGTTATCAGCAACCGACAACCGAGGGCTTGAAAAAATACGGCAAACGGTTGATCTCGCCGAAACGCATTCACGAATACGGCGGCTATGCGTTCCGCCAGTTGCGCAGCGGCGTGCCGCGCCCCGTGCATCTGGACTTTCCCGCTGAAGTCACACGCGCACGCTTTGAGAAACCCGGCGACCTCGAATACTACTTTGACAAGGCGCGCTATCGCACCGCGTCCAAGCCGCATCCGGGGCCGAAAGAGATTGCCGCCGCCGTTGACCTACTCAAACAGGCGCAACGCCCGATCATCGTGTCGAGCAACGGCGTGTTTTATAGCCGCGCGTGGGATGCCTTGAAAGCATTGGCCGAGAAAGCGCAAATCCCGGTCGTCGAATCCGGCGCGATGAAGGGGCAGTTCTCTGACGCGAGTCCCTTGTCGGCGAACGCCGCGCCCGGCGCTCTAACCAGCGCCGATGTCGTTGTGCTGGCCGGGCAATACTGCATGCCGACGGTCGGCGAATTCGCCTTTGGCCCCGACGCCAAATACATCCGCATTGATCCGAACGCCGAAGACATCGGGCGCAATCTGCCGATTGATCTCGGCCTGGTCAGTTGCGAAAAAGCCGCGCTGGAAGCCCTCACCGACGCCATGCCCAAAATGCAGCACGAAGCTTGGATTGCCGAAATCGCGGCGGCCCGCAAGAAATTCGAGGATGATAACGAAGCCTATTATGCCAAGGGCGTGAGTTATACCGACGCAGTGCATCCCGCCGTCATCGCCAAAGAAGTGACCGACTTTATGTATCGCGGCAAGCTGCCCAAAGAGCAAACGACTTATGTTTCGGGCGGCTACGGCATCGCGCGTTACATGCGGCGCTGGGTGCGCGGCTATCGTCCGGGCCAGATTCTGAACGGCGCGTATCAGTACGGTTCCATCGGACCCGATGTCGGTTACGCCTTTGGCGCGTCGGTAGCGATGCGGCACGGCGTCGGCCCGCAAGCCGCCTATCAGGGTTCGCCGGTGATTTGTGTGACGGGCGATGCGGGCATCGGCTACACGATCATGGAGTTGGAGACGGCGTCGAAATACCGCCTGCCGATGATCGTGATCGTTTATAACAACAACGCCTGGGGCACCTGGACGGGCAACAGCCGCAGCCCCGTGACCTTGAGTATGCACCTGTTCCAAGAGAATGTGCGCTACGACAAAGTCGCCGAAGGCCTGGGCGCGCACGGCGAATACGTCACGCAGCCGGGCGATTTCAAAGCGGCGCTCGAACGCTGCTATCAAATCGCGGTCAAAGAGAGCCGCCCCTCGCTCATCAATTGTCAGGCGAAGAAAGAATTCTGGGTGAAGCAGCAGTTCGAGCCGGGCTTTTTGGGAACGGTCGAGCCTGGCTGTATGTCTTACAACCACTGAGCAAGATGCATGTTCGATTCGAAAACCTGGTCAGCAACATCTGGAGTTACTACTTTTTGCAGAATTGCCGCCGCGCTCTGCGAGAGAGAATGCTCGTTGCCGAACTACCCGATGTCGAAGGCATCGTCGCGCGCATCCGGGATCACGCTCAACAGGTCTTTGACGCCCGAGTTGTCACGCACCCTGACCCGCAAGCCAGGGTGATTTATGCATATTGTTCGCTGGTGCTCGCCGCCTTCCGGGAAATTCGTGCGGCAACGGATGACGCAGCCAGCGCATACGCCTTCACGCGTGCCGTCTTTCAGCAAAGCCTCGAACGGCCCTGGCGGTTGCTAATGAAGGTCTGGCTTTGGTTCGTTCGGGATCCTGTTGGCTTTTTGAGCCGCCTTTCTCTGGCGCGTTTGTTCCAGCGCAATCAGGGAACCAGCATGGAGTTTGCTGAAGAGAAGACTGACGACTCGGTGGTGCTGGTGGTGCGCCGCTGTGGTTTCCATCAGTTTTTCATAGATCACGGTGAGCCCACGCTGACCCCGGTCGTGTGTGCATTCGACCGTTTTTGGCTGGAGATCATGGATCGGTCGTCTCGGCCGGTTAGGACGGAACGACCAACAACGATTTCCACTGGTGGTGACAGTTGCCGTTTTCGGTTCATTCGTGATCATGACAAAAACGAAGTGACGCCAACAGACATCATCCTGGTTCAATTGCAAAAACCCCCATATGAGGTTGGGAAAAAATCCGAAGGTTATCTAACCGTCCAATGACCATGGCGCAGTTACAAATCACAAACAAGCCCTTGAGCGAAGTTAGGAAGAGTTTGCAAGCGTATGCCGACCGTGGCGTCTTTCGCGGCTTTCACGAAAGCGGCAAAGGGCAATTCAGCTTCACCTGGTTTTATCACCATCCGCTGCAATTGACGGTGGACGTGGCGAAACACCTGTTGAAGTTCGAGCAGTTGCTGCCCGGCGTGCCCGCGCAATCGCCGCTGTATGCTGATTTGAAACGCTACGTGCAGGAACGCCACGACGCAGCGTTGCCGCCGCATCGCCGTGTCGAACGCAAACTGGCGCTGGCGACTTGCGCCAACCGGCGCGGCCACGTTTCGCTGTCGCTCAAGGTCAAAAACAACGAGTACGCCTACGGGATCAACAAGCTCGTCAATCTGGTGCACGAACTGTTCGTGCATCTGCGCGCGGCGCATCCCGAATACTTAGTGGAGAATTTTGATGTACCGCAGGAATAGGAAGCAGTGGGCAGTGGGCCGCTTGCTGGTTGTCGGATTGATCTTTGTTTGCGCGGGGCTGACGCATGCCGCGCAGGAAGCACGCCGCAATGCCGCGGCGCAGAAGCTGACAAATCCCGAAGCTGGCAATGCCGAAAGCATTGAGGCCGGCAAGAAATTGTATGCGCGCCATTGCGCATCGTGTCACGGCCCGCAGGCCAAGGGCGATGGCGGCATGGCGTTATCGGGCGGCACGCCTTCTGATTTGACGGATGAGACGTGGGATTACGGTTCGACCGATGGCGAGATCTTTGTGGTGATCAAAGAGGGCGTTTCCGCCGATATGCTGGCGTACAAAGAAAAGCTGAATGACAAACAGATTTGGCAGGTCGTCACCTTCCTGCGCAGCGTGGGGCCAAAAGCAAAGGCGGAGAAATAAGGCTCGCTTGCGATTGCGAATGAAAAGAACGACGCAACTCATCATCGGTGTCTTGCTCATTGTCCTGCTGGCGTCGTTCGTCACGGGCAGCCGCGCGGCGTTTCAACAAGCGCCGCTCACTTCGCCCGCAGGCGAGGCGCTGTATAAACAACGTTGCGCTCTCTGCCACGACACTGCGCAAGAGCGCGTGCCGCCGCTCTTTCTCATCCGCCGCCGCTCTGCCGAAGACGTGATCCAAACGCTGACCGACGGCGCGATGAAGCAGCAGGCGACGGGATTGAATGCCGAACAGATTCGCGCGCTGGCGCTTCACCTGACGGGCAAACAGCCGGGTGCACCGCTGCAAAATCTGGAGGTCAACAAGTGCAAGGCGGCGCCAGCGCCAATCAATTTGAATGGGCCGCAATGGAATGGCTGGGGCCGCGATTTTGACAACTCGCGCTATCAACCCAAGCCGGGCATCAAGCCCGAAGATGTGCCGAAGCTCAAAGTGAAATGGGCCTTTGCGCATCCGGGTGCGATGGCGACGGGGCAACCGGCGATCATCGGCGACCGCTTGTTTCTGACGGTGGAGGCCGGATTGATTTACAGCCTCAACGCGCAGACCGGTTGCACGTATTGGGTGATGAACACGGGCGCGGCTGTGCGCGCGGCGGTCAGCGTCGGCGCAGTGCCGCCAGGCAAGATCGCTGGGTCGAAAGCGAAGTTCGCGCTCTATTTCGGCGATGAGAAATCGCGCGTGCAGGCCGTAGACGCCGAGACGGGCGCGCTGCTCTGGAAGACCAAGATTGAAGAACACTTTCTGGCGCGTGTGACCGGCGCGCCGGTGTTGCAGCGTGATCGCATTTATGTGCCGCTTTCTTCGTTTGAGGAAACGGCCGGGCGCGACAGCAAATACGAATGCTGCACGTTCAGAGGCAGCATCGTCGCGCTTGATGCCTATACCGGCAAAGTCATCTGGAAAAGTTACAGCGTGCAGGATGCGCCCAAGCCCTTCAAAAAGAATTCGTCGGGCACGCAAATGTACGGCCCGGCGGGCGGCGCGATTTGGGCAGCGCCGACGCTGGATTTGAAACGCGGGCTGCTTTACGCCGGGACGGGCAATTCGTATACGGATGTGGAGACCAAACATTCCGACGCGGTGATGGCCTTTGAATTGGCGACGGGCAAAGTGCGCTGGGCCAATCAAGTCTCGCCCAATGACAACTTCCTAGTCGGTTGCCGCCAGCCTGGCGCGGGCAATTGCCCGCAGCAAGCCGGGCCCGATTACGATTTCGGCAGTTCGGTGATCTTGCACACGCTGCCCAACGGCAAGCAGGTATTGTTGGCCGGACAAAAATCCGGCGTGCTTTATGCGCTCGATCCCGACCAGCAAGGCAAGAAACTTTGGGAGATCAAACTCGGCGGCGGCGGCGCGCTGGGCGGCATTGAATGGGGCTTTGCGGCGGATGAGCAGAATGTCTATGTGCCGATGGCCGATGTAGGCGGCGCAAAGCGTCAGCCCGGTTTGACGGCGGTGAAAATCGCCACGGGCGAAAAGCTTTGGTTTGTGCCTGCCCCGCCCGCCAAATGCGCCTGGGGCACGACGCGTTGCAGCAATGCGCAATCGGCTGCTTCGACGGTGATGCCCGGCGTCGTCTTTTCGGGCACGGCGGACGGCCACTTGCGCGGCTACGCAGCGAAAGACGGTGCGGTCATTTGGGATTTCGATACGGCGGCGGAAAGCTATGTGGCCGTGAATGGCGGCGTCAACGTCAAAGGCGGCACGCTGGATGGCGCGGGGCCGGTGATTGCGAATGGGATTTTGTATACGAACTCCGGCTATGGCCGCTTGATCGGTCAGCCGGGGAATTTGTTATTGGCGTTTTCAGTGGAAGGGAAGTGAGCGGTGTACAGCAGGCTGTCAGCCTGCTGATGATTGGCGCGTGGGCGCAGTCACTGGCACTGTATCACTGGCCCAAAAACAGCAGGCTGACAGCCTGCTGTACAAATAGTTCAGGAGAATTTGGTTATGAAACGAATCAGTGGTTTTGGTTTATTGGTTGGCGCGCTGGCGCTGACCGTGTTTGGCGTGTCGGGCTTGCGCACCGGCTCAGCAGCGGCGGTGACGTATAGCAAAGATGTCGCGCCGATCATTCAGAAAAATTGCATGACGTGCCATCGCCCCGGCGAAGTCGCGCCCATGAGTTTTATGAATTACAAAGAAGTGCGGCCCTGGGCGCGTTCGATCCGCGAGAAAGTCGTGACGCGCGTGATGCCGCCGTGGTTTGCCGATCCGCAGCACGGGCAATTCACCAATGATGCGCGGCTGGCGCAAAAAGATATTGACACCATCGTCGCCTGGGTCGAAGGCGGCGCTGCCGAAGGCGATCCGAAACTGGCGCCGCCCAATCCGAAATTCGTTTCGGGCTGGCAGATTGGCGAGCCGGAGGCCGTGTTGCCGATGACGGTGGAATTCAACGTCCCGGCCAATGGCGAGGTGCCCTATAAGTATTTCGCCGTGCCGACCAATTTCACCGAAGACAGATATGTGCAGGCCGCCGAGATCAGGCAGGGCGACCGCGCCCACTTGCACCACGTCATCGTCAGCGTGATTTATCCGGGCAACGGTCCGCTGCCGCCAGCGGGCGAAGTCAATCCTGGTGTGTTGATGTCGTCGCGCCGCAGCACGAATGATCGCCCCGCTGATTCTGACGGACGTTTGATCGGCTGGGCGCCGGGTGAAGCGCCGTTGATCTTGCGGCCCGGTCAGGCCAAGCTCGTGCGCAAAGGTTCGGTCTTGATCTTCCAGGTGCATTACGTCACCAACGGCGAACCGGGCAAAGACCGCACGAGTGTCGGGCTGGTCTTCGCCAAGACGCCGGTTGAAAAG
Source organism: Acidobacteriota bacterium (assembly GCA_043740245.1). Taxonomy (GTDB): domain Bacteria; phylum Acidobacteriota; class Blastocatellia; order RBC074; family RBC074; genus JACPYM01. The sequence continues at coordinate 4,650 of JAYUCP010000683.1, read as the reverse complement.
CGCGTCATCACGGCGGGCGCGACGCAAGCCAATTTCGCCATTCCGCCCGGCGCGCCCAGTCACGAGGTCAAGTCCGAGTTCGCGTTCAAAGAAGACAGTCACATTGACAGCCTGCATCCGCACATGCACGTGCGCGGCAAGGATTTCAAATACACGCTGGTCTATCCCGATGGGACTTCCAAAGTTTTGCTCTCGGTGCCGCGCTACGATTTCGCCTGGCAATTGACCTATGTGCTGAAGGAAGAAGTCTTCGCGCCGAAAGGCAGCAAGCTGCTGTGCGTGGCGCATTACGACAACTCGACCAACAACAAGTTCAATCCCGATCCGACCGCTACCGTGACGTGGGGCGATCAAACCTGGGAAGAGATGATGATCGGGTATCTTGATTACACGCTCGACAAACAGGACTTGCGCAAACCGCAACCGGCGGCGGCCAGTTCGAGCGGCCAGCAATAATAAGGACTCGCCGCAGATGAACGCAGATAGACGCAGATCAGCGTTTTTCTGCGTTCATCCGCGGCGAGGTTTTCCGAGGAGGTAATGTATGAAACGTTTCTTCGTTATCGCATCTTTAATTCTGATCGCGGCTGTGGCCCTGATCGCCCGCAAGAATGAAGCGGCGGCGGTGACCTTCACCAAAGATGTCGCGCCGATCATCTTCAACAAATGCGCCAACTGCCACCGGCCCGGTGAAGCCGCCCCGATGTCGCTGACCTCTTATGCCGAAGTGCGCCCGTGGAGCAAAGCCATCCGCGAAGCGGTCGTCGAGCGCACGATGCCGCCCTGGTTTGCCGATCCGCAAACTTCGACGCTGCATTTCGCTAATGACCGCCGCTTGAGCGAAAAGGAAATCGCCACGATCACCGCCTGGGTAGACGCCGGCGCGCCCAATGGCAGCGACAAAGATTTGCCCGCGTTGCCGAAATATGCGCCCGGCTGGACGTTCGGCGAACCGGATGTCGTGATCGAAATGCCGATTGATTATGAAGTGCAGGCCGAAGGCGAATTGCCGATGCAAAATTTTTATGCGCCGGTGCCCTTCACCGAAGAGCGCTGGGTTGAAAAAGTAGAACTGCGGCCCGGCAATGCGGCCGTCGTGCATCATTCCATCGCCAACGTCGTGAGCCTGCCGCCCGGCACCAAGATCGTCAATGGCAAAGCCGTGAGTGGTGCGGCGGCGGCGCTCAACAACCAATCGGCGCGTGATACCGGCGGCCTCAGCGAAGGCGGCGCACGCGAAGTCTTCCTGAGTCAGGATGCCTTCACACGCGCGGGCGCGTTCAAACTCGTCGGCCAAGCACCGGGCAAAGGTTTTGAACGCCACGCGCCGGGCACGGCCAAACGCATTCCGCCGGGCACCTTCATTCAATTCAATATGCATTACCAACCCAGCGGCAAACCTGAAAAGGATCGCTCGCGCCTGGGTCTCTGGTTTGCCAAACAGCCGGTCAAATATGAAGTGCTGACCAAAGGCGTGTCAGATACAGTTTTTGTGGGCGGTAAAGAGTTGGGTGAAACGCGCATGGTCAACGGCAAACAAGTCAAAACGCGCGGACGCATTCCCAACATTCCGCCCAATGTGGACAACTGGGAAATCGGCGGCGAGACGCTGGTCAAAGAGGCCATCACGCTCTTTGCCTTTGCGCCGCACATGCATTTGCGCGGCAAAGACGTCAAGTATTCGGTCATCTGGCCGGATGGCCGCGAGCAGGTATTGCTGTACGTGCCGAAGTTCGATTTCAACTGGCAGTTGCATTACGAACTGGCCGAGCCGCTCAAGATTCCGGCGGGCAGCAAACTGGTCTCGCTGGCGCATTACGACAACTCGATTAAGAACCGCTACAACCCCGCGCCTGACAAAGAAGTTTTTTGGAGCGAACAAAGCTGGGACGAAATGTTCATCCCGTGGTTTGAATACATCGTGGACAGCAAAGACCTGACGAAACAGGCTGGGCCGCAAAGCGCTACTAAGAACCAATAGCAATGGGAGCGTAAGCATCGAAGCGGCGTAACCTTTGGAGTGCGGCGGCTCGACGCCGCTTTGGCTTTTGTCATTGACGAATTCGAGGTACGGCGGAAGCTTCGAGCAGCGAACGAAAAGCGGCGTCGAGCCGCCGCACTCCAAAGACGCAACGTATCCGAATCAATTCACTGGCTACAACGTTATGATCGCAATCCTGATTTTCGCCTTACTCCTTTCTCCCTTCCCAACAACAACCCAAACGCAACAACAACCGGCGCGGGCGACTGATCCGGCTGATCCGATGCCGCCGCCGAATCTGGATTACTTCATCGGCGCGTGGTCGTTTGAATGGAACGTGCCCGAATCGCCGCTCGGCCCAGCGGGCAAACTCAAGGGCAAAGAGATCTACAAGAAAATCAACCCCACGACCTGGGAAAGCCTGATCGAAGGCGAAGGGCCTGCCGGTGTGCTGAAAGGCACGGCCATGACCGTCTACAACGAAAAAGAAAAGTCGGTCAGCCGCACCGAGACGGGCCTCTTCGGCAAGCTGAAACTCAAGAAGACCGGCCCCATCGGTGGCGATCTGGGCGGCTATTACACGATTCATTGGGAGTCGGAACCGCTCAAGCTGGACGGCAAGCTGGTCAAGTTGAAAGGGAAGACCCAGATGCTTTCGCCCGCCAATTACCGCTTGCAGGTGCAGATTTCGGTGGATGACGGGCCGTATACCAATTTCGGCAATCCGTGGTTTAGGAAAACTGTCGCGCCATAAAGGTACAGCAAGCTTTCCAGCTTGCTGTAGTTGTAGCGTATGGCCTCAGCGTGCGCCCGATAGTTTGGCTTACCAACCGCAGCAAGCTGGAAAGCTTGCTGTACTGTGTTCATTCAAAGGAAACTCCATGTCCAATTCACTTTTCGATCTCACTGGCAAAGTCGCCGTCATCACCGGCTCGACCAAAGGCATCGGGCGGGCGATTGCCGAAGCCATGGCGCGCGCCGGGGCCAAGGTCGTGATCTCCAGCCGCAAGGCGGAGGCTTGCGACGAGGTCGCCGCCGCTATCCGCGCCGAAGGCCACGAAGCCAGCGCCATCCCGTGCCACATCGGCAAGCGCGCTGATGTCGAAAACCTAGTGGCTGAGACGCGGCGCAAGTACGGCAAGATTGATGTGCTGGTCTGTAATGCGGCGGTCAATCCGGTTTATGGCCCGATGTCGCAACTCACGGACGATGCCTTTGGCAAGGTGATTGATTCCAACGTGCGCAGCACTCTTTGGCTGTGCAATCTGGTGCTGCCTGAAATGGCCGAACGCAAAGAAGGCAGTGTCATCATCGTGTCGAGCATCGGCGGGTTGAAAGGCTCGCACAATTTGGGGATTTATGCGATTTCAAAGGCGGCGGATTTTCAATTGGCGCGCAACCTGGCCGTTGAATGGGGCCGCTACAACATTCGCGCCAACTGCATTGCGCCCGGCGTGGTGCGCACGGATTTCGCCAAAGCCCTGTGGGAGAACCCTGACATTTTGCGCAAGACCGAAGCCGCTACACCGTTGGGCCGTGTCGGTGTGCCTGAAGACATCGCGGGCGCGGCGGTCTTTCTGGCGGCATCTGCCAGCAGTTGGATGACCGGGCAAACGATTGTGATTGATGGCGGCGTGACGATTGCTGGTGGCGAGGTGTAGCTGGTAAGCTATTCGTCGTGTTGGGTGATTCATAATAAATGTTATCAGATGCAGCTTCTGACTGAGATACCACAGCCGAGCTGATTCCCTCGCAAACATCTTCTGCTTCAAGCCAGCACTTCGTTGATGACGCGTCCGTGCACGTCGGTCAAACGCATATCGCGGCCATTGAACCGATAGGTCAGCCGTTCGTAATCCAGCCCCAGCAAACGCAAAATCGTGGCGTGCAATTCGTAAATCGTTTTCTTGTTCTCGACTGCGCGATAGCCGTATTCATCGGTCGCGCCCACAATCGTGCCGCCTTTGACGCCGCCGCCCGCGAGCCAGACGCTGAAGCCCAGTGCATTGTGATCGCGTCCGTCCATTCGTTCCGAAATCGGCAACCGCCCAAATTCGCCGTGCCAAAGAATCAGCGTCGAATCAAACAGCCCGCGACTCTTGAGGTCTTTGATTAAACCCGCAATCGGCTTGTCGGTTTCAGCGCAATGCTGGCCGTGATTGCCTTTCAAATCCCAATGCGCATCCCAACTCGGCTCGAAGTTCCCGCCGCCCGAAAAGATTTGCACGAAGCGCACACCGCGTTCGACCAGCCGCCGCGCCATCAATGCCTGCCGCGCGAAATAATCGGTCGGCTGTTCGCCTACGCCATAAAGTTTTTGCGTCGCGGCGGATTCCCTGCTGATGTCAATCGCGTCGGTCGCGTGCGTTTGCATACGAAAGGCGAGTTCATACGAATGAATGCGCGCCGACAATTCGCTGTCTTGTGGATTGTGATCGAGATGTTTTTCGTTGAGTTCACGCAACAACCGCAGCCATTTCTGTTGTTGCTCCGGCGTGCGGCCTTTGGGCGGATGGAGGTCAACGATGGGATCGCCGCTGTCACGAAACGGCGTGCCCTGATACGCCGCAGGCATGTAGCCGTTGCCCCAATTCGGCGCGCCATTGATCGGCCCGCCGCGATAATCGGTGAAGACAATAAAGCCCGGCAGGTTTTCATTCTCGCTGCCC
>JAYUCP010000682.1:0-7116 GCA_043740245.1 Acidobacteriota bacterium | reverse complement strand
TGCGTTCGAAATCTCGCACACAGGCTGAAGCCTGAACTCCATGCTCTTTTGCTCAGGCCGTTAGTTACTGATAGTAGGTTGCTGCTCGGCGGCGTTGGGCCGTTCGTCCGCCAGCGCCCAGCGCCGTGTCTTCACCTCGGCCAGGGCGTGCAAGAAATTATCCGCCAGCATCGAACGCAGGTAATAGGTCGTGACGAATTGTTTACCGTTGGCACCCAGTTTCTGGCGCAAGGGCGCGTCGGCGTGCAATTGGCGAATGGCCGCGAGCAAGGCTTCGACGCTTTCGGGTTCGATGCACAGGCCGGCTTGGGCGCGTTCGACCAGCGCGGCGGCTTCGCCTTCGACGCTGCAAATGATCGGGCAGCCGTTGCCCATCAGTTCGAAAAGTTTCGAGGGCAACACTTTTTGGAAGACCGGCAGGCGGCGCAACGGCACCAGGCTGACATCGCTGGCGCGATAGAACGAGAGCAGGCGTTCGCGCGGCTGGGCCTTCATAAAGGTCACGTTCGGCAACTCCAACTTAGCCGCCAATTGTTTGAGTTCATCCTTGGCTGCGCCTTCGCCGATCAGCAGAAAGTGGAAACGCGGGTCGTCGCGCAATTTATCCGCCGCGCGCAAGACCACGTTCAACGCGTGCGAGATGCCGTGCGTGCCGATATACGAGATGATGAATTTATCTGTCAGCCCCAACTCGGCGCGCGCCTGCTCTGACGATGCGCTGGGCAGCGCCAGATATTTGGCGTCAATGCCGTTGGGCACGATCTTGATTTTTTCAGCCGGGATGCCTTTTTCGATCAGGTAGGGCTTGGTGGATTCGGCCACCGGAATGATGACGTCGGCCTGGCGATACAAGAACATCTCAATCGCCTCCAACGCGCGAATCAGCCAGCGGTTTTGCAACACCCCCAACTCAATCGCCGATTCGGGCCAGATGTCGCGCACTTCAAACACGAAGGGCACGCGCTTGAGGCGGCTCAAAATCCAGGCCGCAATGGCGCAGAAAAATTGCGGCGAAGTGCCGACCACGACATCCGGGCGTTTGGTCTTGAACGTGCCGAAAAACAGCGATGAGGCGAAGAAGGAAAGAAAATTGAGAATGCGTTTGGTGAAGCCTTTGTTAGGCGTGACGTAAATGCGCGTGCGCAATAGTTCGATGCCTTCGACGGTTTCGCGTTTGACCCATTGGTTGCGGTAATCGGGATGGATGACGCCGGTCGGGTGATTCGGGAAGCCGGTGATGACCGTGACCTCGTGGCCGTTCTCGACCCAGTAACGCGCGTGTTCATAAGTGCGCGCGGCGGGCGCGCCCATTTCCGGCGGGAAGTACTGACAGAGGAAGGTAACTTTCATCGAATCGCAGGGACGCGCAACGCCCGGGCCCGCCGCTAGACCGTTTTGATCGTGTACCCGAAAGCCGTTCCCGGTTGCGGCCGGTAACGGAAGCAGATGACCGGATTCGGTTGTGCGACGCCGAAGCTCGGGAAGTACCACCCCTGTGCCTGTTGCCGCTCGTGCGGAGTCTGTGGAATTGTGTTGCCCCGAATCACTGCGCTGCTCAGGGCGACGCCCGCGGCGCCGAACGGTTCGATCAGGATGCTGCGCATATCGGTTTGGCATTCGATCACTAAGCCGTCGTCGTGCACCTGCCGCACGTGTATGGCCGGGTGCAAATGGATAAAACTCTCCGCCTCGTGCACCGCGCTGCCTTGCGCAGTGTCAGTCACAACCCATTCGCCGGTCATGCGCCGTTGAATGAGCCGTTGATGTGTCAAATTGCGGTCGTAATAGGGACGGTATGCGCCGCGAAACTGCCAGACTGTTGCATCGCCCTGCGCTGCGGCGGCCAGCACCTCGGCGCGTCTTGCCAACCGGAAGGCGCCCCAGATTTCGGACTGTTCGCGCCCGTCGAATTTCACTGTGTTGTGGGCCTGTGTCGCACGGCAGTAAGCGCGGAAAGGATCGCCGCCGTAACCGTGAACACCTGAGTCCACAATAAACGGCTTGCTGTCAAAGCGCAATTCATAGCTCAACAAATCACAGTGCGCATGCGCCGTGTTATAGGCGACTGACGGCGGCCCGGCATCCACGATCAGCTTTTCGCTGCCATCAGCGGATTGCCAAACGAAATAGCCCGTCTGCGCAAAGCCACGCGGCGCGCGGCCCGCTTCATACCCGCAGATTCGCGCGGCAGCTTCCAGCAACGGGCGTGTGTCTTCCACATTCGCCGAATCGTTGAACTGCGCTTGCGTGCCGTCCGCGTAACTCACGGCTTCCAAAAACTCAGCCATCGCCCGCAAGCGCGGCGCAACGTCTGCGCTTACCGCGCAGCCAGACGCCCGCAACAGCGCAAAACATTCCAGCCAATCGCCCAGCGTCTGCGCGTGATACATCGGCGCGCGTTCGTAATGCCCGCCATCCGGCAACAACTGCTCATCGAGTTCGCGCCACAACAATCGCTGCCCCAATTCAAGCCAGCGTTTTTCCGCAAAGAACAATCCGCCCAGCACCAGCGCCTTCGCGTTTTTCAACAGGTGATTCGCCAGCAGATGGTATTCGAGGTGATGGCTCAGAAAATCCAATTGCTGATAGATGCTCGTCCGCCAACGCCGCTGAAACGCGCTCCCGGCTTCGTGTTCGGCCAGCAGGCAATACGCATAAATCCAATTGACGATGCGCAACGAAGTTGGATAGGCGTCCCAGCCATCGCTCACACCCACGCGCGCCTGTTGCATCCAGCTTTCAATCAACGCGCGGCACGCTTGCCAGTGACGCGCCTGGCCGCCTTCAGCCCAAACGCGCGCGCACCAAACCGCATACTCAAAATAGTGAAGCTGATAATTCCACAGGTGGCTTTCATAACGCCGGTTCCAATCAGGCTGTGGCAAGTGACAGGTGCGATTCAAAAAGGTAAAGCGGCCCTCAGGCAACCCGGCCCAACGTGTATCGGCTGCATCCAGCGGCACACACAGGTGCGCCAAATCTGTTTCAAAGACCTGTCTGAACGTTGCAATCGTTTGCGGGGGAGAAAATGGTGAGACTTTATCGGCTGAGGTCCACCTTGCTGTCAAGCGCGGCCAGGCGCGGTACAGCGAAAATTGCGCCGCGCGCCAGGGCCGGTACAACACCTGTTCCCAGCGTAGATAAGGCAGCGTGCGTAACACGAGCGCCAGGTTCACTGAAGCTGTTCCGGCTGCCCACGGCGCAGCGCGGCCTCGATTTTCAACGTCGCCAGCGTCGTCAGGTACAAGCTGCGCCACGCAATCGGCATGGCCTCACCCGTGCGCGCGGCCTTAACAAACGCCGCCAATTCCTGATCAAAGCCCTTGTCTTGCGCCAGCCGCTTGGTCACCTTGCGCTTGCCATCGCGCCAACATTCCAGCACGCGAAAATCATCCAACACCGCCACGCGCCCGCCGCCGTAAACTTCGACGCGTTCTTTCGGGAAGCTGCGGTCGCCCGTCGCAAAGTAATTGATATTGCCCACCGAGCCATCGCTGAGTTTCACCACAATGCTTAACGTGTCGGCACTGGCACCATAGGCAAAAACTTCGACCGGTTCGGCATCAGTCAGAAATTGCAGGTAATCAACGAAATGGCAAACCTCGCCCACGAGGCGCCCGCCACCCTCTTCGTTTTGAATCCAACTCTCTTTCGGCACCGCGCCCGCATTGACGCGATAAGTGATCGCCAACGGCCCGGCGTTCGCAAGACTTTCCTTCAACACCACCGACAACGCCGAAAACCGCCGGTTGAAGCCGACCAGCAAGCGCCCGTCCGTTTGCGCCACCGCCTCGGCGACTTCATTCAAACCATCCTCACTGATGGCGAGCGGCTTCTCGACATAAACCGTCTTGCCCGCGCGCAACGCCTCCGCCACCATCCGCGCGTGCGTGTCGTGCCGCGTCGCAATCAACACGGTGTTGATCTCGGCGCGCTCCAGCAACTCGCGGTAATCGGTCGTGCAAAACCCGAAGCCATACTGTTCGCCAATCGCTTTCGCATTCCGCCCGGTCGCCGTCGCCAATCCAACCAGACTCACGCCCTCAGCCTTTGCCAGGCGTGGCAGCAACACACTCTTAGCGAAATTGCCCGCGCCGATCACGCCCAAAGTAACAGCAGCCGTTTTGCGCGTCGTCTGTTTCAACGCCATCAGCCGCGTGCTCGGCGCAACGCTTTCGGGATAGGTCAGCAAGATGCCCAAGTAAGGCTGCGGCGTCTTGCCCGTGATGATGTCGTAGGCCTGCGCGGCCTGCGCAATCGGGAAACGATGTGTGATGAGCGCTTCCAGCCGCACTGCCCGCGTCGCCACCAGCCGCAAGAACTCCTGCATATTGCGGCGCTCAGTCCAGCGCACATAGCCGATGGGGTAATCCACGCCCTGCTCTTCGTATTGCGCGTCGTAACGCCCCGGCCCGTAAGAACGCGACAGCCGCAGTTGCAATTCTTTTTCGTAATACACCTTGCGCGGCACATCCAGTTTCACCGCACCCACCATCGAGACCACCGCCCGATCGCGCGCAATCACGCCCGCCAATTCAAGCGGATCGTTCGTTTCAGCCGCCGCCGTGATGATGACCGCATCCACACCGTAGCCGCCGCTGAATTGCGCCACCGCCAACTCGACATCAGCGCCGCGCAACACCGCCGCATCCGCGCCCAACTGCCGCGCCAACGACAACTTGCCTGCGTCCAGATCAATGCCTAGCACGCGGCAACCCGCCGCCTTCAAAATCTGAAGCGTCAACTGCCCCAACATGCCCAAGCCGATCACCGCCACGGCATCGCCCAGCTTGACCTCAGCCGTGCGCACACCCTGCAATGCAATCGCGCCCAAGGTCACGCACGCCGCTTCGTCAAAACCCACTTCAGCGGGAAGCTTGACCGTCAAGTTCTTCGGCACAAACACCGTCTCGGCATGCGAGGCATAATTCATCCCCGCGCACGCCACGCGGTCGCCCACCTGAAACTCTTCGGCACCCTGCCCTACTTCTCCAACGATGCCCGCGCAACTGTAGCCCAGCGCCAACGGCGCATCGAGCCGCGCCTTGACCGTATTCAAGGTGCTCATCAACCCATCGCGCCGCAGTTTGCCCAGCACCTGCTTGACCAGGTCGGGCCGCTCTTTGGCCTTGCCCACCAGCGACCGTTGCGCTAAATCCACCGCCATCTTTTCGGTGCCCGCGCTAATCAGCGACGCGACATTGCGCACCAGCACGCCGCCGCGTTTGACCAGCGGCGCCGGCACGTCGTCTACCTTCAGGACGCCGGAGCGGAAATTTTGAATGACCTGCTTCATTCGGTTGGCTTTGGAACTTGCTGTTACTGCCGTTGCGCGACGGCCTCAAGGACGCCAGCGATTTCCTGTATGCGCGCCAAACTCGCCTGCGCGTAATTGGTCGCCTCGTAGCGTTGAATCTGCTGTGGCCGCAAGCCCAATTTTTGCGCCAGCGCCGCTTGCGTCAGCCCCGCCGCGATGCGCGCCTCGACCAGCAACTCCGGCAACTCCGCGATTACTTTCAACTGGCGCAATCCGCCCTTCTTGCGCCGCAGCCTTTCATACGCCGCCAGTTCCACGCGCAAGACTTCCAACTCACTGGCCGTCACTTCTTTCTGCGCGCGAATCAGCCGCGGATGCACTCCCGGATGCGCCGCCGGGCGTTCGTCGAATGCCGCCAACGCCGCCGCAAACTTCTCGGCCTGCGCTTTGGCGTGCCGGTATTGCCACTCATTTCTGATCTTCATGTTATGCCCTCAGCTTGATCCCGATGATTCCCTTGCGCCGCACCACGCCGCGCCGGACTTCGTGCTGAAAATAATCCAGCACCGTCTGGCCTTCGAGATCCGCCGGCGCCTCCGCAATCAGCAACTCGCCCCCGGAGCGCGCCTTCTGCGCCCGCCGCCCGTCGGAAAAATCGAGCAACACCGGCAGCAGCTTTTCCGGCACGACGCTGACGCTGCTCCAACAGGCGTCGAAATCCTCCGGCTCGACTTTGCGCGTCACAAAACTGCCGTCCAGATAAACCGCCTGGCAACCCGCCGCTGCCAGATTGTCCAGCGCAGTCTTGAATCCATCCAACAACCGCAGCCGTTGCGGCGTCAGGCCGAAGCGCGCGACCACCTCGTCCCATTCAGCCCAGTGAATCCCTGGCGGCAACAATCCAAATTTCTCAAACGGCGGAATCATCAAGACAACAATATCATTGTAATCAAAGCAGCGCCACACGCGCCCGGAATCTCCAGCCGTCCGTTGCACTTGGCAAAAGCGGGGTGAGTGAGTAGCATTCGCCTCAGTTCATTCAGGAGGTTATTTATGACTACGTTGACTTTGAGATTGTCTAAAGCCCTCGATGCGCAATTGACTACGGCGGCTAAACTCCGCCGTGCGAGCAAGACCGCGATTGCGCGGAAAGCGTTGGCGGAATACTTGACGCGGCAGCAAGAGCCGACACGCGAATATCTTGAAAACTATCTCGCCCAGCACGGCGAGCCTGCGCCTGAATCTTTCGCCGCCCGCGCCGCGCACCTAATCGGTTGCATAGACGTTGATGGGCCGACCGATCTGTCCACCAACAAAAAATACTTTGCAGGCTTCGGCGAATGAAAACTGTTGTGTTACTCGACACTGGACCGCTGGTCGCATCGCTCTATCGCCGCGATCAGCATCATCTTTGGGCTAAGCAAGCGATGGCTACTTTGCTTCCCCCATTCCTAACTTGCGAACCGGCGCTGACCGAAGCTTGCTTCCTGTTGCACCGGCTGGTCGGCAGCAACGACGCAGCCCTCAAATTACTCGTAGACAATTTGGTGCAAGTGGCTTTTGACTTGAACGATGAAATCACTGCGGTCAGAAGCTTGATGGCGCGCTACGCCAACGTGCCGATGTCGCTCGCCGACGCCTGCCTCGTGCGGATGAGCGAATTGCACGCCGACAGCCTTGTGCTCACCACCGACAGCGACTTCAATGTTTACCGCCGCCAGCGCAACCAAAGCATTCCGACCCTGATGCCGCCCGCCTAACTCACCGCCACTCGCCCTGCAACGTAAACGCCGCCCAGTAATACGGCGCTTCCCAGCGTTTGTCGCGCCACAACTCAAGCTGCGCCGCGCGCAAGGCCG
>JAYUCP010000681.1:0-17816 GCA_043740245.1 Acidobacteriota bacterium | reverse complement strand
AAACGCATTCTCAAATTATTGGGGATGCCAACAAGCATCTACACTGAACTGGCAACCTGATTCTCAAAAACAGCAATTTATTCTCAAGAACCGTGAGCGCGAACGGAGTGAATACCCAATACTCGCTGTTTTTGTCAGATGGCAAGGTGGTGTTTCGCTTGATTAAAGTGCCCGGCGTTGATCACCGAACCATTGCAAGTGACTCGGTAATCCCCATTAACGCGTGGACTCACGTCGCCGCAACCTGGGATGGCGCTACGATGAAGTTGTTCATTAACGGTGCTCAACAGGCGCAGACACTTGGCGTCGCTGCACCCATCAATGGCGGAGTCGGTCCTACGTTGATTGGTAAACAGGGTTCGAACATAAACCACTTTGCCGGCCTGATTGACGAAGTCGAAATCTTCAATCGCGCCCTTACCAGCAACGAGATTCGCGCCATCTATCTCGCGGATACCGCGGGAAAATGCAAAGCCCCGCCGACTCCAACGCCAACGCCTTGTACAGCAAGCAACACGAATGCGCTGACGGTGACCATACCGAGCACCGCAGGTCCATGGAGCCAAGGCCTGAATCCCACGTTTGATTACGGCACGCACGACAATACTCCGCCTGTCGTGATTGACGCTGCGAGCGGCGCCGCCTTTACGCCGGGCAGTACGCTCACGGTTACCTATCTCAGTGGCACTGTGCAGGCTGGGGCAGGTTATCCGTTTAACGATGCGAACGGCTTGCCGGGCTACGTGAGGAATAGCTGTGAGAATTTCGGTTGCTTCCCCGCTTTCTTTATGAATCCCAGACCTGACTTGTTGGCGATGGCGCTGGTCGGAGCCTTTACCAATAACGGAGTGATTGTGGGCTATCCGTTTCCGATCGGGAACAGGCCAAAGACACTTACCATTCCAGCCGGCGCCAATCAATTATCGCTTGGGATCAATGACACTCGTTTCAGTGATAACAGCGGTTTCTTCACGGTAGCAGTTAATTTCTCTAGCGTTGCGCCCGTGATTACGAGCCAACCGGTCAGCTTAACCAAGTGCGAAAACCAGGCGGCGACGTTCTCGGTGACGGCGACCGGCAATAGTTTGACTTATCAATGGCGCAAGAACGGAACGCCGATCAACGGCGCGAACGGCAGCACTTTCAGTCTTGCCGCCGTCAACGCAGGTGATGCCGGGTCTTATGATGTCGTGATTACGGGAACGTGCGGCAGCACGATTTCCAACGCGGCAAGTTTGACGGTGAATGCGACAACACGCATTACCACGCAGCCGGTGAGCCAAACGATATGTCTTGGCGCTACGGCAAGTCTCTCAGTAACAGCGAGCGGGACTGGCCCCTTCGCTTACCAATGGCGCAAGAATGGCAGCAACATTCCCGGTGCGACGAACAACAGTTTCAGTATCGCTTCGGTCGTAGCGGGTGATGCCGCCCTCTACGATGTGGTAGTGACTGGAGCCTGCGGCAGTGTGAACTCCAACCCCGCGACCCTGTCGGTCAACCTCCCACCTACAGTCAATGCTGGTGGGCCTTACACTGTGAATGAGGGTGGATCGGTCACCGTCGCGGCTTCAGGGAGCGACCCTGAAGGCAGCCCGCTCACCTTCGCCTGGGACCTCGACAACGATGGAAGCTTTGAGACGCCCGGTCAGAATGTAGCCTTCTCAGCCGCAGCACTCGACGGCCCAAGCAGCCGCACCATCAAAGTGCGCGTTACTGATAACTGCGGCCTTTCCGCCATTGCGCAAGCGGTCGTCAACATCCAGAACGTTGCGCCGACGGTGGGAGCGATCATTGCGCCACTAGACCCGATACCGGTCAACACCACGCTCACTCCTAGCGCGAGCTTCACTGATCCGGGCAGGCCCGATACTCACACGGCGATTTGGAATTGGGATGATCCTGGCAACCCAACCTCAGCGGGCGCGGTGACAGAGGCGAATGGTTCCGGCTCGGTGAATGGGAGTCATCTCTTCACCGCTGCGGGCGTCTATGAGAGCAAGCTGACGGTGACGGACGATGACGGCGGCGCAGGCCAGTCCATCTTCCAATACGTCGTCGTTTACGACCCGAACGGCGGCTTTGTCACGGGCGGCGGCTGGATTGACTCGCCCGCCGGGGCCTACGGGCCTGACCCAACTTTGAGTGGGCGGGCGAACTTCGGCTTCGTCTCCAAGTACCAGCCGGGGGCCAACGTCCCGACTGGCAACACCGAGTTCCAATTCAAGGAAGGAAACTTCAATTTCCAGAGCACAGTCTACGAGTGGTTGGTGGTGGCCGGGGCGAAGGCCCAATACAAAGGCTCCGGGAAGGTCAACGGCGCGGGCGACTATAGGTTCCTGCTGACGGCCATTGACGGTCAAATCAACGGTGGCGGGGGCGTGGATAAGTTCCGCATCAAGATTTGGGACAATGCCAGCGGTGGGGTCATCTACGACAACAGGCGGGGCGCCTCGGATGATCTTGACAGTGCCAACCCGCAGGCGCTTGGGGGCGGCAGCATTGTCATTCACAAAGATAGGTAGCTCGCTGCAACAGCACACGCTTTCACCACGAAAAGGCGAAGAAACGAAGGTCACGAAGAAACTCCCCATCACTGCGGTCTTTCTTCGTGTTCTTCGTCTCTTCGATTCTTCGTGGTGAAAAGCGTGTCCCTTTGTTCTGATTTAGGAGCTTGTCGAACAATTGAGGTTTCAGTTCTTGATCTCCAACACCACCTGTTTGAGCGTGCCGCTGAAGCGGAACTCGCCCTTGTCGCGGTAACGCTCGCTCACCGGCGAAAGCGAATCGCGCCCGACATCAAAGCCTTCCCACGAAATCAGCAACGGCAATGTGCGCGAAATCGGCGCGCTGCCGACTTGCTTGTCGTTGATAAACAGCACGCCCGTGCCTGCCGCGCCAGCGCCCTTTTGAAATTCAAAGCGCAATGTCGCCGCGCCCAGCGGCACTTCTTCCGTTGATTCGATCCGCGTGAACTGGCCGGCGAAGTTGTATTCATAGACCAGCCGATTGTTCAGCACATAAAACGTGTAGCCGCTGCGATAGCTGCCATAGGCCACCAGCACACCTTCGGCTTGTTTGTCGCGGCGTTCGACCTCGGCGGTAATCGTGTGCGCCTTGCCGCGCGTATCGGGCGCCGCGCCGGGGTTCCAATGTTCCAGACCGGGATAAAAGGTGAACGTCGAACGGCTCTGCGGCGATTCGGGCACACGCGGGAACCACAACTGAATCGTGCGGTCATCGAGCGGCAGCACGCCGTATTTTTCCGCTTCGCTTTGCCACAGTTGTTGCAACTCTTTCAGCCTGACGGGCTGTTGTTCAGCCAGGTTGTGCACGGCGGAAAAATCTTTGGTCGTGTCGTAAAGCTCCCACTTGTCCTGCTCGAAGGGCGTGCCGCGCACGTGCGCGGTGACCGCCGTCCAGCCGTCGTGCCAGATGGCGCGATGGCCGATCATCTCGAAATACTGCGTGCGTTTGCGCGGCGCGGCGTTGGCGTCGTCGAAGCTATAAACCATGCTCACGCCCGCCAGCGGCAGTTGCGGCACACCGCGATAATTGTCAGGCGCTTTCAGATTCAGCGCGTCCAGCACGGTCGGCGTGATGTCGGTGACGTGATGGAACTGCGTGCGGATGGCTCCTTTGTCCTTGATGCGCGCGGGCCAATGCACGATCAGCGGATCGCGGATGCCGCCGAAATGCGTGTTCTGTTTGTAGCGTTGAAAGGGCGTGTTGCTCGCTTGCGCCCAGCCCCAGGGGAAATTGCTGAAGCCGCGCTCGGTGCCGATGTCATCAATGCGCGCAACGTTGTCGGCGACATTCTCAGCGATGCCGTTGTAATAAAGCGTCGCGTTGACCGTGCCGGTCGGCCCGCCTTCCTGGCTCGCGCCGTTGTCCGAGAGCAGGACGAGCAAGGTGTTGTCCAACTGGCCGCGCGCCGCCAGATAGTCCAGCAAGCGGCCCAACTGCTGATCGGCGTGCGTGAGGAAGCCGGCGTAAGCTTCCTGCAAGCGCGTGAACAGGCGCTTTTCATCCGCCGTCAGTGTGTCCCAGGGCTTGACGCCTTCGTTGCGCGGCGCGAGGTCGGTGTTGGCGGGCACGATGCCCATCTGCTTCATCCGCGCCAGCCGTTCGTTGCGAATTGCATCCCAGCCTTTGTCATAAACGCCTTTGTACCGGTCAATGAATTCCTTTGGGACTTGATGCGGCGCGTGCACTGCGCCGAACGCCAGATACAAAAAGAACGGCTTGCCGGGCAGGGCCATTTGTTGGTTGCCGATGAATTCGATGGAGCGGTCAACCAGGTCTTCGCTCAGGTGATAGCCCGCGCGGCGCGCCCCTGCCGGTGGCTCGATGCGGTGGTTGTCGTAGGTAATGGCCGGATGCCACTGATCGGTCTCGGCGTCTAGGAAGCCATAAAACCGATCAAAGCCGCGCCCCAGCGGCCAGCCGTCATACGGCCCGGCGGGCGTCGTCTCGTGCATTGGCGCGAGGTGCCATTTGCCTAACGCAAAAGTGTTGTAGCCCTGCTCGCGCAACATCTCGGACAACAGCGCCGCGCGGGGCGTGATCTTGCCGCGCGTGTTCTCTTCGGCGGAGACGATGTTCGAAATGGCGCGCATGCCGACCGTGTGATGGTTGCGCCCGCTCAGCAAGGCCGCGCGCGTCGGCGAACACAAGGCCGTCGTGTGAAAGTTGTTGTAGCGCAAGCCGCCCGCCGCCAGCCGGTCAATGTTCGGCGTTTTGATTTCGGAGCCGTAACAGCCGAGGTCGGCAAAGCCTACGTCGTCGAGCACGACGTAAATGACGTTGGGTTTAGCAGGCGGCGTTTGCCCAGCAGCGGAAGAGGAAGAATGGAAAAAGCGGGCGGCGCAGCAAAGCAGCGCGAGCGCGGCCAACGTGAGCAGGGTTTTCTTGGTCATGGATTTTGGTAGTGGCTAGCTGTGCCCGTCGCGTAGCGACGTTTGAATTTAGCCGTGGGTTTCAACCCACGGAAGGCGCGCGTATTTCCCCGCGTCGCGTAGCGACGCTTGAATCAGCCCCATAAATACCGCTCGTCATATTCCACTCCGTGTAGGTCGAGCATTTCCCGGTATTCGTCTTCAAAGCTTTTCGCCTGATGATGCACACGTTGTTTCTGGATGTAACTCACCACGTCAGGCAGCTTCGATTTGTTGACCGTGAATGCGCCATACCCGTCCTGCCAACCGAAATCCGGCAAATCGGCGAATGTCTCATGAATCCATTTCGAGGATTCGCCTTTCAGGTATTTGGCGATCTCATACGGCGCGATGGTTGGCGGCGCCAGCACCAGCGCGTGCAAGTGATCTTCGATGCCGCCGATTTGCAAGGCCGTCATTTTGTGATTGCGTGCGATACCACCGAGGTATGCCCAGACACGTTCTTCAATGTCAGGGCGAATGAAGGGAGCGCGGTTCTTGGTGCTGAAAACAATGTGATAGAAAAGTGAGGTATAGGTGTTTGCCATGGCGTCCTTCCACGAATACTTCAAGCGTCGCTACGCGACGCGGGGGAAATACGCACCTTCCGTGGGTTGAAACCCACGGCTAAATTCAAGCGTCGCTACGCGACGAGGAATCACCATCGCGTCTTCTGCGTTGCTGCATACTCCAGGCAGGCGCGAATATCCTCCGGCTCGAGATACGGATAATCCTGGAGAATTTCCTGCTCTGTTGCCGCGGCGGCGAGCATCTCGAGCACGTCATTCACGCGAATGCGCATGCCGCGAATGCACGGACGGCCGCCGCATTGGTTGGGGTTGAAAGTGATGCGGCTTAACAGGCGCGATTGGTTCGGGTTCTGATTCGCTGTCATAACTCAGAGATACTTCCCGGCGCAAACATTTCAAGCAGGACAATCACGGATCAACTCCGTCTTGATCCGTGATTGTCCGTCGAAGCCGCCGCGCTCGCTAAAACACCAGCTTCAATCCGAACTGCACTTGCCGCGCCGCAAACGCCGCCGTAAAGCCCAGCGGTTGCGTAATCGCGCGGTCGCGCCGTCCGGTCAGCCTTACCGTGCCGGTGTTGTAATCGGGCGAAGTGATGTCCGCGCCGATGGCGTCGTTGACCGAGGCGAAATTCGTCCGGTTGAACAGATTGGTCGCCTCGACCAGGAATTCAACACGCGCCGGGTTGTCGCCCTTGAAGCGGAAGCCTTTGTTGAAGCGCACATCAACTGAACGGTAATTCGGCCCCAGGCCCGTGTTGCGCCCGATGTAAATCAGCCGGTCGTTGGTGTGCGTGTCGCCGTTGGTGTCGCTGCCGGTGTAAAGCGTGAACGGGATGCCGCTGCGCAGCGAGATGATCGGGCTGAGCGAGATGTCGCGCAGCGCGTAGTTTTTCCACGGGCTGGTAAAGACGCCGCTCGCCACGAAGTTGTGCCGGATGTCAAAGCTCGACAACCCGCGCTCCAGATTCAGGCGCGTCGGGAAGGCCGCCGCGAAGCCGGAGTTGTAATCGGTGATGTCGTCAATCGTCTTGCTCCAGGTGTAGTTGGTCTGGAACTGGAAGTAGTTGTTGAAGCGTTTGGTCAACGACGCGGTCATGCCGTGATAGATCGAATTGGCAGTGGCTTCGTAGTTATTGACCTGCGCGGCGGTGGCGTCCACGCGCACGTAAGCCGGGCCGAAAGCCGGACCGCGCGCGTTGGCCGTCGGCGATTCTTTGTAGTTGAGTTGGTGCGAGCGTTGGATGTGCACGCCGCGATACATCTGATAGGCCACATCCAAACTCAGGTCTTTGGCGATTTGCCGCTGGATGCCCAGGTTGGCTTGCGCCGTGTAAGTGTTCTTGTAATCAGGGTCGGCCTGAAAGATCACGCGATTGAGCGCGCCGCGTCCGGTGGCGATGCCGATGGCGTTGAAATCGGCCTGGCTCAGCGCCTTGAAGGGCAGTTTGCCAGCCGCGATACCGGCAGCCCACAACACGGCGGGCGCTTTCGCGCCATCGGATGCTGTCGGCAACACTTGGTTGATGTAATTGCCGCTGTCGTTGAGCAGGTTGGTGACGTAGACGACCTGGTAATTCACCGGCGCGTAATAGAGGCCGCCGCCGCCGCGCAGCACCGTCTTGTGATCGCCGAACAAATCCCAGGCGAAGCCCAGGCGCGGCGAAAAGTAAGTGCCGTGCGGAATCGGCTTGGGTTCGCCGTCGTAATCCACGCGCCCGCCGAAATCCACGGTCAGCCGCTGATTGACCTTCCAACTGTCTTGCGCGAACACGCCGAAGTATTGCGCCTTATCCGTCCAGAGCGGATTGTTGAAACCCTGGCGCACGGTCACGGGCAAACCGCGATTGAAGCTTTGCAAGCCAGTGAAGGTCGGCACGCCCGCGCCCGCCGCGCCGACGAAAGCCGCCTGATCCGCCGCCGGCACGGCCAGCGTCACGGGGAAGACCCCCGACGAGAACGTCCAATCGCCGGAGAACCAGAGTTCGTTACGCACGGTGTAACGCACCGGGCGATACGAAGCGCCGAATTTCGCGGTGTGGTTGCCTTTGACCCAACTGACGTTGTCTTCGAATTGATAGCGATTCTGTTGCGTGCGGAAGGGCGCGGTGAAATCGCGGCCAAAGCTGCCGAAGGCCGCGCCATCAATAATCAGCGAAGTCGAATCCGGCGTGACCGGTTCGGTGAAGGCCTTGTTGCGCGGCGAAATCTGGAAGCGCGCGGTGTTGACGATGCTCGTGCCGAAGTTGTGATTCCAGGTCACCAGCGTCGTGTAATCGCGCACGGTCAATTGATTGGTGCGGTTCGGCGCGGTCAGATTCGACGCGCCGAGCTGGCCGTTGAAGTTGCGCGAGTAATTGAAGCGCCCGGTGATCGAATCGCGGTCGGTCGGGTTGTAGTCAATTTTCGTGATCCAGTAATTCAACCGGTCGCGGTTAAGGAACGAGCCTTCGTTGGCCTTGAGCAGGTTGAAGGTCGTCGGATAGGTCGTCGCGTTGGTCGTCAACGCGCTACGCAGATTAGTCGAGATGCGCCGCACGTTGGCATCCGCCGAAGCATCCAGCCGCGCCAACAAAGCCGCCTGCGCCGCGTTCGGCAGCAGGAAGGGGCTGTTGGTGTAGCTGCGCACCTGGCCTACGTCCGATTTCTGTTTTTCGTAGTTGGTGAAGAAGAAGAGCTTGTTCTTTTTGAGCGGCCCGCCCAGCGTGAAGCCAGGATAGACCTGTTGATTGAAGGGCTTCTTTTCGCCGGGGCGGAAGAACACCGGATTGTGGCCCGAGGTTTTTTGCGAGCGGTAATAAATGTAGCCGCTGCCGTGAAAATTATTGGTGCCGCTCTTGGTCACGACGTTGACCGAAGTGCCGGAGGTGAAGCCGTTCTCCGCCGAAGTGCCGTTGCGATTGACCTGGAACTCCTGCACGGCTTCGGGGCTGATGAAGAAGCGCAATTGGCCGGAGCCGTATTCATTCTCGCCGCCGTCAATGGTGATCAGGTTGCTGCGCCCGTTGCTGCCGCCGATGGAAAAACCGGAGCTGCCGAAATTGAAGCGCGAGCCACCCTGCACACGCGGCGCGGCGGAACTGGACACGCCGGGCAGAGTGAAGACATACGACGTGAAATCGCGCCCGACGTTGGGCAGATTCTGAATCTGTTTACTCTCGATGGTGTTGGCCTGCTGGGTGCGCTCGACTTCGATCAACGAGGCCCCGCTGGTGACAGTGACTTCGTTGGTCACCTTGCCGACTTCCAGCTTGATGTCCAGCGCGGCGGTCTGGCCGACCGTCAATTGCACGCCCTGCAGCAGGTATTTCGAAAAGCCCTGCGCCTCGACGGTGATTTCATAGGCGTCCGGCTTCAGCGAAAGCAGCGTGAACTCGCCGTCGCTGTTGGTCGTGTCGGTGCGTGTTGCGCCCTGGCTCAAACTCTTGGCCGTCACGGTGGCCCCGGCCACGGCGGCTCCTTGCGGATCGGTGACCGTGCCTTTGACGGTCGCGGTGGAAACGTCGGCCTGCGCCAGCGCACAGATGGATAGCGCCGTGACCAGGGTCAACAGCGCAAGCATTCGGATAGCAACTCTACTCATATCGCCCTCCTGTGGTTTTGTACTGATGGAAAATCGTTGATGGATTGATGCTCGTTGGCAGCCCGCCCGCAGGGGCTGACGGGCCACGGGGCGGACTCTATGCCCGTGCCGGGAGGGTGTCAAGAAGTGGCAAGCCAAAGGTGAAAAACGCTTCAGTCACCATGTCGTTGGCCGCCAGCGCGCGCCGTTGCGCAAGGCTTTCCCCGCGCTCTACACTGCGGCCCCAACCCAAGCTCGCTGTAGGGCAACGGCGAGGTCGTGGTGGATTTGGATGTGCTGGCGCCGCGCGCACCGCTGAAGCGCGGGGCAGAGGGTCGTAGTATTTCTTCCTCTCAATCACCAACTCATCAATCGCCGTAATAGCCAATGTACCAGGGGCCGCTAAGTTGCTCGGCACGTATCAAAAAGTCATACGGCGGACGTCCGGACCGACTAATTTCACCTGCGGGGTCATAAATGATCTCACTCGAAGAAAGGAAAAAATGATTGTAAGGAAACCCAACCTGCAAAGAAGGAGTAGACCGAACCCCGCAATCATTTGCACAAATAGCCTTTCGCTCAGCTTCATTTTGTGAAGCCAAGACTCTTTGCACGAGAGCTTCATACTGCTGCCGGTAAAGTTGAAAGTGCAGCCGAACTCCCCAGCGGCCAGCCCCTTGAACAGTCCAAACTAAAACGACAATAACAAGTATCAACGCTATGGCCGAGTCTCTCCTTGGCCTGTGAACAAAAAAGGTCACGCAACAAAAGACCATGCTTACACACGTCAACAGCAAAGCCAGAAATGGCCAAAAACCGCGTAGCAGTCGGATGTCTTCATTTTTACCCAAGGCATAAACTACCATCGTCAAAACACCCCAAATAAGCAGCACGACAAGTAGGTTTCTGATAAATTTCGTCATGGCCGATCCACTTTCTTAGCGAAGTTGTACCTGCACCACATTCGCCGCCTGCCCTTCCACGCGCACGACAACGTCAACCAGCCCGCGCCCAGCCAATGCCGGCCCCAGCGGCAAATTGAGTTGATCCACGCCCGCCAACCCGGTCAACAATCCCGCGTATTGCACCGGCACGCTGACACCGCCAATCGTCGCGGCCACTGACGACAAATCGCTGCGCCCGCGCCAGCCGGTGCCATACAACACCAACAAAACCTGCTCATTCGCCGCACCCAACACAATCGGCACTGGCACAAAGCGATTTTGGTCGGCGTCGTAACGCGCCACCGGTTCGTATTGCTGGCTGCCAGCGGCGCGCACGCGTAACACTTGGGCAGCGGGCAACCCGCGCCCGCTGCCGTCGGCGGTAAACAATCCTGGCGCGACACGGACAATCTGCGTGGCGGCCACGGCGCTGACAAAGTCGCCGATGGAAACTTCAATGGTGGCAGCGCCCAACGCCGTGCCTTCGGGAATCATCAGGTTGAGCTGTGTCGGCGCGGCAAACACCAGCGGCGCAAAGCGCGCGACGCCTACACTGTCGCGCACCTTTACAGAAGTCCCGCCCAAATGGCTCGGCAACGGCCAAGCCGTAGCGTTGCGCACAGCCACCGCCAGTTGCGGGCCGAACAGCGTGACGAGTTGTTCGGCGGCTAAACCCGCGCCGCGAAAATCGGCGGCAGAAACAGCGGCGGCGGCAACGGGCGCGGCGGTGCCGGCGCAGGCAGTACGGTTGAGAGAAACCTGCACACCGCCATTCACCGGGTTGAGCAAATCCGGTTTGCCGTCACGATTCACGTCCAGCAGCGCAAAGAACCGGTTCGTACTGGCATCCGGAATTTGCTGCACGCGGAAGTTGCCCGCGCCATCGCCCAAGGCCAGCAGCAATCCATTGCTTGCCAAATCAAGCTTGCCATCGCCGTTGTAATCACCCGCCGTGACGTAATTGCCCCAGGTTCCGTATAGTTGTTTCGGTGCGGCAAACCCGCCCGCGCCATTGCCCAGCAACACGTAAAGCGCATAGCTGGCGTTGTCGCCCAGCACGACATCGGGTTTGCCATCGCCGTTTAATTCGGTCACGAGCAGATAACGTTCCACCGCGCCAACCGCAGTGGGGATAGGCAGCGTCGTGCCCACGGTCATCAACGTGGCCGCGCCAAACCCGCCCGCGCCATCGCCCGGCAAGACGGCGAATTCGCCCTTGGCGCCCGCCACGATCAAGTCGCGTTTGCCATCGGCATTGAGGTCTGCGCCCGCCACCGACACTGGCTCCAAGACGGGCGCGACACTCGTCACGACGGCGAATCCGCCAAAGCCATTATTGAGCGCCAGCGAAACCGTGCGGGCGGCGGCGTTGACAACGGCCAAATCGGGGCGGCCATCGCCGTTGAAATCGGCGGCGGCCAAATAGTTGGCCCCGCGATCTGTCGTCATGAATCCCGGCGGTGAAAAATTGCCGTTGCCCAGATTGCGCAAGATGGACACCGTGCCGCCTTTGCTGGCCGTCGCCAAATCGGGCCGCCGGTCGCCGTCGAAATCAGCCGTCAGCAAAAAGACCGGCCCTTCGTTCAGTGGCGTGGCGGCCAACACGATGCGCTGGCCGAACGTGCCATCGGCTTGCCCCGGAAAAAGAAAGAGAAAGTTGCTGGTGAACTGGCCGCCGACTACGGCATCGGTCAAGCCATCGCCCGTGAAATCGGCGGTCACGATCAATTCGGCGCGATTCCCGGCGGCATACAAGCGTGGTGCATCGAAGCGCCCCTGGCCGAGACCGAAAATCACTTTGGGGGGCAAGCTCGAAGCCAGCAAATCAAGCTGACCGTCGCGATTGAAATCGGCCAGCGCAACTGCAGTGAGCGGCGCTTGAACGGCATAGCTCGCGGGCGCGGCGAAATCGCCCGCGCCATTACCAAAGAGGATGCCCACGCTGCCGCTTTCGTTGTTGCCAACCACCAGATCAGCGTTGCCATCCTGATTCAAATCGCCAATGACCACCGCGACCGCCAGCAAGCCGCCGCTGAAATACGCAACCGGCTCGCTGAAAGTACCAGCGCCGCGATTGAGCATGACAGCCACGCTATTGGAAAGGCGCTTGACGTAAACCAGATCGGGCAAGCCGTCACGGTTCAGATCGCCCACCGCGTGCCGCAGCACCTGACTCGCATTCGCCACCACCTGCGGTTCGGCAAATGAGCCATCGCCATTGCCCAAAAGCAACGTCACGCCTTCGCCCGCCAGCGCCAAATCAAGCTTGCCATCGCGGTTGAAATCACCCGTTGCCAGTCCGGCCAAATTGTCGCCCGCGTTGAAATAGCGCACGCCGTCAAAGGGCAGCCCTGCTCCGCCTTGATTGAGCAACACGCCAATGCGTTTGCCGGTGCCGTCACCGACTGTGACCAGATCGGGTCGGCCATCGCCATTGAAATCGCCCGTCACTAACGCATTCAAACCGGCGGGCGGAAAATAAGCAGAAGCCACGCCGAACAAGACGGGCGCTTGCAGCAATCCGGTGCGATCATTGAGTAATATCGCCAAGTCGCCGGCTTGCGTCAGCGCAGCCAGGTCTAGCCAGCCGTCGCCGTTGAAATCCGCCTTGTCCAAGGCCACGGGCGCAAGCCCGTTTGTGTTGGGATAAGGCACCAACTGCACGTTGCGTTCAAAGCCGCCGAGACGATTGCCATACGTCAGGTAAAAGGTGCTCGCCACATCGAGCACGCCATCGCCGTTGAAATCGCCCAGCACGCCGGTGCTGCCCACTTCCAGCGCCGTCGTCTTGAATGACATGGCTGGGCATTCGCTCAACGCCAGCACCATTAGCGTATAGCTGCGCGTGACCGGCGGGCCGCAAATTGTTTGCGCCGTCAGCGTCAGCGTGTGCGCTCCGGCGGGCGCGGCGTTCTCGATCAAATAGCTGCCACTCACCGCACTCACGCGGCCCAGGAAGCCGGGCGAAGCCGTCATGCTCACTTGCCCCGTGTACGGCGAGTTGAGCGAATCAAACAATCTGAATGACCTGGAACCATCGAGCGGGACCGTCAAAGGGTCGTTGCCGAGCGACGGCAACGGGGGCGGGGATAAAGCGGCCAGGACATTCACAGTCACTTCGGCCAAGGCTGTGCGGCCGCCCGCATCCGCCACACGCAAGGTCGCGCGGTAACTGCCGGGCGCGGTTTGGCAACTCACGCGCACTGCGGCATAGACCCAGCCGCCGTTCACATCCACGCGGAACTGACTAAAGGACAACCCCGCGGGCGCTTCGTGCAAACTGGCGGTCAATTGCGCGGCGGGCGTTTCGGCGTCCTGTATGCGCCCCAGCGCAACCTCGCCGCCGGGCGGGTAAAGTTCTATCGGTTGCTGCGGCGTGAAGACGGGCGGCGCATTTGGCGCGGCGCAATCCGTCTGGTTGACCAACGCGCCGATGTTTACGCTGACGCCGGGCACGTTGCCCGTCACCGCTAAATCCTGCTTGCCATCGCCATTCAAATCCCCCACCGCCAAATCGAACGGCAAGGTTGGCGCAGCGAAGATGTTCGCGCCCGCGAATTGCCCCGCGCCAAGGCCGAGATAAACATTGGTGCTCAGCACGCCTTCGTTCTGAACCAAGGCCAAATCGCGCTGGCCGTCACCATTGAAATCGCCGCTCACCAAACTGTTGATGTCAGGATAGCCGTGATAAATCGTGCCCGGTGGCTGCAACGGCTGAGGCGCGCTGAAACCGCCTTGCCCATCGCCAAACAGCAACAACGCCAACGTCATCCCATTCGAACTCAACACGAGGTCAAGTTTGCCATCCCCGTTCAAATCGTCAGCCAATGCCCGGCCCGTCGCCCCCGCCACCGGGAACGAAGGGCGCACGTTCATTTGGTTCGCCGCCTGCCCCAGTAACATCGTCACGTTGCGTGAACCGCCGTTGACCACCGCTAAATCCGCCCGGCCATCAACATTGAAATCACCAGCCGCCAACGCGCGCGGTTGCACGCCGACGGTAAAGCGCACGGCATTCGCAAAACCATTGCCAGTGCTGAACAGCACATAAACGCAGTTGTTGCCCGAATGCGCGACGGCCAGATCGGTGCGGCCATCGCCATTGAAATCGCCCGCCGCCAGCGCCGCCAACCCCCCGTTCGTCGCAGTGCTATCGAAGTTGTACAAGGCCGGATTGAAAAATCCGCCCAACCCATCGCCGCGCACGACGGCCAACCCAACACCCGGCGCCAAGGTCGCGAGATCGAGTTTGCCATCGCCGTTGAAATCGGCCAGCAGTAAGTCACCGACGTCAACCCGTCCGGGGATTTGCAAGCCTGGCCCCACTTGAAAGGCTCCATTCGCCTGGGCCAAAAAAACGGCAATCCGGCCTGCTCCGTCATCAAAGAGCCGCCCGTTTGTCAGACGCACTGCGGCAATCAAGTCTGGCCGCCCATCATTGTTCACGTCACCGATGCGCAGGCGTTGTAACAAGAGGCCGCTTTCGTTGAGTGTCGCCAGCGCGGCGGTCGGGCGGAACGTGAGGGAAGCGCAAGCGGGTTGCGCCGCAGGATGTAGCACAAAGGTTGAGGACAACTTCGGCCACAGTAATGAAAGCGCACTGATGACGAAGAAAAAGAGGCTGAACCGAAACAGCCCGGTCGGAAAACCAAGGATGGCAGTACGCATGTGTATCCCCTCCGCAAGGTGAATTTGACCTGTCAGCTTCAGCCTAACCAGCAGTGTCGCGGCATTGTACTTGCACTCCCCAACTCTGTCGCAACCAAATTTCTGCTGAACCCAATTGTGAAAGGAGCTTCCTTCTATGAACCGTTATGACAAACTCGCACTGCCCATCGCCCTCGTTTGCACGGTATTGCCCGCTGGTATGTTGGCTTTGTTTGGCTTGGTGATCTCAATCCACGCGCTTGATCCGACGGCGCAGTTGCCCTTTTTCTATCTGCAAAGACTGAATTTTCCAGTGTTGTCGGTGTTATTGCCTGTCGTCGGCATGGTGGCGTTGTTGCCCATCGCGCTGCGCCTGGCCTTTGCGCAAGAGGCGGTCGAAGCGGCGGCTCCGGCAGCGGCTGTAACACAGGTTAGCCAACCGAGCCTCGAAACGCATTATCTGAAAGCGGCCTAAGGCTCGCCGTGCGCGCCAATTGATGACCGCTCCTGCTGCGGAATTTTCCCGGCGGCGTTGGGGGAACTCGCGCTGCCGGTTTGGAAGATTCCGCAGTTTGCGTTTTGTTCACCACCAGCAGCGGTCAGTTAAGCGGCCAGGCAATTATTTGAAGAGTGTGCGTAATTCGGTAAGCGAATAGCTACGCGGATGATGCGGATGCAGCGGATTTCCGCAGATGCTTTTTCGGATTGATCCGCGCTGATCCGCTGCATCCGCGTCATCCGCGTAGCTATTTCCTCTACTTTGTTGGCATTTCTTTTACGCACAGGCTTCAATTATTTTTTCTTGCGGCTGCGTTGGCGGCGTTCCCCGTCCGCACTCACGATTGAAAAATCCACCAGATGCCGGTCAACGTTCACGCGATCAACGCGCACGCGCACGCGGTCGCCTAGATGAAAGCGCCGCCCGGCCCGTCCGACCAACGCGTGAATGCGTTCGTCAAAGCGGTAGAAATCATCATTCAGGGACGAGACCGCGACCAGCCCTTCGATAAACAGTTCGTCCAGTTCGACGTAAAAGCCGAAGTCGCGCACGTTGATGATCGTGCCGTCGTACTCTTCGCCGATGCGTTCGGCCATGAATTTGGCTTTGCGCCAATCGTCAAGCTCGTGCTCGGCGGCATCGGCGGCGCGCTCGCGTTCGCTGGACTCTTCGGCCATCACGTCGAGTTCGGCAAACGGAATCGGGATGGGCGGGCGTTTGTTCTTGGGCTGTGTGGGTGCCGAAGCTAACCCGGTCGCTACCGCTCCCGGTACTGTACCGGCGGCTGCGCTCTCGCCCAGTTGCGGATTGGCGTGCAGCAAAGCGCGCAGCACGCGATGCACCAACAAGTCAGGATAGCGGCGAATCGGCGAGGTGAAATGTGTGTAGGTCTTCGCCGCCAAGCCGAAATGCCCCGCCGGTTTGTCTATGGCGGCGGCATAGCGCGCGCGCATCAACGAACGCAGCATCGCGTAAGCCAGCACCTTCTCTTCGGGCTTGCCTTCGAGTTGCTGCGACAGGCGCTGGTAATCGTGCGAACTGACGCCGTCGAACGGGAAGCCGTAACCATAGGCGTGCGCCAATTCGGCAAATTCGATCACGCGCTGCGGGTCGGGGTCTTCGTGAATGCGATAGACCGAGGGCACGTTCAGGGATTGCATGTGCGCGGCGACGGTTTCGTTGGCGAGCAGCATGAACTCTTCGATGATGCGGTGCGCGATGTTGCGGTCGGCCTTGAGCACACCCGCGACGCGGCCTTCGTCGTCGAATTCAAAGATGGCTTCGGGCAGATTGAAATCAATCGCCCCGCGCTGTCGCCGCATTTGGATGAGGATGTGCGCCAACGCTTCCATCGTTTTGAAAAAGTCGAGCAATGGTGCATAGCGCGCTTCCAATTCCGGTTCTTCGTGTTTGAGCAGTTTGTTGACGTTGGTATAGGTCATCCGCTCGGCGCTGCGAATCACGGTTTCGCACAGCCGGTAATTGACCACGCGCCCGCGCCGGTCAACTTCCATCAACGCCGACAGCGCCAAGCGGTCAACCTGCGGATTAAGCGAGCAAATGCCATTCGACAAATGTTCGGGCAACATCGGAATCGCGCGTTCGGGAAAATAAACCGACGTGCCGCGCAACCGCGCTTCCTGATCCAGCGCCGTGCCTTCGCGTACATAAAAACTCACGTCGGCGATGTGCACGCCGAGTTGAAAATTGCCGTTGTCGAGCTTTTTCAAACTGATGGCGTCGTCAAAATCGCGCGCCGTCTCGCCGTCAATCGTCACCGTCGGCACAGCGCGCCAATCCACGCGGCCCGCACGCTGTTCTTCCGTCACGACAGGGGAATACGCTTCAGCTTCGGCCAGCACTTCGTCAGGGAACACGTGCGGCAGGTCGTGTTTGTGGATGACGATGTTGATGTCCATGCCCGGCTCATCGCTATTCGCGCCGAGCGCGTCAACGATGCGGCCCTGTGGATTGACGCGAAAGGCGGGGTAGCGGGTGATCTCGACGATCACGATCCAACCATCGGCGAGGTCTTTGCCGTCGGCGCCTGAGAGATCAATGTCGTAAAGGAATTTTTCATCCAGCGATTCGACCCAGGCTGCGCGGAAGCCGTGATGTAAGCGGCCAATGATCTTGAGTTGCCCGCGTTGCACCAGCATTTCAACCCGCGCTTCGCGTTCGCCGCGCGCATTCGGACGCGCCAGGCTGACCAGCACGCGGTCGCCATCAAACGCGCCGTGCAATTCTTCGGGTTCGACGCGCAGGCGGCCCAGCTTGCGCGCTTCGAGATCGTCGGGGATGAAATGGATGACCTTGCGGCGGCGTTGGCGAATCGTACCGAGCAAGGCGCGTTTTTGATTCGCCCAGCGGAACTCCTGGCCGTAGCGGCGCACGAGGCCGAGGCTTTGCAAACGGCTGAGCAACGGCGTCAGGGCTTTCTGCTGCGCGCGATTGAGTTCGAGCAAATCGGCGAGGTCGCGGGCGGACAACCCTGCTGCGGCTTGGCGCAATTCGGCCAGCACGGCGTTGAGGTCGAGCAGCGAATGCGTTTCATTGGTCTGTGTTTTGCGGCTCATGGCTGAGAGCATACGCAACCAGCGTGCGTAACAAAACTGTTATGCAGAACTTACGCAAAAACCTGCCAGTGTGGTGCGGGTTCTTTACCCGCACCTGCTAACTGCACGCGCGCCGGGTGCGG
>JAYUCP010000680.1:0-42024 GCA_043740245.1 Acidobacteriota bacterium | reverse complement strand
TCAGGCTTCAGCCTGTCTTGGAGTGCGCGAACACAGGCTGAAGCCTGAACTCCACGCTCTTGTGCGTAAGTCCTACTACTGAATCTCAACGCGCGTGCGTTTGCGGCCTTCGATCAATTCAACGGACGGACCGTTTTTTTCGACTGGCGGTGCACCCATAGGAACCACGGGCGTGCCCGTGGCGGAGGGAAGAGTATGCCGCTGCCGAGTTGGGCGCAATGCTGATGATTTGCGCGGCGGCTCATCAGCCGCGCGTGCTTCGAGCGCCGCATCCGCCAGCACATCGCGCCGCGTGGCGCCCGGCGTAGTCTCGACCACTCGATCAGCGGCGTTGCGGATCGAAAGCAGCAATCGTCCCTCGGCTTCGGCCAATTTCAATTTCTCGGCCTGCACGGGCGTGACTTCCAACCATACGACTTTGCCCCAGGCCGTCTTGCGCGTTTGCGTGGGGTTGCCGCCCGCCAGCACGCGGATGTTTTGCAGGATCATTTTTGAGACCGGCTTCGCGTTCTCAACCGGCGGCGGCATAATCGCGATCACGTCCACATAGCTGCCCGGATACCCGTTCGTGTCATTCAATTCGGCGTTGCCGCTGGTTTCGTCCACGCGCACGGCCACGGCGCGCAAGCCCGGTTTCAACAACCCGCTCAACCCCAGCGGCGTGCCCGGCGCGGCCAGGTGGCGGTTGAGCACGGGCATCAGCGCCGGAATCTCGGCCACTACGACCCGGCGCATTACGGCTTCTTTCTCAAACACCGATTCGGGCGAGATCAGATGCTTCGGATATTTGACCAGGCCCACCTGCTCAGGCCCGATCTCGCTGCCGAGCGGGATGTCAGAGAGCGCGACGACGACTTCGGTCAACTCTTCTGCTTGTTGTTCGTTGAGGCGTGTTTGCAGGTATTGCCGGGTGGCTTGCGTCAGCAGCAGTCCGCAGCACAACGCGCCAACCACGGCAATCCAAAACCGTCTATCCATCACCACTATTCCTCACCTCAGATGCCCTGCATACGAAGCTGCCCTGCATCCGCAACCAAACGATTAAGGCCGGGTGGGGTTGGCCAGGTTACGCGGCCACGAGCGTCAGGCCCAAGCCGCGCAAAGCGAGGATGCAATGTGCGTGTGTTTTTCCTGTTCGACAGGAAGGGGATGTTGTGATCGTGAAAGCCGAACTGTGTTAGAGGCCGTCTGTGCAGGGGATGGAACGTTGGCTTGTTTCCGGCTTGCTGCTTGTCGCTTGCGCAACCTTTAAGCTTTCTGCCAACGCTAAAGGACTGTAAGGACGCGGGGCATTCTAGTCATGCCACCCCAAGCAAGCAAGCATAAAAATTTTGACCGGCCGTGAAGAGTGTTTCGCTAACCATCTTTTTGCTACCGGCAGCGCGCATGCTTGTGGTAAGAAATGCGCCCGGAGTTTCCCTGCATCCCGCCAAATCTATCGCGCATCCCCGCGAGGTTTCCCGCATGTCCGAATCCATCTCACTGCCGCTCGCAACGGCCAGCGCCAGTCTGAGCGCGCAACGTTTGAAAGAAGGGCTGACGCTGGTTTGCTTCTTTCTGCTCATCGCCGTGTGGGTGTCGTATGCGCGCTTGAACAATCCGGCCTTTGGCGCGCAGGGCGATCTGCCCGCGCATTACCAACTCACGCGCGCCTATGCGCAGAGCCTGGTCGAAGGAGATTGGCTGCCGCACTGGGCCGGCCTGCTCGACGGCGGACGCGGCGATGCCTTCTTCACGTTCTATCCGCCGCTCTTTTACGGATTGACCGCGCTGGCGGCGAAGCTGTTGCAAACAGACTTCATCAACGCGCTGAAATTCAGCACGCTGCTCTGCCTGCTGTTGGCGCAAATCAACGCCTATCTGTTGGCGCGCGCGTTCTTCCCCAAAACGGCGAGCGTGCTGGCGGCGACACTGTATGTGCTCTTACCCGCGTATTCCCTGCTGACGCTGCATCGCGCGTTTTTGCCGAATGGGCTGGCGCTGGCCTTTGTGCCGCTGGTCTTGCTGGCCGCGCACCGGTTGTTGCTGAGCGATGGCGTCAAACACGCCACGGCGCTCTTCACCTTCAGCCTGAGCCTGATCGTGCTGACGCACGTCATCACGACGTTTTTGTGCGCCATCGCCGTCGGCCTGCTGGCGCTGTGTTACTTGCCCGCGGCGGGTTGGCGCGGCTGGAAAAACCTGCTGCTGGCGGGGCTACTGGCCTTGGCGCTGACCGCCTTTTTCCTCGTGCCGCAACAACTCGAAATGAGTTGGGTGCAGGTCAAGCTGCAAACCGCGCAGCAGGATTTTCGCAACTACTTCCTGTTTGCCGCCGCACCTGACGGCAAACAATTTCATCAGGCTTGGTCTGAACTCAATCGCGCGGCGAGTTGGATCACGCTGTTGCAAACGGCGCTGATCGCGCTGCTCGGCCTGGCACTCTGGCGCAAGCCGCAACCGCCAGCGCAACGCTTGTTGCTGCGGTTCTGTCTGGCGCTCGCCGCCTGCGGTTTGCTGATCTCCCTACCGGTATCGTTGCTCCTCTGGGAACGCTTGCCCGGACTGGCGTACATCCAATTCCCCTGGCGCCTGCAACCCATCGTAGGCTTGTGCGGCGGCTTGTTGTTCGCCGCCTTTCTCACCTGCCGGACAGAGTTTTCAGAACAGGGGCGCAAGTTGCTGACCGGTGGACTTGCCCTATTGCTGCTGGGTAATTTCCTGTTCACCTACGTCATCGCCAAGAAAACCAAAGTAGAAATCACGCGCGCCGCCTTGATCCAACACATGGAAAACCCGGCCCGCCCGCCCATCACCATCGAACAATTGCGCGAACTGGAATACCAGGAAGAGTTCACCTACCTCGCGGCCTTCGCCAACCAAATCTATTTCCGCCCGCTCAGCGCCGATACACTGCTCTACGCGGCCAGCAAAGAATACGGCGGGCTGAGTTTCGTCAATGGACGCGGGCAAATCGTGGCGCAACAGTTGACCAATCAGCACCGCGAATTCCGCGTGGACAATGCCGAACCGGTGCGCGTGCGGCTCAACACATACGCCTATCCGCATTGGGCCGCGCGGCTGAATGGCAACGCCGCCAACCTGACCACGGAACCGGGAAGTGGCTTGATGCTGCTTGATCTGCCTGCCGGACAACACACGCTGACGCTCGATTACGAAATTCGTCAGCCTGCGCAAGTTTGGGCGCGGCGCATTTCGGCTGTGACTTGGCTCCTATTCGTCGTTTGGGTGTTGTGGCTTGTCACCCAACGCCTGAAGTCCGGCGCGGGCCGCGTGCTATACTCGCCGCCGGCATGACAGACCTTGCAGGCATCTACATTCACATTCCGTTTTGCGCCGCGCGCTGCCATTACTGCAACTTCGCCACTGGCGGCTATGAAGCAGAACTGGCGGAGCGCTACGTGCAAGCCTTGCTGACCGAGATTGCCAAGGTGGATTTCAGCCAACGCGCCGGGATGCGCACCGTAGACACACTCTATTTCGGCGGCGGCACGCCCACCACGCTGAGCATCGAACAGTTCGACCGCATTCTGACGCGCTGCCGCACGCAATTCGCTCTCGCGCCCAACACCGAAATCACTGCCGAAGCCAATCCCGGTTCCGTCTCGCTGGCATACCTGCAAGACCTGCGCACCCTCGGCGTCAACCGGCTCAGCTTCGGCGTGCAATCGTTTGCCGACGACGAATTGCAAATGATCGGGCGCATCCACGATGCACAGGCGGCGCGCGCAGCGATTCATCTGGCGCGGCAAGCCGGCTTCGACAACATCAGCCTCGACCTGATCGCGGGCCTACCCGAACAACTGGCCGCCACCTGGCAGCGCAATTTGCAGGAAGCCTTTGCGCTCGCGCCCGACCACCTGTCGGTCTATCTGCTCGAACTCTATCAAGACGCGCCGCTGCTGCATCGCATCAAGCGCGGCGAGTTGCGCGCGATTGACGAAGATTTGACCGTGGCGATGTATTACGCGCTGGTGGATGAGGCCGAAAAACACGGCTACGCGCATTACGAAATTTCCAACTGGGCGCGGCCCGGACGCGAATCGCGGCACAATCTGAAATACTGGACGGGCGCGCCGTACTGGGCCTTCGGCGTTTCGGCGGCGGGTTACGACGGGCAGTCGCGCTGGTCGAACACGCGCAACATCCACGAATATCTGGCCAAGCTGGAGAGCGGCGCATCACCCATTGCCGAAACCAGCGTGCTCGACGACGAAGACCGGCAGAGTGAAAACCTATTCCTGCGGCTGCGCTTGCAAGCAGGCGTCAACCTGCGCGAGCATCAGCAACGCTTCGGCGTGAATGCGCGCGAACGCTACCGGGACGACCTGACCCGGCTGGACGAAGCCGGTTTGATCGAATGGCAAGACGACACGCTGAAGATTTCACGCAAAGGCAAGGTGCTGGCGAACGAAGTCTTCGCGGCATTTGTTTGAGGTGGAAACATGAAATATCTAAAGCGAACCACTGCTTTGATTGTTTTATCAGCTTTGTGCACCTGTTTAGCGAAAGGCCAAACGATTCAAAACCAGTGCGAACGCAGCAAACTGCAACCAGACCAACCTAACGTAATCATTTCAGTTGAGAAGGTTGAGGTTAAAGAAACAGAGGATTTGAAATTCTCCCGCTTGATCTGGTTCCGGCTCCGAAATAACACCGCATGCAGAATCGTTTTAGCAACTCCAAACCAGCACGTCTTTTTCGCAAGAATGCTCAAAGATGAAAAAGGTGCCCCTCTCAAAAATGCTAATGGTGGCTTGCGCTTTGAACAATCAAATGACGTTTTGAATAACAGCGAGACAATCCTTGATGTGTACGTGTATTCATCAAATCCAGCCAAGGGTTTTCACATCGGCGCAGAACGCGCTGGTGATTCTCATGATCGCTTTACGCAAAACCTACGCAGTGGCGAGTCTGTGCTCTTTCAGCTTCCCAAAGATGACTTAAAGAAAGGCAGCACCTTGATCATCGAGCATGGTTACGAGGGAGAACAGCAGCCAGTGAGTCACAAAGCAATTTTCAACTACGACCAATCACTCAAAGAAGCAATCAACCAATACAAAAATCAAAAATGAACCTCATTGATTTACGCAGCGACACCGTCACCAAACCCACCCCCGCCATGCGCCGCGCCATGGCCGACGCCGCAGTCGGCGACGACGTTTACGGCGAAGACCCGACCGTCAACCGCTTGCAGGAACGCGCGGCGGAACTGCTGGGCAAAGAGGCCGCGCTCTTTGTGCCCACCGGCACGATGGGCAACCAGATTTGCATCCGGCTGCACACGCGCCCCGGCACCGAGGTCGTGCTGGAAGAACGCAGCCACATTTTCAATTACGAAATGGGCGCGGCGGCCGTGCTGTCGGGCGTGATCCTGCGTCCCGTGCGCGGCGAAGAAGGCTTGCTCAACTGGGATTTGATAAGCACTGCAATTCATCACAGCGCGCCGTATTACGTCACGCCGACCGCGCTGGTCGCACTGGAAAACACGCACAACATGGCCGGCGGCGCGACGCTTTCGCTCAACGCCAGCCGCGCGATTTGCGACGGCGCGCACGCGCTGGGCCTGTCTGTGCATCTGGATGGCGCGCGGATATTCAACGCGGCGCTCGCGTTGAATACGACCGTTGCCGAAATCGCGCAGCCGTTTGATTCGGTGATGTTCTGTTTGTCGAAAGGGCTGGGCGCGCCGGTCGGCTCGTTGATCGCCGGCAGCAAGGCGTTTATCAAAGAAGCCGTCAGCGTGCGCAAGCTGCTCGGCGGCGGCATGCGGCAGGTCGGCGTGCTGGCGGCGGCGGGATTGCTGGCGTTGGAAGAATCGCCCAAGCTGCTCGTCGAAGACCATGCGAACGCCAAGCGGCTGGCGCAAGGCTTGGCCGAACTCCCCGGCGTCAAGCTCGACCCCGAACGCGTGCAGACCAACATCGTGATCTTCGACATCAGCGGTACTGGTTTGAGCACGGCGCAATGCACACAGGAGTTGAAAGCGCGCGGCGTACTGGCGAACGGCATCAACGCGCGCGAAATGCGCATGGTCACGCATTACGATGTGAGCCGCGCCGACATTGAACAGACGCTGCTGTTCGCGCGTGAAATTCTGGAAACGTAGATGACCGACCGCAAACTCATCATCGCCATTGACGGCCCGGCAGGCGCGGGCAAAAGCACCGTTGCCAAAGAAGTGGCGCGCCACCTGGGCTATCTTTTCATCAACACCGGCGCGATGTACCGCGCGGTGGCTTGGCGGGCGTTGCGCGCAGGCATCGCGCTCGACGACGCCGAACGGCTCGGCCAGTTGGCCCAAACCGCGCGCATCGAATTGATCGGCACGGTGGATGCGATGGCTGTGTTGCTGGACGGGCGCAACATCACCGCCCAGATTGCCACGCCGGAAATCAGCCAGGCGGCCTCGCAGGTTTCAACCATCCCGGCGGTGCGCCGCGCGCTGGTGGCGCAACAACAGGCGCTGGGCCGCGCGGGCGGCGTCGTGATGGAAGGACGCGACATCGGCACCCAGGTCTTCCCCAACGCCGAAATCAAAATCTATTTGGATGCCACTGCCGCAGCGCGCGCCCAGCGGCGCTACACCGACGATCTGGCGAAAGGCTTCGACACCGGCCCGCTCGCCGTTACACAAGCTGAGATCGAAGCGCGCGACCACCGCGACAAAACGCGCGCCGATTCGCCGTTGGTGCAGGCGGCGGATGCGATCTACATTGATTCATCCGGGCTGACGATTGAGGAAGTGGTAGAGCGGATTTTAGGGATCATCGCGGCACTGTAGGGCAAACTGTTTAGTTTGCCCTGGCTTGGTAAGCAGACCGTTACTGCGGCCCCAAACCGATTCGTGACCCGTTGTGGGCCAGTGATACAGCATGGGCAAACTGACAGTTTGCCCTACAACTTTTATGTTCACGGGCATTGTCGAAGAACTGGGACAAATCCGCCGCCTCGCGCAAATCGCCAACGGCGCGCGGCTCGAAATCACCGCGCAGACCGTGCTGGCCGATGCCAAACGCGGCGACAGCATCGCTGTCAACGGCGTCTGTTTGACCGTCGTCGAACAAGGCACGGATTGGTTCGCCGCAGATTTGTCCGCCGAAACGCTGAACCGCACCAGCCTGCAACAGGCGCACACCGGCACACGTGTGAACCTGGAACGCGCGTTGTTGCCCACGACGCGCCTCGGCGGTCACCTGATGCAAGGCCACGTGGACGGCACGGGCCGCTTCGTCGAAGCCCGGCCCGTTGGCGCAGGCTGGACGGTGCGCATCGGCTTCCCTGCTGCGTTGGGCCGTTACATCGTCGAGAAAGGTTCGATTGCGGTGGATGGCATTAGTTTGACCGTGGCGGCGCTCGGTGCTGATTGGTTCGAGATCGCGGTGATTCCGCACACTTGGCGGCAAACCAATTTGAGCGCGCTCGCACGCGGCGCGCTGGTCAATCTGGAAGTGGACGTGATTGCCAAGTACGTTGAAAAAATGTTATTGCCGCATCTGCCACAACAAACCAAAGGGAAGCTGACCTTGGAGAAGCTCACCGAACTGGGCTATTGAAACCGGCTACCGACCGCCGACTACCGACTACCGACCCATGCCTTTCGCACCCATCCAGCAAGCCATCCCCGAGTTTCGCGCCGGCCGCGTCGTCATCATCGTGGATGACGAAGACCGTGAGAACGAAGGCGATCTGTGTTGCGCCGCCGAAAAGGTCACGCCCGAAATCATCAACTTCATGGCGCGCGAAGGACGCGGCCTGATCTGTTTGCCGCTCACTGAGGCGCGTTGCGATTTCCTGAACCTGCCCTTGCAGGTATCAGAAGCCGAGAACGGCAGCGGCTTCGGCACCGCGTTCACGGTTTCGATCGAGGCGCGCACCGGCGTGACCACGGGCATTTCAGCGGCGGATCGCGCGCACACGATTTTGACAGCCGTTGATCCGGCGTCAAAGCCTGCGGACATCGTGCGGCCCGGCCACGTTTTTCCGCTGCGCGCGCGCAATGGCGGCGTGTTGATGCGTCCGGGGCAGACCGAGGCCAGCGTAGATTTGGCGCGGCTGGCGGGGCTGCTTCCGGCGGGCGTCATCTGCGAAATCATGAATGATGACGGCACGATGGCGCGCTTGCCCGAATTGAAAGTCTTCGCGGCCAAGCACGACTTGCACATCATCTCGGTCGCCGACTTGATTCGTTACCGCATGAGCAATGAGGTTTGTGTGCGCCGCGTCGCCGAAGCGCGCGTGCCCACGATTCACGGTCAGTTCAACGCCATCGCCTTTGAAAACATGCTCAACGGCGAAGTCCATCTGGCGATGGTGCTGGGTGAGATCAACCCGGCTGAACCCACGCTGGTGCGCGTGCACACGCAATCGGTCTTGGGCGATGTCTTCGGCAGTTTGCGCGACGATTACGGCGCGCAATTGCAAACGGCGCTGCAACACATCCGCGCCGCCGGGTGCGGCGTGGTGCTCTATTTGAAACAGGAAATGCGCGGCGTCGGGCTGGCCGATCAATTACGCGGCTATCAGGCCTTTGATGAAACGGGCGAGATGGTCAAAGCCCGGCGCGACCCGCTGCGTGAGGTGCGCGATTACGGCACGGGCGCACAGATTTTGCACGAACTGGGGGTTAGGAAACTGAAGCTGCTGTCAAATCGTCCACCCAAGCTGCACGCGCTGGAAGGTTTTGATTTGGAGATCGTCGGGCACATGCCGCTGACACAATGACGCTCAGGCGGGCTTGGCCTCTTGCGCTTCAAAACGCTTTGTCTCGTCTTCAACCACACTGGCGGGGCTGACGGGTTGTTTGGAATTGCTGTCGCGTTCGAGTTCGTTGGTTGAAATGGCGCTGGGCGTTTCGACAACGGGCGGCATGGCTTGTGGCTGTGACTGATAGTTGAACAGCGGCGTTGGGGGTTCCTGCCATTGCGGCTCCGGCGCTTCCTGTAACTCTTCCGGCTTGGGCGCGAAGAAGACGCCGTTGATCACGTGTGCGATGCCTTTACCCACTGGAATCAATCCCAGCACCCACAAGCTCGCCAATACCTGCGGAATCCCGACAATCGGAAAATGCACCTGGCCGCTGGTCGCAATGGCCGTTTCAATGTTGCCGAGGAAGCCCGAACTCAAGGCTTTTTGCAGGACTTCATGCCAGGCGAACATCAATGCGCCACCGCCAAAAATCGAAAGCATGCCTTGCTGCAAACTGTATTTGCGCGTGTTGGCGACTTTGACCTTGTTGTAGAGCCGCCGCAATTCTTTGATCGTCCGGCGCATTTCGCGGACGATTTCGGGCGGGACATCCGCCGTGGGCGTAGCGGCGGTCGCGGGCGGTGCAGGTGTTTGCGATGAAGCAGCGCCCCACCAATTCTGCTGGACGGTTTGGTTTGGTTGATTGAGCTTGTTCGTTTGCGCCTTGAAATTCTCTTTGGCCTGTTCAAACCCGACGCGCAAGTTCATGCCCAATTCCTTCAAATCGGATTTGAGCGTCTCGAAATCAATCTGCCCGCGTTTGCCTTCCATCGCGTCCCAGATGGCGCCCAGGTTGGCGCCGCAACTGCGGCAGTAGCGCTGGCCGGGCACGGCTTTGGTGGAACATCTCGGGCAATACATGTCGGGCATATCGGGTCGCTCGCTTTCGTTGGGGTTTTGAATGCGGTCGTGACTACGCCTTGCCGTGCCGTTTTGTTCCGCGCAGCTTGACGTAGGCGGCGCGCACGACGGTTTTGATGTTGCCGCGCACGTGGAAATCGCCTTCGATGTGGCATTCGAGCGGGTCGCAGGCGGCGACGAAGTCGGCCAGGATTTTATTGACCACGTGTTCGTGAAAGATTTTCACCGCGCGGAACGAGTTGATGTAGAGCTTCAGCGATTTCAGCTCGATGCAACGCAGGTTCGGCACATAGGTCAGTTGAATCGTCGCAAAGTCCGGGAAGTCTGAGAACGGACAGATCGCCGTGAATTCCGGCATGGTGAATTCGATCTCGATGCGTTTGCCCGGATACTCATACGCAAAGGTGTCGAGCGGCACGAGGTTCATCTCGGCTTCCGGCGTCGAGCGGATTTCGAGATGTTGTGCGGGCGAAACCTCGCGCAAGGGCATTTTATTCTTCTTGCTCATTCTGATCACTCCAAGATTCAAACCACGGGGGTCACGGGGCACACGGGGCACACGGGGCACACTGGGTTATGCTTGACCCCCTTCTTCCCCCGTGCTCCCCGTGGTTCTTACTTCTGCAACTCTTCCACAATCCCCGCCGCAATCGCCCGCGCCTCTTCCAACTGTTCCGGCGCAAGTGAGATTGCCGCGACCACCGCGTGCCCGCCGCCGCCGTGGCGTTCGCAAATCGCGGCCAGGTCGTGCGTGCGCGGGCGCGGCGCCCAGGGGCTCGATCCCACCGAAATCTTTGAGCGAAAGACCGACTGGCTGACGCTCACGCTGTAAGTCACTTCGGGGTGCAAATAGTACGGAATGAATTTGCTATAGCCTTCCATGTCGTGCCCAGCCACGTCGAAAAACACGACCGGGCCGATGACGCGCGCATTCTCTTTGATGATCTGCTGCGCGAGCAGATGGCGTTCATACAGCGGTTCGATGCGCGCGACGACGTATGGCAGCCGCACGACTTCGCCAAGCGGCCTGACCTGCAAATCGCGGATGATCTGTTCGGCCAGCTTGGTGTCGCGGTCGTTCTCGATGACCAGCCCCAACCGCAAAGCGTCCTCTTTCATTTCGACCGGCACGGCGGGGCTGTCATAGAGTGCGCCGTCAATGATGTTGGCCCAGTGAATCAGTTCGCCGACGGGCGCGGGGTCAAAGCCGAATTTCTGTTGCGCGGTGTCGGCGATGAATTTGGTGCAGCTCTTATAACTGGCGTCCACAAACTTTTTGCCGCTGGTGTCGGCGCGAAACTGGGCTTCGTCGGCGGGCGTCAGAAAGGCGCTCTTGTGATGATCGAACCACCAGGTCAGGCGCGGCGAGTTGCTGAATTTGAAATCCACGATGGCGTTTTCATCGCCGTCAAAACCGGCTTCGTCAAACAGCGCGCCGGCGCGGTGCATCAGCGGCATAAAGGTCTGTGCCCAATCCGGGTTGATCTTTGCGCGGTAAAAGCGGCCAAAGACGGCGGCGGACGAGACTCCGTCAAAGCAGTTGCCGTGGTAGCAAATCTTGAGTGTTTTCATGCTTGGTGTCTGCAATTTCCTTCTTGCGGGGTCAGCGGCTGGACTTCGGAAGTATGCGATAGCTTACGCGCTGGCGGCGGCCCGATGCAAGACGATGCCAGCAGCGCCATCAATTCATCGCAAAAGCGCTGCCTGCTGTTGCCCGCCAGACTCGCAGCACATTTGGGTGACTTCGCCAAGCCGGTTTGTCCCGCGCGTAAAATTTGTTAGCATCTGGCTCCGGTTGATCCAAGAATTGTTCTGAGAGTTGTTCAGGTGTAGTTGTCATGCCGACCTTTGATCCACAACACGAAGCTGATGTCCTGACCGAACGCAAGCAGAAGCTGCAAAAGCCGCCGCTGTATAAAGTCCTATTGCATAACGACGATTTCACGACGATGGATTTCGTCGTCTTCATCCTGGTGCAGGTTTTCCACAAATCCGAGGAAGAGGCCATCCAGATAATGCTGGCCGTGCATCACCAGGGCGTCGGCATCGCGGGCGTTTACACCCACGAAGTCGCCGAGACCAAAGTCAATCAGGTGCACAATCTGGCCAAAGCCCACGAATATCCGCTGTTGTGCTCGTTGGAAGAGGAATAAACCGCCATGCAGTTGACCATCGCCGAATTGCTAGATTACACCGATGAAGAGCGCGCCAAATGGCAAAGCTGGTTTGCCACGCACGGCGACGAGCCGCTGAAGCTGGCGCTGGCCGGCGCAACGCATACGAGTCTGGGCGCGCTGATTATGCACATCTTCTGGGCCGAAGGTTTTTATGCGTACTGGATGCGCGGCGAAGTACTGTCGAAAGATAGCGCTGTGGTCAAAGAGAATCAGGCCGTGCCCAACGATCAAGCCGCCGCCGTCTTTGGCTTCGGGCAAGTCACGCGCGCGGCCATGCGCGCTTTTACGGGCAGCGCCAGCGCGGAGGATTGGGAGCGCGTCCATGAATTGGCTCTCCCGGAGTTGCACTTTCAAGGCTCCGCCCGCAAATTGATCGCGCACATCCTGATTCACGAAATCCGGCACTGGGCGCAAGTCGCCATCATCGTCAGACAAAATGGGCTAACGCCGCCGGGCGATCACGACTTGCTCTTCAGCCCATCCTTTGGCCCTGTGGCGCGACGGATCAAACCGACGACTGACGACTGACGACCGACGACTGCATTATGATTACAAGAGAATTACAAGCCACCCTGAATCTGGCCGCCAATGAAGCGATCACCCGCCGTCACGAATTTCTGGCGCTGGAACACCTGCTGTTCGCCCTCTTACACGACCGGCAGGGCGGCGAGATCATCGTCAATTGCGGCGGCAACCTGGACGAGGTTCAGCAAGGACTGGAAGTGTTCTTTGCCGAAAACATGCCTCCGCTGCCGCAAGGCGTTGAACGCTTCCCCGAACAGACCGCCGCCTTTGAACGCGTGCTGGAACGCGCGTTCTTTCAGGCGCAATCGTCCGGGCAAGAGCAGATTGACGCGGGCAACATCCTGGCCTCGCTCTTTCTCGAAAGTCATTCGCACGCGCTCTACCTGCTGGAAAAACAAGGCATCACGCGGCTGGATATGCTGAATTACATCGCGCACGGCATCTCGAAGCTCGACGCCGACGATGACGACTTGCTGGCCGATGAACTCGACGATGCCGACGAGCCGGACGCCGTATTGGGCAAACTCAACGGCCAACCGCGGCCAGGCAAAGACCCGCTCTCGGCCTTCACCGCCAACCTGACCGAGCGCGCCGCGCAAGGCAAGATTGATCCGCTGATCGGACGCCTAGCCGAACTCGAACGCACCATTCAAGTGCTCTGCCGCCGCCGCAAAAACAATCCGCTTTATGTCGGCGATCCCGGCGTCGGCAAGACCGCCATTGCCGAGGGCCTCGCGCTCAAGATTCACGAAGACGCCGTGCCTGATCCGATCAAAGGTTTTGAAGTTTACGCGCTGGACATGGGCGCGCTGCTGGCCGGCACGCGCTATCGCGGCGATTTCGAGAACCGCTTGAAAGCCGTTATTCAGGCGTTGCAAGAGAAGCCCAACGTGATTCTCTTCATTGACGAAATCCACACCATCGTCGGCGCGGGCGCGACCAGCGGCGGTTCGATGGATGCCTCGAACATCCTGAAACCGGCGCTCGCTTCGGGCGAATTGCGTTGCATCGGTTCGACCACGCACAGCGAATACAAAGCGTCGTTTGAACGCGACCGCGCGCTGGCGCGCCGCTTCCAGATCATCGAAATCTCGCAGCCCAGCATCGCCGACACGATCCAAATCCTGCACGGCTTGAAGGGCCTTTACGAAACCGCGCACGGCATCCCCTACAGCGACGAAGCCATCACCGCCGCCGCTGAGCTGTCGGCCAAATACATCAACGACCGCTACCTGCCCGACAAGGCGATTGACGTGATTGACGAGGTCGGCTCCGCGATGAAGCTGAAACCCGCCGCCGAGCGCCCCGCGCTCATCACCGAACACGAAGTCGAACTCGTCGTCGCCAAGATGGCCAAGATTCCGCCCAAGACCGTCTCGACCAACGACAGGCTGAAGCTGCAAACGCTGGGCGACGAATTGAAGGCCGTGCTGTACGGCCAGGATCACGCCGTCGCCAAGCTGGTCAACGCGATCAAACTCTCGCGTTCGGGCCTGGGCCACCCCGACAAACCCGTCGGCTCGTTTTTGTTTTCGGGCCCGACCGGCGTGGGTAAAACCGAGCTGGCGAAACAACTGGCGAAGGCGCTGGGCGTGGAGTTCCTGCGCTACGACATGAGCGAATACCAGGAAGCGCACACCGTCTCGCGCCTGATCGGCGCGCCGCCGGGCTACGTCGGCTTCGATCAAGGCGGCCTGCTGACCGACGCGATTCGCCGCACGCCTTACGCCG
This sequence comes from Acidobacteriota bacterium, assembly GCA_043740245.1. GTDB lineage: Bacteria > Acidobacteriota > Blastocatellia > RBC074 > RBC074 > JACPYM01. The sequence goes on along the minus strand of JAYUCP010000680.1, from coordinate 27,982 downwards.
TGCTGGTGATGGACGAGATCGAAAAGGCGCATCCGGCGCTCTTCGATATTTTGTTGCAAGTGATGGATCACGCCACGCTGACCGACAACAACGGCAAGAAGGCTGACTTCCGCAACGTGATTCTGATTATGACGACCAACGCCGGCGCGCGCGAATTGAGCGGCAAACGCATGGGCTTCAAACAGGTCGAACAGACCGGCATCGGCGGCACGGGCAGCAAAGCCCAAGGCGCGATCGAACGCACCTTCAGCCCCGAATTCCGCAACCGTCTGGACGCCTGGATCGCCTTCGACCCGCTGAGCATCGAAGTCACCAAACAGGTCGTGGACAAGTTCATCAACGAATTGCGCGCGCAGTTGACCGACAAACAGGTGACGCTGGAATTGACCGACGCGGCGCGCGAGTGGCTGGCGGCGAAGGGCTACGACAAACTGTACGGCGCGCGACCGATGGCACGGCTGATTCAAGCGAAGATCAAAGAGCCGTTGGCGAATGAGATTTTGTTTGGGGCGTTGGAGAAGGGCGGGAAAGTGGTTGTGGGTGAGAAGGATGGGGAAATTGCTTTGGAGTATGTGACCGCCTCACAAGGAGACCTTAATCAGTGACCGAACCTAGTCAAATAACCAAACCTATTCGAGTAGCGCCCCCGCAGCTTTGCTGTCCGGTTTGCGGCAACGCAGCGCTTTTCGTCGAGATCATGGATTTTGAATCCCACCTCGTTAATGGGCACTTGAATTACATCCGGCTGTTGGATGCCGTCACAGATCACTATCTTTGTCATGAGTGCGGCGAACGGATAGACCCCGATTGGCTAAAGTGATTGAGCAATCTTCAAGGAATCTTGTGCAATGGATTTATTCGATGAGGTCTTCGGCAGCTTTGAGCAAGACATCGAGTTTGAACTACGCGAAAGCCAACTCATTCCCTGGGCCGATTATTGGTTGAATCCACGTCAACTGCGCGGCAGCGATTTCCTGATGAGATGGTCGCAGGGAGTTTGGAGCGAGTTGCGACTGAAAGAGGCTATCAACCAAACAGAGCGTTTCTATGCCCTTTCCTATGGCCCAAGCGGCGCGGCCCCCGACAACGATCCGCGCGCAGTCGAGCTTTATTTTCTGCGTCTGGAAGAGGCGGGGCTTGGGAAGTTAAAACGCCCGGACTTATTGCTTTTTCACGGCGCTGAAAGAATTGCCGTTGAACAGCTTGTGCGTGAAATTGCCGCAGCGCAAAATCCAGCGGCGACATTTGTCAATTTCGAGGAAGCCGTTTCTGAATTGCCTTTCACGCCCGAAGAACAGCCGTTGATGCAAGCTTTGCTTGCCAAGGCTTTTCTTGCGATTGAGTGCGAAAATAGTTTGTGGGTGGCAAAACAGATGCCTGCCTATGGCAAGCCGCTCAAACCAATGAAGCGGCTGGGCGGCAAAGAAGGCTTGAGCAAAGGCTCGGTGTTGCCGACGGTCATCGTCAAAGACGAAGATCGCAACCCGCTGAAAGCCTGGCAAAGCCAGCGCGGATTGCCGATTCACATTTGGCATGTCTTTTACGATCTGGCTTTCGGTATTGCGCTCGATGAAGTTGAGCGACTGATTGCAGCCGGTTTGATCGAGCCCAGAGAGCAGGTCTTTCAAGCGCCTGGCGGACAAACAACCACCAAAGCCACCTACAATGTCTACTACCATTACGCCTATGAACTCGGCGAAGCTAATGAACAGCCCGCCCTGATCGCGGCAAGCATTATCGATAAGAACGGCCACGTTCTGCCCTACGTTAAATTTGAGGGCGGGAGCTTGACCCTAAAAGAATCAGTGCTTGCGATCTTAACGGAGTTTACTAACAGGCCAAGCTAAGCAAGAAAATGATGCCCCAATTACAACCACAACGTATTCCCGCAGCCGGCCCCGAACGCGAGGCGTTACGGGAACGAGGTCAATTTTGGACGCCGGCTTGGGTCGCCGAAGCAATGGTTGCCTATTGCCTCGGGGATGGTAGTGATGAGCTATTCGATCCAGCGGTGGGCGCAGGCGCTTTTTTTCTGGCCGCCAAATCAATCGCGCATGCGCAAAACCGAACCATTAAATTGTTCGGCGCTGAAATAGACTCAGCCGCCTTACAACAGGCAATCAACAATGGATTATCGCAGCGTGACCTGACGAACGTGGCGGTCAAAGATTTTGTGTTGTCAGCGCCTACCAGGCAATTCCCGGCAATTGTTGCCAATCCGCCCTACGTGCGCCATCACCGCCTTTCACTGGCCGTCAAGGACGAGCTACGCGCGCTTGGCCTGAAGTTAATCGGCAAATCTCTGGATGGCCGGGCCGGATTGCACATCTATTTTTTGCTGCGCGGCTTGCAATCGCTCGCGCCGGGCGGAAGGCTCGCGTTCATTATGCCGGCCGATACTTGCGAAGGCGTTTTCGCGGGTTCGCTCTGGCGTTGGCTCACCGCGCACTATTGCCTTGACGGAGTTATTACCTTTACCCATGCGGCCACACCGTTCCCGAACGTGGACACCAATCCGCTCATCTTTCTGATTCGCCATGCCAAACCGCAGGCGCAATTCCGGTGGGCGCAGTGCAAACAAGCTGGTAGCAAGCAACTTAAGAACTGGGTCACCGCCGGGCTTAAGCAGGTTTCAAATGTGGAGATGGAGGTTTACCAGCGCGATTTGGCCGAAGGTGTAGCCGCCGGGTTATCACGTCCGCTCAATCAACAACCAACCGGCGAGTTTGTTCTCGCCGATTTCGCCAGCGTGATGCGTGGCATCGCTACCGGAGCGAATGAGTTTTTCTTTCTCACCCGGCAACAGGCTCAAACATTGAAGCTGCCCGCCGCCATGCTCTTGCGCGCAGTCGGGCGTACCCGTGACGTACCAGCGGATCGGATTACCCTTGAGGTGTTGCAACAGCTCGAAACCAGCGGCAGGCCAACCTGGCTCTTCGCGCCGGATGGTAGAGAACTAGAAAACTTCCCTGTCCCTGTGCGCAAATACCTGGCACAGGGACAGGCCGCCGGACTCGACCAGCGGTCGTTAATCGCGCAGCGCCACCCCTGGTACAAAATGGAAGTGCGTAAAGCGCCGCCCTTTCTCTTCGCTTATTTGGGCCGTCGCAATGCGCGCTTCATTCGCAATCTGGCTGGGGTAATGCCGCTGACCGGCTTCTTGTGCGTTTATCCAAGCCGTGGGGATGAGGAATTCAGCGAAAAACTCTGGCAGGTGTTGCAGCATCCTGATACGGTTGCGAACTTGGCGTTGGTGGGAAAGACATACGGCTCCGGCGCTATCAAAGTCGAGCCGCGCGCTTTGGAACGCTTGCCGTTGCCGCAAGCAGTGGTTGAGCAAGCAGGTTTAACACCGCAACCAATTCAGACAAAGCTGTTCGCACTTTAGCAACATTCGAACCTACTTTCTTGCGATGAACGCCAAAGACCTGCGCCAACTCACCCAAGACCCCCGCTTCATCACGGGCATCTACAACTACTGCGACAACTGGTGCGCGCGTTGCGCCTTCACCGCGCGCTGTCTGAGCTAAGCGCAGATGGCCGAACGGGAAGACGACCTCAACGGCTCGATAAGGTGGTGTCGATTGCCCTGGATCGTTCGTGGCAGGCCTGGGCACGGCTGCGTGAGTTGTTGCCGACAGAGGCGGCAATCATAAGGCCGCTGATGAGCGCGCTCGAAGGGTTGCGGCGCGCGGTCGAGCGGGAATTCCCGGCGGCGCGCGAATTCATCCGCCCCGGCCACGATGAAGCTTCGGCTTACCTGATGTAGCCCTGCCGCACGCGGGTGCCAAGTCAAACTTTTGGCACACCCGCGCGCGGCAGCGAATTTTTCAAATGGCAGGCGCGGCCACAGCCTGCCGTCCACACAGCCTCAGCCGCACTTTATTTTTCCAGCACCAGCACACCAAACGAACCGGGCACCATAGCCGGGCGCGGGTTTGGTCGTTCAGTCGTGGCGGCGGGCGGCGGGCCGTATTCAGCCGCGGCGAGATAGACTTTGTGCGTCTTCACATCCAGCGCCATCGTGCGCGCGCCGGTTTGGGTCTTGGCGTTTTCGACGACGCTGAATTTGTCGGGCGAATCTTCGTGCACCACGGTCAGCGTGCCTTCGCCGTTGGAACTGAACGCCAGACCGGTGCCCGGATCGAAGGCCGCCGCGTCGGTGCCTTTGCCGATGGGCAGCGCGGCCACGACCTTGCCGTTCTCGGCATTCATCACGATCATCTTTTGACTGTCGCCGCAGACGCTGAAGAGGCGGTGATTCTTGGCGTCCAGCGCCAACCCGCTGGGCCCCGTGCCGGGCGCGAGCGGCCAGCGTTGCGTGACCGTGAGCTTGCGGGCGTCAAGCACGACGATTTCGTTTTTGTCATCGAGATTGACGAACACTTTTCCTTTGCCGTCAGAGACCGCGAATTCGGGCCGCCCGCCGAGCGGGATGGTGCCGACGACTTCGCCTTTCGCCGCGTCAAACACCGTCGCGCTGGCCTCGGCGGCGGCGCGCGTGCGGTTGAAGGCGAAGACGTGTTTGGTGGCCGGATCATAAATGATCGCGTCAGGGTTGCCGCCGGTTTTCACCGTGCCGATGACCTTGAGCGTTTCGAGTTCGAAGATAGTTGATGAATTGTCGCGGCCATTGCTGGTGAAGCCACGCTTGAATTCCGGCGCGATGGCGATGCCGTGCACGCCATTGGTGCCGGGGATTTCGCCCACGACTTCGTTTTTGTCCACGTCAATCACGACCACCTTGCTGGTGTGGGAGACATAAAGCCGCCGCGCCGCGCTGTCCATCATCAGGTAATCCCAGCCGCCTTCGCCGCCGACCGCGATTTTCTTGACCACGTGATAGCCCGCCGCGACGGCCCGCGTTTTAGCGAGGGCGTGGGGCAGGAAGAGCAAGGCGCATACGGCGCTCAAACACAAAGCAAATTTTTTCATCACAATTCTCCGGTTGGTTTGGTGCGGAACCGGGAGCGGTACCGCACCAATGTTTAGAAGTTGAAGCTCAAGCTAAACTGCATGCGCCGCGCCGGACGCGCCGCCACGGCTTGCCCAAAAAACGGCGAACGCTGATTGCCGACGAAGCCCGCGTAATTCACACGATTGAACACATTGAACGCATCCACTTTGACCGCGAGTTTGGGGCCGTCGTCTTTTTTGCCTTTGGTCAAAGCGAATTCGCGCCCCCAGCGCAGATCGAGTTGCGCGTAACCCGGCCCTGGCAGCGTATTGCGTCCGACGCCCGCCGGACGATCAAGCGCGAAGCTGTCTTTGTTGTTGTCCTCGCCGGTCGTCAAGCTGTAGGGCGCGCCGGTGTTGAGCGTGAGCGCGACGCCCAGATCAAAGTAATCGCGCGCTTTGAACGTGCCAGTCACTAAGAACCGCTGGCGCAGGTCGAAATCGGCGCGGCCCCATTCGCCACGCAAGTCGTAGCTGTTGGCCGGGAACCACGCGACGCCGCCCGTGTCGTTGCGGGCACGTCCCAGCGCGTATTGCACAATGCCGTTGAAATACTTGTTGACCTTGCCGCGCAACGCGATTTCGAGCGAATGGCTGTGCGAGCGCCCGGCGGCTTCGATCTGGCGAATGACGGAAAAATTCGGATCGGGCCGCGCCGCAAACGCGGGCGGCAGCGGCGCGTTCACATTGCGCGAACGGAACAACTCGACGCCGCGCGTGCCGACGTAATTGACCGCCAGCGTCAGGCCCTTCTGCAACTGCCGCTCGACGCCCGCGCCGAATTGCAGACTGGACGGCAGCACGATTTGCGGCGCGAAGCGCACGATGCTGACCGGTTGCGCGGCCAGCGTCTGCCCCGCGCTCAGCGGATTCGGGAAGCCTGGGTTCGTGAGCACGTAACGCCGCAAGCGTTGGCCGTCGAAGCGCAAGATGTCAGAGATCGGTTGCGGCCCGCTGCGGTCGTAAAAGACGCCCACGCCACCGCGCACCACCGTCTTGCGCGCCTTGCCCGGCGCGTAGGCAAAGCCGAAGCGCGGCGCGAAATTGTTGTGATCGCCGAAATGATTTTGCCAGTCGTAACGCAAGCCCACGGCCAGGTTCAGCGACGGCCGCACACGAATTTCATCCTGCACAAACGTGCCCGCGATCACTTCCCAGAAATGCAGGTCGGGCCGCCCTTGCTGTTGAATGAAGGTGAACGGCTGGTTTAGCTGGTAAAATGCCAGCGAGGCGAAATAGAAGGTGCCGAGTTGATTGGCGCGGTCAATGATGCCGCGATGGCTGTAATCAGGCACTTGCACGCCGCCTTTGATGAAATGCTTGCCGTGCGCATAAGACAACACCTCGTTCAATTCCCAATGCTCTTCGGTGCGCGTGAAATCGGCCTGCGCGCCGCCGGTGGTGAAAGCTTCCTGCACGACCAGACGCGGCGCGTTGTTCACGCTGACCGTCGGCGCGCGATATTTGCCGAGCAGAAAACTGAGTTGATGCACCAGCTTCGGCGAGATGATCGTGTTGAAGTTCACGCGCACTTCGTCTTCGCGGAAGAGGCTGTTGGTGCCGACTTCGGGCAGGTTGAAGCCGCCGATGCCCTGGTTGCGGGCGTTGCGGCCCTCAAACGAATAGTGCAGCGAAGCCGTCGTGCGCTCGCTCATCTGCCGCGTCAGCCGCAACGCGAATTCAGTATCGCGCGCGGGTGTGGGCACATTCTGGCGCACTTCGCCGCTGGGCGTGCGCGCGAAGATGACGGCCTGTTGATCCTGTTCGTCGCGCTCGGCGGTGACGAGAAATGAGAAGCGATGCTTTTTGTCTTTGCTGGCAGGGTTGACCGGGCCGGTGAGATTGCCTTCGTACATGCGCCGTTGTTCAGCGGCGCGCGTCAGCGCAAACGGATCGCGGGCATTCAAGCGCGCATCGCGGAACGTCCAGTTGAATTCGCCGTGAAATTGCGGCGTGCCGGGTTTGGTCGTGACTTCGATGCGGCCCCGGCCCGGCCGTGAGTATTCGGCGGAGTAAGGATTGTTGTTGATCTTGATCTCCTGAATCGCCGATGAGGTGACGCCCGCCTTCTTGACCTCCATGCCATCCACAATCAAGGTTGCGCCGCCCGTGCCGATGGCGCCCGCATCCAAAAAGCGCGCGGCCATGCCGATCACATCCTGATCGAATGACGGCAGTCGCTTGAGCAGTTCGCGGTCAACCGCGACGGTGTCCTGGTTGTTGCCGGTGTCGGTATTGACCTGCGCGGCGGCGGCTTCGACCGTGACATCCTGTTGCAATTCGGCGACGGGCAGCACGATGCGCAAGGGCGCGGGCGGACGCGCGCCCAGGCTGATGGGAATGGCCGTCAGCTTGAAACCTTCGCGTTCGACCTTGATTTCATAAGCGCCCGCCGCGAGTTTGTCGAAACGGAACGCGCCGTTCGCATCGGTCGTCACGGTTTGTTTGCGCCCGTCATTCACGTTGGTCAGCGTCACGCGCGCCTTCGGCAACGCGGCTTCGTTTTGATCGAGCACCACCCCGGTGAGCGAAATGGCCGTCTGCGCCGCTACGGCCAATGCCAATAGGAATAGCAACGCGCTCAGATGAATCATACGGTACAACATAAATTCTCCTCCCAAATTCAAAGCCCTCTTTCACGCAATAAGTAAAAGAGCACCGGCGTAATCAATAACGACAACACCAGCGAAACCGTTACGCCGCCGATCACCGCAATCGCCAGCGGTTGCAGCAACTGCGAGCCGGAGCCGATACCGACGGCGAGCGGCAGCATGCCGAAGATCGTCGCCAGCGCCGTCATCAAAATCGGCCGCAAGCGCCGCCGCGCCGCGTGATAAATCGCGTCGCGCAATTCCAAACCCTGCGCCGAAAAATGCTGTTCGGAATCGAGCATCAGGATGCCGTTCTTGTGCACGATGCCGACGACCATGATCGCGCCCATAAACGACGAGATGTTCAGCGTCTGTTTCGTCAGCCACAGCGCCAGCAACGCGCCAAAGCCGCACAGAATCGTCGCAATCAAAATCGCAATCGGATGCGAGAACGAACGAAACTCGAAAACCAGAATGATGAAGATCAACAGGATCGAGCCGAGCAGCACCATCGTCAGCCCGCGAAACGATTCCTGCTGAATCACGTAAAGCCCGCCGTATTCGATCTGTGTGCCGGGCGGCAGCTTCACTTCTTTCGCCAGTCGCTGCTTGATTTCGTCCATCGCTGAAACCAAGTCGCGGCCTTCGAGTTGCGCGGTGACTGAAGAGAAATTGCGCAGGTTGTCGCGGCGGATTTCATAGCTCGTCTCTTCGGTTTCAACATCGGCGATGGAGGACAGCGGCACGCTCACGCCGGTGGGCGAGGTGAGCAACAGCGATTTGAGCTTGTCGTTGCTGGCGCGATAGTCCGCCGGGTAACGCACGCGAATCGGGATGAGCCGGTTGTCGCGGATCACGTTCGAGGCGACTTCGCCGTCGAGCATCGCGGCTTGTTGATCGAGTACGTCTTGCGCCGAAAAGCCCGCCAGCCCGGCCTTTTCAGGGTTTATGCGGAAGTTATGCGCGGGGCCGATTTCGACGGTGCGGTCTTCCACGTCCACGACGCCCTTGACACTTTTTTTCTCCAGCCATTCGGCAATCGCGCCGGCGACTTCGCGGTAAACCTTGTCGTCGGGATGAAAGACCTTGATCTCGATGGGCTGCGGCGTCTGCGCCAGGTCGCCGATCATGTCTTCGATGATGTGTATGAACTCGAATTCGAGCACCGGCTCGCTCTCTTTGATCTTGCCACGTATCTCGTCAATGACTTCTTCGGACTCGCGGCGCGGGCCACGTTTGAGCCGCACCAGAAAATCGCCGGTGTTCGGTTCAGTGATGAGCGGCCCCAGTTCCGCGCCGGTGCGCCGCGAATAGCCCGCGACTTCGGGCGCTTCTTTCAGGAACTCTTCGACGTGGCGCAACACGCGGTCGGTCTCGATGAGCGAGGTGCCCGCCGGCATCTTGTAATCCAGCACGAACGCGCCTTCATCAACTTCCGGCAAAAAGCCGCTGCCCAATTGAAAGTACAAAAACACCGAGGCCGCCAGCACGCCCAGCGAGGCCAGCACCATCAGCCGCGCGTGGTTGAGCGACCAATGCAACGCCTTTTCATACCGCGCCGTCAGCCAACGCATGATGCGGCCTTCGTTGAGCAGCATATCTTTCGTGTCAGTAGCCCGACGGTGAGGGAGGGCAGCCTCGGCAATACGCCCGCTGGCATCAGTCTGCGCGCTGCCGAGGCTGCCCTCCCTCACCGTCGGGCTACTGACACGCGGTGCCTTGATAAACATCCGCGCCAACACCGGCGTAAAGAAAATCGCCAGAAACAGCGAAGCCAGCAACGCCGTCACCAACGTCAACGCCAGCGCGCGAAAGAAAATCGCCGTAATGCCGCCCAAAAAGATCAACGGCACAAAAACCATGATCGGTGTGAGCGTCGAACCGATCAGTGCGGGCGTCAATTCCTCAATCGCGGCGAGCGCGGCTTCGCGCGGCGACTGGCCGAGCGAAAGATGGACGATGATGTTCTCGACCATCACGATGGCGTCGTCAATGACTACGCCAATGCAAGCCGCGATGCCGCCCAGTGTCATCACGTTGAAGCTCATGTTGAAAAGCTTCATGAACACAATCGCGATCAGCGCGGCAATCGGAATCACCAGCGCCGCCACCAGCGTCGTGCGCCAGCTTTTCAAAAAGCCGATCAACACCGCAATCGCCAGCGCCAGGCCGATCAGGATGCTGTCGGTCACACTGCTGATCGAATCGCGCACGTTGAACGATTGATCGTAAAAGATGCCGAGTTGAATGTCGGGCGGCAGCGTCTTGCGAATTTCGTCGAGTTCTTTATTCACCGCCGCTGCCGTCTCGACCACGTTGCCGTCGGGTTGCGAATGCACGTTGATGAGCGTCGCGGGACGGCCATCCGCCGTGATGACGATGTAATTCGGCCGCTCGCCATTCACGACCTTCGCCAGGTTTTTGATGTAAACCGGCGTGCCCTTGACGACATCCACGACGACGTTTTCGATCTGCTCTTTGCTTTTGAGTTGGCCGGTGACGGTCGTCAGATAGAGCTTGTAATTTTCCTGCACCAGCCCCGAAGCGCCGATGAGGTTGGTCTTGCGGATGGCGTCGGCGACTTTGGTCAGCGGGATGCCGTAACTGTTGAGCTTTTCCGGATCGACCAGCACGTGATATTCGGGCGGCTTCCCGCCGGTGATGCGCGCTTCGGCGACGCCGGGCAAGCGGAACAGGCGCGGCGCGAGTTGGTTGTAGGCCAGATCGTAAAGTTCCGCCTGCGAACGCTTCGGCGACGTGAGGCTGAAACCCAACATCGGAAAGGCGAAGAAGGTCAGCCGGTTGATGTCGAAACGCGTGCCTGGCGGCAGGCTCGGTTCGATCTGCGCGATCTTGCCCTGGATCAGGTGCAAGGCGTTCAGGATGTCCACATCCCAGCGAAAGATCACGCTGATTTCCGACGAGCCGCGCCCCGTGATCGAACGCACGTCGGTGATGCCGGGTACGCTGCGAATGACTTCTTCCAGCGGGCGCGTGACGGTCAGCATCTGCACGTCCACGGGTTGAATGCCGTTGTCCACCAGCACGACGATGCGCGGGAAATCGGTTTCGGGAAAAAGCGCGACCGGCAGGCGGAAAAGGAAGACCAGTCCCGCCAGCGCGAAGCTCAGGAAGATCAGCACCAGCGCGCGCCCGTGCGCGTCTACGAATTGGGCGAGGCTTGCGGTCATAATTGGTCAGTCAAAATCTTCTTCGCGGTCTTCTCTGGGTTCCGGTTCGGGAGGAAAGACGACGCGGTTATAAACGTCCGCCAGCCGCAGCGTGCAGCCAATCGAAGCCAGCGTCAGGCTCGCTTCCAACCCTTCCACGCGCCGGTAAAGCCACGCGCCATCCGGCTGGCGCTCGAAATGTTCGAGCTGCGGTTTGATCTGCGAAACCAGCACGTAATCGGTCAAAGACGGCAGCCACCGTTGGTAGCGCTCCCACTTTTCGCCGCGATCAAAGGCTTCCGTAGTCGGCGAAAGCACCTCAATGATGACGGTCGGGTTGAGTAGCACATCGCGGAACTGATCGAGAACTTTTAATTCGCCGCAGGCCACCACCAGGTCGGGGTAGGAATAAAGCCCTTTCAACGGCGCTTGCGGTTTGGGCGCGGGGCCGCTACGCACCTTCGTATCTTTTGAGAAGGCTTCGCAAGGCGTGTCGAGCAACTGGTTGTAAAGCTGACCGGTAAGATTGGTAGAAATCCTGCCATGCTCTCTGCTCTCGCCCGCCAGCTTGATAATCACGCCGTCCAGATACTCACTGCGCTCTTCCGCCGCGCGTTCGAGCGCCAGATATTCTGCTTCGGAAATCAAAGGTTGCAGCTTACGTTGTGGTGTCATGGGTTTTTCCTCCACGCGCATTCTCGCTGATATGCGCGCCGTGCGTCACTTCTCATCTTTCTCTTTCTTCTCAGCGCCGTCTTTTTCTTTCTCGCCTTTCTTTTCCTTTTCGTCGTCCTTCTTCGCTTCGACTTGCGTGCCGTCGGGCAAGCTGTAGCCGCCTTCGATGATGACTGTCTCGCCGCCCTTCAAGCCCGAAGTGATGCGCACTTTGCCGTCAATCGTTTCGGCAGTTTCGACTTCTTTGAGATGCGCGATGTGTTTGGCGTCTACGATCATCACCGTACCTTTGCCGCCCTCTTCGGCGAATTGCACGGCGGCGACAGGGACGACGACGCTTTGCCGCGCGGTGCCAGTCGTGATGCTGACATTGCCGAATTCACCGCCTTTGAGTTTGCGCTGCCCATTCGGAATCTCGCACCAAATCTCGACGGTGCGCCGTTGCGGGTCTACGGCTTGATTGATGTTCGTGATGCGTCCGGTGAAAGGATCGGCTTGGTCGGTTGGGGCGAAGCTGCACGCCTGGCCGAGCTTCACACTGTGGCTGGCGGCTTCGGGCGCTTGCGCGCGCGCAATCGCCACCGACAGATTCATCACAGTGAAGATGACGGAATCGGGCTTCGCCATATCGCCGGGATACATCAGTTGTTCGGTGATGACGCCCGCGAAGGGGCTGCGCAACGCGGTGAATTCAAGCTGCGCATTCATCCCGGCCAGCTTTGCGCGCGCCGCCTCGACGTGGCTTTGCGCGCTGCGAATGTCTTTGTCGTTCGATTGTTTTTCGAGCAGGTCGAGCGATTTTGTCGCCACTTCATAAGCCGTTTTGGCTTGCGCGAGTTCGGTTTCACTGAGCAGTAAATCGCGTTGCGGAATCGCGCCTTGATCGAAGAGCGACTTGCGCCGTTCGTAAATTTTCTGCGCTTGATCGAGCGCGGCTTTGGCCGTGGCGACTTGCCCGCGTCCGCGTTCGGTCTCGATTGGCAACGTGCCCGCCGTCGTTTTTTGCAAGCTGGCTTCGGCATCGGCGATGGCGGCGCGCGCTTCGTCGCGTTGCGCGATGAGGTCGCGGTCTTCCAGCACGGCCAGCACTTGTCCGGCGGCCACGCGGTCGCCTTTGCGCGCGTTGAGACGGGCAATGCGCGCCGTCAGCCGCGAAGCGATGTTCGCCTGTTCGCGCGGAAAGATCGTCGCGGGCACGCGCACGGTCAACGCCAGGTCGGCGATTTCGGCCTGCGCCGTTTGGACTTCGACGACGGGCTTGGGCGCGGCTGCTTCTGGCTCAGCTTTTTTACAACCTGACAACACCAGCAGTCCCGCTAGCAAGGCCGCAAGCAACCGCTGCGGTACAGGGAGCGATAGCGCAATGAGATTAAGGCAAGGTATTTGCAAGGGGCGGTCAGCGTAGGGGCAGACCTGCGTGTCTGCCCCGGTGGCGTCAAACCCACCCGAATACGTCTTACCCGACCGGGGCAGACACGCAGGTCTGCCCCTACGCAATTTCCTTGCCTTAATCTCATTGAGCGGTAGCGGCCTGATTGACTCGTGAGGCGCACGCTGCGGGGGCACCAGGTCGCTACCGCTCCCCGTACCGTGCCGGCGGGTTGATTTAGATAATCGTTTCATTGGCCTGAAGCCACCTCCAGATCGGCTCGGGCGTTCAAGTAATTCGCCAGGACGGTGTAATAGTTGCCGCGCGCCTGGGCGAGTTGGCTCTGCGCCGTCACGACATCGAGCGCCGCGCCTTCGCCGCCTTCGTACCGCACGCGGCTCAGCCGCAAATCCTCTTCGGCCAACCGGATTTGTTCCTGCGTGAGTTTGAGTTGCTCGAAGAGCCGTTTGACGCGCGTCAGGGCTTGCTGGTAATCGCGCGCAAAGCCGCGTTCGGCAATCGCGCGCCGCGTTTCGACTTGTTCGCCGCGCAGCTTGAATTGCTCCACCTGGCTGCGCGTGCGGAACCAGTCGAAGATAGGAATACGCAGGTTGAAATAGGCCGCGTAGCCGTGCTCGCTGAAGCGCAGCGCCGTCGCATCCAGGCCGTATTGAAAGATGAACTTGAACTCTGGCAACAAGGCGGAACGCGCGCGCTTGACTTCGGCCTCAAGCCCGCGCCGTTGCCAGTCGAACAGCTTGAACTCGGCGCGTTGCAGATACGGCGCGTTGACGCTAGGCACGCCAGTTGGGGCCGCTGTTGGTGTGGCCTCTGGCGCAGCCTCTGGGGCGGGAGGCTGGGCGGTGAGCGTATCGGCGAGCGCCAACTCATCCACCACATCTTTCGACCAGAACGCGGCCAACTCTTGATTGGCGAGGCTGGCTTCGAGTTCCGCCGCGCTGCGCGCCTGTTCAAACGAAGCCGCCAGCGCCGCCGCCTTGACGACATCGGCCTGGGCCGCTTCGCCGTTGTCGAAGAGCAGCTTGGTGCGTTGCTCAAAAGCGCGGCTCTCTTGCACGGCGTCGCGCAACACAGCGGCCAGATGGCGCGTCAACAACAGCCGGTAATAGGCCGTCGTCACCGCGCGCCGCAAATCGCGCCGCGTGATTTCATATTCGGCGCCCGCCGCGCCTTGGGCCGCGCGCGCGCGCTGGTAATCGGCGCGCAAACGGCCCGACGTGTCGAACTCCTGCACGACCTGGCCCAGCAGCACGTATTCGCGCACGCCGTTCAGCGTCACAAAGCCGGGATTGTTGCGGTCGCTGGCGCTCGGTTTGTTGTAGATGAAATTGGTCTGCGCTTCGGCCTGGGGCTTGAACCCGGCGCGCGCCTGGGTCAACTCGCGGTCAGCGATGCGGCGTTCCTGATCCGCCACGCGGACGTCATTGGGCGCGGCTTCGGCCAGGCGCAAACAATCCGCCAGCGTCAGCACTGTTTGCGCAGGCGTCGCCGCCGCTAGTGTCGCCAGCACAATCAAGATCAACCTTCCACGTCTGAGCATCGTCATCGCAATCAAAACAATTTTCGGCTTGTAAACTTTCATCCAAGGGTGGTGAAACGCGCGCAGCATAACCCAGCCGAGATAAATGCACCATAAACACTGGCGCGCAGCGGTGCTGCTTGAGCGCTTCGCCGCCAGCGGTCTATGATGTGCAACAGCTTGAAAGGCTGAAGGAAAAACTTATGACTGCCCAACCAAACTTGCAGCGCAAATACACGATTGAGGAATACATCGAGTTGCTCAAAAACTCGGATGAACGCTTTGAGTATTTTGACGGCGAGATCGTTTCGATGGCGGGCGGCAAGTTGGCGCACGGCAGAATCGCCAAGAACCTTGGCCGCCACATCGAGAACCTCTTGGCAGACGGCCCGTGTGAAGTCTTCGGCAGCGACGTAGCCATCAAAACCGAGCGGGCCCAGCCTTTCCGCTATCCTGATGTGAGCGGCGTTTGCGGCGAACCGCTGATCGAAGAGTTTCGTGGCATTGATATGTTGCTCAACCCGGTATTCATCTGCGAAGTCCTTTCGCCAAGGACCGAACTCTATGACCGCGAAGAGAAATTCCTGGTCTATCAGGCCATCGAATCTTTTCAGGAATACCTCTTGGTTGAACAACACCGCCCGCACGTCACGCGCTATTTGCGCCAGCCCAACGGCCAGTGGTGGCGTGACGACATCATCGGCTTGGACAGTTCGGTCAGGCTGGAATCGCTCGGCGTGACACTGTCGCTCCGCGATATTTATCGGCGGGTCAAATTCGCCCCTGCTGAAACAGACACACCAACGACAGAACAGGCATCTGCCTGAACACCCAACAGTCATCTGACAGAACCGCCCCAATCCGGTAAACAAATCGGCCACGACAAGGTATCATTCCTCCGTCTGTAGCATTTCCCGAACAACTCAATCCATTCACGCAGCGAGGAATCCACTATGCAACGCACCTTTCATCTTGCTCGTTCCCTGACTCTGTTCGCGCTCGGCGCTCTGCTTGCCTTTGGCAGCGCGGCTTTCATCAACCACGCTTCAACCAGCGCGCAAGAAGCCAAAGCGGCCAGCCCGTTCAGCGGCTTGCGCTATCGCAACATCGGCCCCTTTCGCGGCGGACGCTCGGTCGCGGTGACGGGCGTGACTTCGCAACCGCATGTGTATTATTTCGGCAGCGTCGGCGGCGGCGTCTTCAAATCCACCGACGGCGGCGACAACTGGATGCCCGTGAGCGACGGCCAGCCGTTTGGCACCGGCACCGTCGGCGCATTGGCCGTTTCAGAAAGCGACCCGAACATCGTTTACGCCGGGATGGGCGAGGCCTGCATTCGCGGCAATTTTTCGCACGGCGACGGCGTGTATAAATCCGTTGACGCGGGCAAAACCTGGGCGCGTGTGGGCCTCGCCGATTCGCGCATCGTCGGGCGCATTCGCATTCATCCGAAAAATCCTGACGTAGTTTTTGTCGCGGCGCTCGGCCACGCGGCGGGCATGAATGACGAACGCGGCGTCTTTCGCAGCAAGGACGGCGGCAAAACGTGGCAGCGCGTTTTATTCAAGAGCAACAAAGCGGGCGCGGTTGATTTGAGCATGGACCCATCCAACCCGAACGTGCTTTACGCCGCGATCTGGGAAGCCAAGCGCACGCCGTATAGTTTGGAAAGCGGCGGCCCCGACAGCGGCCTTTGGAAATCAACTGACGGCGGCGACAACTGGACGGACATTTCGCGCGCGCCGGGGCTACCGCGTGGCACGCTGGGCCGCATTGGCGTAGCTGTTTCGCCCGCCAATCCAGAGCGCGTTTACGCCGCGGTCGAAGCCGAAGACGGCGGCGTGTTCAGCTCCAACGATGCTGGCAAGACGTGGACGAAGGTCAGCACCGACCGCAACCTGCGCCAGCGCGCGTGGTATTACACGCACATTTTCGCCGATCCCAAAAATGCCGACACGATGTATGTGCTCAACGTCGGCTTTCATAAATCAATTGACGGCGGACGCACCTACACGACGCTCAATCCGCCGCACGGCGACAACCACGATATGTGGATCGCGCCCGATGATCCGAACCGCATGATTACCGCCAACGACGGCGGCGCGAATGTCAGCTTCGACGGCGGACGCCGCTGGAGCGAGCAGGATCAGGCCACCGGCCAGTACTACCGCGTCGCCACCGACAACGATTTCCCCTATCACGTTTACGGCGCGCAGCAAGACAACTCGACCGTGCGCATCGTCTCGCGCACGACCGGCGGTGGCATCACCGAAAAAGATTGGGATGTCACGGCGGGCAGCGAATCGGGCTGGGTGCAGCCTTCGCCAAAAGACTCGATGGTCGTGTTCGGCGGCAATTACGGCGGCTTGCTCGAACGCCTCGATCATCGCACCGGCCAGTCGCGCGACTTGAATGTGTGGCCCGACAATCCGATGGGCTGGGGCGTCGAAGGGATGAAGTACCGCTTCCAGTGGAATTTTCCCATCCTGTTTTCGCCGAATGATCCGAACGTGCTTTACACCGGCGGCAGCCACCTGTTCAAAACCACCAACGAAGGCCAGACCTGGCAAATCATCAGCGACGATCTGACGCGCAACGACAAAAGCAAACAAGGCTCGTCCGGCGGCCCGATCACCAAAGACAACACTTCGGTCGAGTATTACTGCACGATCTTCACCATCGCCGAATCGTCCGTCACCAAAGGCGTGATGTGGACGGGCAGTGACGACGGCCTGGTGCACGTCACGCGCGACAGCCACGCGGCCAAGCCCGTCTGGGAAAACGTCACGAAGAACGCGCCCGGCTTGCCCGAATGGGCGCAGATCAATTCCATCGAAGCCTCGCCGCACGATGCCGCGACGGCCTATTTCGCCGCGACGCTTTACAAGGCCGACGACTTCCATCCGTATCTTTACAAGACCAACGATTACGGCAAGACGTGGAAGAAGATCGTGACGGGCATCCCCGACAACGCCTTCACGCGCGTCATCCGCGAAGACCCCAACCGGCGCGGCTTGCTTTACGCGGGCACCGAAACCGGCATGTACATTTCGTTCAATGACGGCGAAAGCTGGCAAGCCTTCCAACTCAACCTGCCCGTCGTGCCGATCACCGACCTGACCATACACAAACGCGACAAAGATTTGGTCGTCGCCACGCAAGGCCGCGCCTTCTGGATTCTGGACGACCTTACCGTGTTGCATCAGTGGAAGGATGCAGTAGCCCAAGCCGACTTGCATCTTTTCAAACCGGAAGAGTCGTATCGCATGCCCGGCGGCGGCGGACGTGGCGGCGGTGCAGCGGCCATCGGCGAGAACCCGCCCTCTGGCGCGACGATTTGGTTTTATTTGAAAGACAAACCCAAAGGCGACATCGCGCTCGAAATCCTCGACGCCGCTGGCAAATCGGTGAAGAAGTTTTCGAGCAAAGCACCTGAACCGAATGCGGAAGCAGCGGCAGGCGGTGGACGCTTCCGTGGCGGCGGCCCCGCGCGCGTGCCTGCCGAAAAAGGCTTGAACCGATTCGCCTGGGATTTGCGCTACCCCGACGCGACGACGTTTCCGGGCATGATCCTGTGGGCGGGCAATACGTCAGGCCCGCGCGCCGTGCCAGGTTCGTATCAAGTCAAACTCACCGTGGACGGCAAGACGCTGACCGAGACCTTCGAAGTCCGCAAAGACCCGCGCGTGCCGACGACGCAGGCCGAGTTCCAAAAGCAATTCGACATGCTCGTCAAAATCCGCGACAAGTTTTCAGAGACCAGCGAAGCCGTCACCGCTATCCGCGACATCCGCCGCCAAACCGACGAATACGCCAAACGCGTCGCCGGGCAGGCCGAGATGAAACCGATTGTGGATGCCGCCAAAGCCCTCAACGACAAACTCACCGCCGTCGAAGTTGAGCTTTACCAAGTCAAAAACCAGAGCGGCCAAGACCCGCTCAATTACCCGATCCGGCTCAACAACAAAATCGCCGCGCTCGGCGGTTCGGTGGCAGGCAGCGATACGCAACCGACCGATCAACAGGTCGCCGTTTACGAAGACCTCGTCGCCAGGATCAACGTACAACTCGACAAATTGAAACAGGTGCTGGCGGCGGACGTGCCGGCGTTTAACAAGTTGGTGCAGGAGAAACAGGTGCCAGCGGTGTTTGTGAAACCGGCGAAATGAAGGCGGAAATAGAAAGCTGATAAAACGGGTGCGGCGGGTTGGTGTGGAAAACGATCCGTGCTAATCCGCCGCCCGCTTATGCAATTATCACCATTCTGAAACACTAGCCGTCAAGTGTTTCTCCGTCTGCCTGTATTCTGCATCAAGCTGCCAGAGTTGATTTCTCACGATTTGCCGGAGCCGAATGGCAGGCTCAAGGCAATAGTTTCTGAAACTGTCAGGATTAACGGTCAGATCGGGATATAGAATCTTTAGTAACCCGCTTGCAACACTGATGATTGCTTCCTGATCTCTGATCGAGGTCTTTTCTGGAAAGCTCAACCGGCGACGAACCCATTCATCGAACCTCGTGTCTTGTCGCATTGAGGTGAGCGTGTCGCTGAAGAAATCGGCTTTCAACCCAACGCTTGAGGAAATGCAATCCTGGCGAAACTTCGGGATTTCCCAGCCCGGAATGATTCCCCGGAAGCGATCCAAGAAGGCTGTCTCGTGCATAAATCCAGGCAAGGCTTGAACGACTAACTCTGAATCAGGGCGTTGATCTTCGGACAGCGGGATATTGGCAAGTAAGACAAGGCCGCAATCGCTCGGAACATCGGCCTTGCCGCCACGTCGAATGCGGCCATTGGCAAGGTAGATTTTCAGGTTGCTGATGATCTCGCCAGGGTTCTCCAACCTGATGCGCTGCACTTCGTCAATCACCACGGCATCGTAACGCGCCAACAAACCAGGCTGTTCGGTTACGTTGTTAAAAAAGAGCACGGCGGGAGTGATGTTACCGCTTGTCAGGTAAACGCGCGGGCTGATGTTCTCATAAATGAAACTCTTGCCCGTACCTTTAGGAGCTAGCTCCATCAGGTGCATATTCTTCTGCACCAATGGCAGCAAACGGCAGAGAACCCAGATTTGCTGATTGACCGTGTAAGCCGCAGGATTATAGCCAGCGGAAAGTAGCATCAATTCGCGCCATTCCTCGTCTGTGAATCCTTGCCGCTTTTCGTAAAACTGCTTGAGGTCTACTGTCGCCTGCATCGGCTCGAAACCCACAACCTGAATCCCTTCATTCGTGCCCAGCAATTCGACGATGCCCCACATGCCGTGCTTCAACAGGTCTTCGTTGCGCTCGACAAGCGCATCGGAAATCCAACAATCGTTGAACCCCAACGCCTTGATATGCGCACGCCGTTCCTGCCTCGCGCGTGAAAGGCTCACTTCGACATTCACGTAAGCCAGCAGCGATACGGGGTCTCCAGTCAGCAGCCGATTGCGATAGACATTCTCCTCATTGCGGCGCGGGAGCATCTGTCCCGTGAATTTAGCCAGCGTATCGAGTTCGTCAGGAGTCAACGCCGCGTCGCCGGGCACAATCTCTTCAAGTATCCATTCGGCCACGTAAGTAGGCACCCCCAGCTTGTTCAGCCCGCTCGAAGGCAAGCGCCGCTTATCCATTGCCAATGGCCCGAATACTTCTCGCACTTTTTTATTCAGTTCCGTGCTCATTTCTTAAACCTATCGCGCAACGAGGGGCGTTGGCCGCCGTACATTTGTTTGCAAGTCAGCGTGCCGGTTATCGCACATTCGTGTCGCACTCCGTCACTAAATTCATAAGTCAGGGTACCTGTCACAATCAAATTGTCCCCACTGACCGGAGCCGGGAATTTCTGCAACTCCAGTTCGACGGGAGCTTGCGACAGCCCTGCCACATCACGCTGAAGCGGACGCGGCTGCCTGTACTCATCGGCTTCGATGAGGGTCAGTGTCAGCAGCCTGATCGGAGCCGAGTTCGGATTATCAACCCACAAAGTAAGCTTGCCCGGGTTGCCGGTTTTTCCTGTTCCCGTCACGCTCGCCTTAATCGGCTTGGGCTGGTGTTTGCGGAGTAGGACGGAAAAGCCTACTACGACTTCCTCCGGGAACAGCCCGCCGTGAACTCCCCAAGCGCGATCCTTTGAATCTTTTGACCAGCCGCCAAAATGGTAAGACTTGAGCGCCAGCGTCGTCGGCTCGCTCAATTGAAACCGGATCGGATTGAGCACCACCACCGAGCCATCAAGCGCTCTGAGGTAGGCTTGATCCGTCTCAATCTTCAACGCGAAGGGATTTCCTTTGGCTGTGCGCCCGTGAACATCGGCATCTTTCAACTTGTCCTCGTGTCTGAAACAGGGGCCGAGCATCTGACCATGATCCGTAGAGATGACTACTGCCACTCGGTCGGGGGCCGCCACTCCTGCAACCAGTTGGCTAATGCTGCCTGCCAACGCGCTCAACTGCGCTTCGACGTTGTGGTGAATCGCATCCGGGTCAGTCTGTTCGTGATAACACTCATCTACTGCCGTCATATTCCAATAACAAAGCCGAACGTTTTCATCGGCAAGATAGACTTTGAGTTTATCGAGCCGCGCTTTACCCGCATACAGCGCCTGCGGAAAACTGTCCGACAGAACCTTCTGAGTCTCCCATATACCTTTCAGGTTCTGTCGCGGTAGCAAGCCACTCGTCAATCCGTACTTGGCTTTCTCCGTAATTGTCGGGAGAACCGCCAGCAAGTCGTAATCCTGCTCGACGCACAAAGCGGCGTCTGTTTTTGCCAACAGTCGCAGCAGCCGTCTGTGATTGAGATAGTTGAGTCCGTCAACGACCACCCACAAGACGCGATATTCCTTGACCAACTCCGCCACCACATATTTGCCTCGCACATTCAGCAGCGATTCTTCGTAGCTTTTGGTCGTCAGGCGCGGGTAGTTCTCCAGCAACCAGTCAGCAAATGATCCGCCCAGTTCTTCCGCCGTTCCCGCCTCTTCGGTCAGAGCCGTGTTGACCTGCCATTCCCGGTAAGGCAGGTATTGCTGAGTTGCCCACCTCAACGCCTCCTGTTCACTCGCGTCTGGAGACAGCGGTTCGGGACAATCCCTAGGAATCAGCCTTTCCAGATGGCTTCTTTGCGAAGGCGTCAGCAGCGAGCCGATGCTGACTATCGTTCCGGCTGTCAAATGTTCCCAGTGATAGCGGAAATACTTGTATGCCTCAACGGCAATCAGCCTGGCGTTTGGATTTTTCGTGCTGAGCTTTTCCAGCGTCTGCCCGTTTGACTGTCGCAGCTTCTGCCCCCACACATCCTTGAGGGTGTTTGCCGCTTCTCCTTCGATGACGATGGGGAATACGCCCAGACCTGTCGAATCATCCTCAGCACTCAACCACTCCTTCAAGGCCTGCTGCCTTTCCGTGATCGAAAGCTCGTACAGCCGTTTTAGCAATTCATCCGCGCAGCCCTTCGCCCACTCCCGTTTCATCGCTTCAACCAGCGGCCCCATCTCCGTAGCTACATCGGCCAGCAGCCATCTGGCGCAGCATTCTTTCGATGGCGCAGCAACCCAGAAGTCAGACCCCGTGAGTTCGCGCAGCAATTGGCCGAGTGTCAGGTTTGGCTCTCGCATCAGACACTCAACTGCACGGTTGACTGTCTCTGGCTGAACCTCATCCGCATTCTCTCCGATGAGTCGGCGCAACCACTCTCGCGGCGACGATAGTTCCTGATAATCAATCCCTTCTTGAAAACCACGCGCACGGCACAAATCCCGCACCCACCGGCATAAAAATTCGCCGCGCACAAACAATAGCTGCTCGCTGCCGTCGCGCTGCAAAAAGTCGGTCTCGGACGCGACAGCCACAAAAGTCTCTGGACAGGCATTCTCTTGTGATGGATCGAGAATCAGCTTCAAGCTCATACAACAGCCCCCATCGCCAGCAATTGCGTCAGCCTCCGAGTCAGCGTGTCCGGCAGCCCTTCCGGCTTGCAAAGCTCGATCATTTGCAACAAACACCCCGCCCTTTGTTCGGCAGTTTGAAGCTGCCTGAACTCCTCCACAATACGGACAACCAGATCGTGGTCGAGCAGTAGCGTGAGCCGCTCACGCGCGGAGGCCAGCAACGAATCATCCCGCTCTTCAAGCCCCGCCGGTCGGCTATCCAATTTACGCAGCAGTTCGCTCGCTTCCCTGATTGAGACGTCACGCTCGAGCGC
The DNA here is from genome assembly GCA_043740245.1 of Acidobacteriota bacterium. Taxonomy (GTDB): domain Bacteria; phylum Acidobacteriota; class Blastocatellia; order RBC074; family RBC074; genus JACPYM01. The sequence goes on along the minus strand of JAYUCP010000680.1, from coordinate 5,491 downwards.
CGCGCTAAATTGTGCGAGCCAACGCTCGGCTTGTTGCCGCTGCTCGCCCTGAAAGCGTTCAAGCTTCTCGCACAACCGCACGCTGATTTGAACGATCTGCGCGGTAGCCTCGGGATGTTTTTGTTCGATCTCTTCAAGCTGTGCCAACCGCTCCTGACAGCGGTTGATCGTCGTCGCGTCCTGTTCAAATCCAGTGAGTTGATTCAAGAGCGCGCTACGTTCATCAAGCGTCGTACGCGTCTGCGACAAAGCCGAAAGCAATTCCTCAACTTCCACACAACGCGCTTCATAGCTGACTACCTTCTGCCGCAATTCCTGAATCTCGTCCGTCGTCCAAGCTGCTAGCAGGCTCTCCGGCAGAATCTCACTGATCCAGCCCCGCACTGTTTGCTCGCGCTCGCTGAGTTCAGCCCGCGCACGCTCGAGTTGCTCCGCTTGCTCTTCGCACGGTGGCTCAAGCCCGGCCAGGGCAGCTTGTAATGCTGAAGCAGCGTTGCGCATCTCGCCGAGTGTATGCGCACGTTCGGCCTGTTTCAGTACCCCTTCAGCAAGCTTGCGGTTCTGTGTCTGCCGCCGCGCGCTTTCTTCGGCCAGCCGACGCGCCTCAGTCAGCTTTCGCTGCGTTATTTGCCAGTTTTCAAAATCCTGTTTGACGGCCTCCCGCAGATTCTCCAAACGCTCTCGCCAGGCAGCGGGCAAGGATGGCACAGTAACAATGGCAGTCAGCGCCAACTCAAGCTCTTCTTCCCGCCGCTCGAAGTCAGACTCTTTGCCGAGTAGCTTGGCACCGGTCAAGACTTCAAAGATCACTGTCACACGCTGTTCCGCCTCATTCAAACAATCAGCAACCTGACTCTCCTCAGCTTCGGTCAGCGTCATCCCATCTGCCAGAGGCGGCAAGGCTCGCAGTTGTGCAAACTCACGTAGCGCATCATGAAATGCCTGTGCCTGAATCACGCGCGTGGCCTGTGCTCTGATGCTGCCAAGATAAGCGTTGACGCTCGCCAAGCGCACGGCTTGATGACGTTCGGCTTCGGCGAGTTCCTCTTCTGTTGCCTCTACCTGCTGCTTGTAGGAAAGCAACGTCTCTTCTTCGGCTGTATTTGCGTATTCACTCGCACGCGCGATGATCTCGTCGCGCAACTGCCTGGCTTGTGACAACGCCGCAACGGATGAAACACGCTCCGTTAAGGCGGCAAGCCAGTCTTGGCAGTTCGTTATCCGCTGATTGACGCGGCGCTGAACTTCCTGAACCTTCCGCCGCGCTTTGTCGCTAGCCTGTGCCAAGCTCTCATCTAAAATCTTCTGTAGATCGGCGGCCATCTCGCGGCAAGCAGCCAGGCTCGCTGCTTCGACACGCAAAGCTTCAGCTTGGGCGACAAATCGCGCTTCCTCTTGCTGCGCCTTCAGCGCCCCGTGTTCGTTTTCAATCCGGGTCAGAGCCTCGATGCAAGACCGCTCCAGTCCCTCGCGTCCGCTTTTGTGCAGGCTCGCCCTGAGCGTCTCCAAATCCTTCACAATGGCCTCGTAACTTTCGATCCGGTGCAGCCGTTGTTGCGTCTGTTTCTCAACCAGCAATTTGAGGCGCTCTTCGATCAGCTTTTTCGTCTCGACGCGAAGCTTGTCCTCAAAAGTCAGGAAGGTCTCTGGCAAGGAAGGCAGCTTTTCCTCGAACCCAATCAGGTCAACTGCCCGCTCACGTTTTTCAACGATGGCGCGGATGAGTAAGACCCGCTTTTCGTATTCCTGTACTTTCTCGCATTGCCCAACCAGTTTGTTCACCTGCTCCGTAATTTGCATTCTGAGTTCATCGTCAGGCCCAAGACTGGCTAGAATTCCATCGGCTTTGCTCACAAGCGCCCTTGCTTCCTGATAACTCGTGACGTCGCGGAGATTGTTCAGGTAAGTATTAGCCTTTCGCTTGTTGCCTTTACCGGGCCGTTGTACCTGCACCGTCGCTGTCTCAAGCCACTTGATAAAATCTCGGGCCTTCTTCATCTGCTCTTGAAAGTCAGCCAAAGAAAGCGATTGCGAGCGGCTGTCTCTGGGATTCACGGAGCCGGTGAACCGCAATTCGTTTTTGTGCTTGCCGATCCACACGGCATAGAGCAGCGTCAGTGTGTAATCGTCGAAGCCGTATGGCATCCCGCGCAACACTGCGGTGAGCCGTCCGAAATCCACTGGCCGATCTTCGAGGACCTCACGATTGAGATACTCCCAGGCTTTTTGTACCTGTTCGTTGGAAGGGTCTTTGATTGTGTTTCTGGCGGTGAGCACGCCCCATTTGTCTGTGCCTTCGCGGAGCACCGCGTTGACCAAATTCTGCTCTTTGGTCTGTAGCTTTCCCATGTCGACTTCGTTTACCAGCAAATGGAGCGAAACCGTCGCCACTATTGTGTTTCCCTGATGATTGCCGGCCTTGATAATGTGCGACCGTGCCGGGACACGATGGGGGAAGGCCTCTTCAAAAAGCCGCTCTGCAATGTGATCAAGTTGCGCTCGCTCGCTGTTTCTGAGTTTGCTTTCAACCACGCTCGGCACGAAGTAGCGAGCGCCATTGCAGAGATGCGCCTTCAACTCGTCTTCAATGCGGCGGTCGGAATCTCTCAGCGCGTCGAGATAGCTCTCGCCATACTCCTCGCGCCGGCCACTGCCCCACGACGCCAACTCTTCGCGCATCAGCATCTCTTGCCCTAGTTTGATGGTCGGCGACTGCGGAACGGCGATCACGACCGGGGAAGGAGCGGGGCCATTCCTCAATTCGTTAAGCACCTGCGTAGCTCGCCCACGCACAACATCAAGTTCAGCGTCGTCGCCGGAGACGGCGTAAATCAACAGCCCGCGCGCCACTGCCGGATCGTTATGCTCACGGACGGCTTGCTTGACGTGCTCAAGACTGAGTTTCGTCGCGTCAAACAAAACCGGCTTGAGTCGCCACTCGTCGCCCTCTACGCCATACTTGCTTTTGAAACCGGTAGCTTCGCTCTCCGGAAAGGGAAATTGACCAATCAACTCCCATTTGCTGGCTTTGGCGGCTAGGCTGCCAATGTTCTTACCGACAATGGCGCGTTGCAGTTTCTGGCGAATTTCGACTTTGGTCGCGCCGATTTCGGCAAACTCATATTCGCTTTTCGCCTTTGCGTAACGAATGATCGAGTAGTCTTCGTCCAACTGCCGGAGCGCCTCGCATACCTCATCCTGCGGCAATCCACAGAGCGCGGCCAGAACAAGGGCGTGCGCTTGGCTGGGATACTTTTTGATCCCGCCGGCTTCGTAGAGAAAGAGCGCCTGCAGGACTTGGTAAAAATCAGCGGGTGTGTTGGCACCGAGCCGCGTCACCGCGTGCTCGTAACGCCCAAAGCTCGCCTGATCCGCGAAGTTCCCAGCAAACTCGTCAACCAGACGAATCGGCCACACCCAATTCAGCCTGCCTGTTTGCACCGCTGGCTGTTCCCGGACTGACTGAAAAGCCGTGTCCACAAAGCTGATAACCGTGCGCGAGCCTTGCGTGAAGGTCAGGTTGCAAAGCAAACCGGTCGTCAGCGGGTGCAACGGAAATGCGCCAACACCGACAATCCGGCTGAAATCTTGTTCGGCCCATTTCTGCGAAGCCTGATAGGTCGGCAGCATCCGCCAAGCAGCCCCACTCTCAGCCGTGATCTGGGGCAAAAAGTCACGCGCGAAGTCATTCCACACGGGCCGCTGCTTGATGAGTAAACCTTCGATCACCTTTTCGAGACAGGACTCCAACTTGAAGCGGGTTTCGTCTGGGAAGCGCTCCGCCCATTTTCTGAACTCATCCTGTGTCCCGTACTGTTTGACGAATTCAGCAATCTCGCGTTGCAAGAACGCCACCAAAGCGAGCTTGCCCGGCCAGTTGTTGCACGCCTCGATCAACTGCTGCGGCGCAAGGTCGCCGGCAGCCATCCGGTTGTGACACCACTTCTCGGCGTACAGTCCCATTTCGTCAAACAGAATAACCATCCGGTAAAAAGGCGCATCCGGCTTGGTGCAAAGATCCGTCATTACCTGGTCAATGATCTCGCGCAGATTCGCGTCGTGGCCGAAATCCACCGGCCAGCCGTCATTCACATATTTGCTCACCTCCCTGGCGAGATTCTCCATCGTGGTATCGAACTGCTCCAACGCCGCGACAAACGCCTCGAAATCCATCTGCACTTTTTCATCCAGGTATTTCTCCGCACGTTCGCGCCGTTCGGTTGAAAGGCCGCGCAACCACTCTGCCGCCTGCGCCGTGACAGCCTTAATCGGATAATCACGGGTCGCCTCGTGCTCGTCGAGCGCCCGCCGCAGAGCACGGAGAAACCCTTGCCGCAGGTTGGTGAACCCGTCCCCCGACAGCCGCACGACGAGTTGCGGCTTGTCCGCGTTCTCTTTGAACGAGCGGAAATGGTAAGCCGTGTTTTTGTCGGCGCAGGCTTCGATCCGCGCGAGAATCTTTTCCAACACCGGATCGCCCGAACGACGTCCGAAGTAGTTCGCCAGCACGAGCGCAAAGTGAGATTTGCCATGTCCGTAATGCGCGATGATTGAGAAGATATTTTGACTGCCCGGCTGGCTTAAGCTGGCTCGAATCCGTTCGATGATGTGGATGGCCGAAGCCGCTTGTTTCGTCGCCACGCCGCTGCTGAAGCTACAAATTATCCCAGCTTCTGATGGAGGTCGTATGTGATGAAATACCTGTCACGCTAGTCACTTGCTAAAACGCCAATCGGCTGAGAAGCCACAGCTTTTTGCAAGCTCAATTAAAGGCAGCACGTTCGAATCATAGGCGTGCCTGAGTTTGTCGAAAACGAGCAAGTCATCTTGGCTTGCAATATTGAGATCGGCGAAGAATGGCTCTACATACTTTCCCCATCGTCTTTGGCTAAAATGCGACTTTGTGACGATTAAGCCTTGATGTTGCAACTCAACAAAACGGTCAAAGTAACTCTGGTCAGGCAAGCTGGCCGATTTTGAGGAATTGATTTCGCGTAAGGTAGGAATCAGATTCCAAATCTGATCGTGCGCCAGAAAAGACCACGGGAGGTAATGATCCAAAGAAAAATTTCTTACCGTAAGAACTTCATCTGAATAAATGCACTTCACCTTGCTTCGTTCAACCACAGCTTTCCAATACTCAGTTTGCCTTTTCAGCGAATCGCGTTTTGGGGGCGGAAAAAGCTTGCTTGCCACGGCTGGAACACCACGATTGCACATCTGCATGTATTCAAGCCAACTCCACGCGGCCCAGGCCTTGATGATGTTGAAGTTAATCCTGATGTATTCAATCCAGGTGGGGTGAAGAACGATTGCGTCGTTGCTGGGACGAAAGCAATACAACGGTTTCCGTTCAACAAAATGTGTGTTCGCAAGCTTGACAATCGTTGCGTCAATCTTTGGCTCCGGGACGTTTCTCAACTCCACTTCAAAGAATGGACGCAAGATTCGGTAAGGTACATATTTCATCAGAGCGTTATCGAGTGGCTGG
>JAYUCP010000679.1:0-17879 GCA_043740245.1 Acidobacteriota bacterium | reverse complement strand
GAGGGCGCTCTGACGCCACTCAAGCCCTCGCTCACGGTCGGGCTACTGACACGCCGCACACACTTTCTAGCGCTTCATTGTTTTAGCCTCGGCTTTTTCCAAAATCGCCTTCATCCTGAACTTCACAATTTTGCCGATCAAGCCGTAAGGGATGGGTTGATCGAGAGGAAATTGTAGCGTTGCTTTTCCTGCTCCATAAACAGCCAGCGCTTCTTTGAATTCCTCCACTCCTCTGGGCGCGGGATAAAGCCCGATATGTTTTTTATAGGCGGCAAAATGAATCAAGTTACTACCTCTGAAAGTGAAGGACGGAATTTCATAGCTAATTTTTTCCTCTGCGTCCGGCGCGGCTTTGCGGATAGTCAGCCTGATCTTTTCGAGAATTTCCTGCACTTCGTTTGGGAAGCCTTCAATGTACTCATCTATGCCTTTGAGCACTGTTTGATTTGTTCTCATCTTACTTCTCTCAGTAACATCTTGAATAACACTCTGAGCCTGTTAGTTACGCGAACTTAGTTTCGATTTCAGTAAAGAAGGCTCTAAAAAGCAGGGCGAAAGCTGATTCAGTCAGTTCGCTCTTTTGCTGTCGCCTAACGTCCCAGTTCGGCATTGTGTCCGTTAGTCGAGTTGTTCTTCCGTTAGCACCCAAGGGATTTCCATCGTAATTTCAATTTGAACCAGCGAATAATTTTCAAAAGCATTCGCAGCAAGACTTCTATCAGGAACGAAGTCTACCGTGAAGTGATCCATGCTTGCCGGGCCAAGCGGCTGCCTCAGGATATTGCCGACGAAATGAAACCAGCCTCCATACTGATGTAGGCCCGGCTGTAGTTGAGCAATGTGATAGATTTCTGCATCCCGTTTGTAGTTCACACCCAATTCGTCAAAGAGCTTCCTGATTTCTTCGGGGAAAATAGAGTCTCGCTGCGCTAAAAAGTTTTTGCATCCAGAGCACTCGCAGGCTTCGACACTGCCAGCGGAGATAGTTTCATAAGCCCTACGCGTAGCCTCCACATCACAATCAAACATCCATTCGCGGTACGTTATTTCGGCCATGAAAGAAAGATACCGAGCCTGATATTAGGCGACTTTCCCGCCATCGGCTTCTGTCGGCAGATACGTCGCAACCACCACCCCATTGGTCGTTGCCTTCACATCGCGCAGCGTGAAATTGATGGGCGTCCCACCATCAACAAACAGGCGGCGGCCAGTGCCCAACACCAACGGATGAATCAGCAACACATATTCATCCACCAGGTTCCACCGCATTAACGATTGGACTAACACGCCGCTGCCGAAGATCAAGAAGTCTTTCTCCTGCTCCGCCTTCAACTTCTCCAGCGCCTTTGCGACATCGCCCTTGAGTAACGTTGAGTTACTCCACGGCAACGGCTCCGCCAGTGTGGTCGAGGCGACATACTTGGGAATGTTGTTGAGAAAGGCCGTGAATGGATTGCCGGTTTGCTTGGGCCAGAACGTAGCAAAGCGTTCATACGTCACCCGGCCAAAGAGCAACGCGCCCAGATTGGCGAAGGCGGCGCCGGCTTCGGGTTGTTGCATGGCGGCAAAGGGCGCCGACCAGCCGCCGTGCGCGAAGCCGTCACGCGGGTCTTCGTCTGCGTGCCCCGGCGCTTGCATCACGCCGTCAAGGGTCAAGTTCGTAATCACAATGATCTTTCCCATGCTTCTGCTCCCCTGTAAGGTGTGGTTGCCGCTTAACGTAGAGCTATGCCGTTATGTTAGACACCGCCGAGGCGTGCTGCCTGCTGCACAAGGCCAGCAATGTATTTCGGGTCTACATCGGCTGCACTTACGATCTTGATGTGGCGCATCTCCTGGCCAGTGCCTGTGAGTAACCCCCGATGATCGTTCAGGCTTGCGCCACCCCAGACCTGCAGATTGACGTGATGTTTGTGCGAGACGAGGGAACACACGTTCTTTTTTCCATGGTACGTCAGATTTCCCCACTTCAGGCTTGCGGTGAGCGTAGGCGCTGCCTTTGAGATCACGGCGTCAAGCGCCCGAACGAGGGCGTGCTGCTCTGCCGGGATTTTTTCCAAGAACTCATTAAGCATTGAATGCCTCCTTACTTTAATCGGTAAATCGCAACGCCTCGACAATCGAGCGCCGCGACGCGCCCCAGGCCGGAATGATCGAACTGACCACGCCGATGGTCACGGCGATCAACAAGCAGAGCAGCGTGATCGAAAGCGGCAGCGTAAGCTGGCTCATATTGACGAAGGTTGAAGGCAGTGTGCGCATCAGGGCGAGCAACCCACTCGTCAGCAACAGCCCAATCACGCCGCCAATGAATGAGATCAAGACCGCTTCGCCCACCAGCACCAGCAGGACGATGCCGTTGGTATAGCCCAGCGTTTTGAGCACGCCCACCTCGCGCACGCGTTCGCGCACGGCCATCGCCATGGTGTTGCCCGACACCAGCAGGATCGTGAAGGTCACCGCCGCGCAGATCGAAAGCAGGATCAGCTTCACGTTGCCCAGGAAGCCGACGAAGCTCAGCGCAAAGGCCTGTTCGGTCTCGGTCTTGGTTTGCAGCGGCGCGTTGCGGAATTTGTCGTCAATGGCTTTGGCCACGGCATTGGAATCCTCGATGCGATTCAGCCGGATGGTGTAAGTGGCGACGAGATCGCGGAAGGCGGGCAACGCGGCAACGCTCTCATTCAGGTATTTGTAGTGGAAGAAGAGCGTCTCATTGTCCGTGGGGCTATCGTAGATGCCGCGAATCACTAGGTCGAGCTTGATCGGATAGGCGTCGCCCACTAGCGCCACGCGGTCGCCGACTTTCATGTTGAGCCGCGTGGCTGTTTTGCGGCCCACGATGCAAGCGGATTGCTCTTGCAGGAAGGCCGCGCGCTCGGCGTCAGGCAGCTTGTATTCGGGATTGACCACGGCCAGCTTCTCGCCCTCGATGGCAAAGCGCGCGAAGAAATTGGCCGGGTCGCGCGCGTCTTTGTATGTGCCGCCGAACCATTGAAAGATCATCGCCTCTTTGACGCCGGGGACTTGCTTGATCTGCGCTTGGTAGGCGAGCGGCAGCGGATTGGCGAGCGAGACACGGTTGCGCGTAATCAACCGCAGCGCCTGATCGGGCGTCACTTCGGCGTGAAAGAACGAGTTGTAAAGCGCCAGCAGCGTGCCCAACAGGCAGAGCGACGCCGCGATGCTGACGATGGTCAGCAGGCTGCGGCGGCGATTGCGCAGGCTGTTTTTGAAGATCAAGGGAAGGTGACGAAACATAGGGCACTCCTCTCAAAACGTACCGTAGGTTGTCTAACCTGCGGCGACTCGGAAGGGAAGCATTCGGCGAAACCCGGACGGTCTGCTGTTAAAGCCTCCGCAGGTTAGACAACCTACGGTACAGCCGTGACGACTCATTTTTGGGAGCGCCCATCATAGGCACCTAATTCACTTGAGACAACCCGTGGCAGCTTCTTTATAACTTCAACAGCCGGCGGATGCGCGGTTCAAGCGCCGCGCGAATCTCGGCGTCTTCCAACGCGTATTCGATCAGCGTTTGCAGATAATTCACCGGGTCGCCGATGGTCAGCCATTCGCCGTCGGTCACCGGATTGACGACCACGCCCCCGCCGCGCCGCACGTATTCGCGGATGGCGTCGGTCAGCCACAACTCATTCGCCCGGCCCAGCGGAATCTCGCGCAGGATTTGGATCACGTCGTGCGAGAGCAAAAAGCGGCCAAACATCGCCAGATTGGATTTGGCTTCGGCGCGCGGGGGTTTTTCGATCACGTCGCGCATCGCGTTGGTTGAGCCGTCCTGCAATTCGACGATGCCGTAACGCACGACGTCTTCCCAGGCGACGGGTTGGACGCCGACGGCGAGCGCGCCGGTGGCGTGGTGCAATTCGATCAGTTGTTGCGCGAAGGATTTTTTCGTTTTCAGAATGTCGTCGCCATACGAATAGATAAAGCCCGCGCCCGCCGGAATGTGCTGCTCGGCGACCAGCAGCGGCGTGCCGTTGCCGTAAGGGCCGGCTTGCGGTTCGAAGATGATCTCGACGTTGGCGAGGCGGTCTACGAATGCGTCCAGGGCTTTGTGTTTGCCGCGCGCGGGCACGTTCGACAGATCGTATTGCCGGTGCAATGGCGCGGCGTTTTCGCCGGTGATGATGATGATGCGGTTGATCCCGGCGGTGATGTATTCGTCAACGATCAGTTGCAGGGCAGGCTGGTTAATGACGGGCAGTAACTCTTTCGGATAGCCGAGCGTGACGGGCAACATACGCGTGCCCGAACCGGCAGCGGCGATCACTCCTGTTTTCACATCCATTGGGCCTGGTTCCTTTTAAGGCTTTGCGGGAGGCGCTACCACACGGCGTTTGCGGGTGCTGGTGGCGGGCCCGCTAGGTTGATTGAAAGGCACCAATTCATTGACACGGCGGGGACGCGTGCTGACCGCGGGCGGCGTTTCGACAGGCGCTTCGTTGTCAGCCGGTTTGGGCGGAGCGGCTTCATAGCGCACGGTGATCGTCGGTTCTGACGGGACGCTCGCGTTGACGTTGGGCACGGGGATGCGCGGGGCAGGCGGTTCTTCCACCGTTTCGACCGGCAGCAGGCGCGTGAGCATTTCAGTATCAGGCGTATAAACCGAAGCCAGTGCCACGGGCTTTTCTTGCGGCAGTTCCGGCAACACCACTGGCTGGGCCGCAGCGCTTGCGGTTGTTTCCGGTGCTGTTGTTGGCAGGTTGCTGGCCTTCATCTCCGGCACAGTCAGCGGCGTTGCTGGCGGAATGAAGAGGTTTTTTTCAGCTTCCTTGCCACTTTCTTGCTCAGCCGGTTTGCCCGGTTCTTTCTCGGTCACTTTCGCCGTAACCGGTGGCGGCGGGGTAGTGGTTTCAACCACAACCGTCGTTGGTGGCGTCACAGGCTCTGGTTCTTTGACGATTTCTTTGGGCTGCGCTTCTTTGGACAGTTCTTTGGCGATGACCGCGACCTGAGCTTTTTCGGTTTCTTTTTCCGCAACCTTTTCAACGGGCTTTTCAGCAGCTTTTTCAGTAACGGGTTCTTTCAGTGGCGCGGGCGCGGGCGGCGGATTCGCCGCGCCAGTATTCGCCGCTGTTTGCTGCGGCGCGCGCGGTTGCGCTTTGGGCGGCGGCAAGGGGAAGGTCGGTCTGCCTGAATTCGGCGCTTTGGGATTGACTGGGATGCCATACAGCCCGACGCGCAATTTTTCAGCGGACGCCGTGTTGCCAGCTTCGGCGGGCGCTGTCTTTGCATTCTCTTCGCGGCGCGCTGTCGCGGCCAGCGCCGGGCGGCGTTCAGTGTTATTGGCCTCATTCGGGCGATTGACCAGCAACTGATTGACGTTGAATTCAGAATTGGCCGCCGCAGTCTGCGCCGTTTCAGCCGGCTTCGCAGCGGCAGGCGTGGTCGTAGTTTCAGCTCTGCTTGCAGCCGTTGCCGCAGCGGCAATCAAGCCGCTGGTCTTGGCGCTGAGCGGTTGCCCCAGTTGTTCGGTTAAGCCGCTCGGCGAGCCGTGCACTTTGCGATAGAGCAATTCGATGACAGTGCGATTGACGTCCGCGTTGTTTTTGTTGGCCGGTGGTTCATACGAGGCCAGCGCCAATTCCAACGCCGTGGGCAAATCGCCGCTGGCTTCTTTGGCCGCTGACAAATGGCGCAGCGACTCTTTGCCTTCGGGCAACGGGCCGTAGGTCAGCACCGCCTGGCTCAGCGTGCGTACTGCCTCTGGATATTGGCTGGCTTTGAAGAGCGCCCAGCCGCGCGCGTCATAAGCGCGGCCCCGGAAGATGCGCAGGCGGCCTTCGCGGTCATAGTTGGGATAGTCGCGCACCGAGCCTTCCGCTTCAGTCGCCACCTCAGACAGTTCCAACGCTTGTTCGGCAAACTTGACGGCCAGCGGCAACGCCTTGCCGCCTTGCGCCAACCGGCGCGCCATAAACAACGCGCGGAACGAACGGCGCGTGCCTTCGGCTTCGACAAAGGTGCGGGCCGCTTGTTCGAGCAAGTCAGGGTTATTTTCTTTCGACGCGGGTTCTTTCGACGCGGGCGCGGCGGTCTTGTTCTCTGGCGCTTTTTCAGACAGGCGGGCATTCACGCGCGTCAGCGCTTCGGCGATCTTGAATAGTTCGTCGCTGGTCGGCGGCTCGGCCAGGAAGATCGCGGCCTGATGTTCGGGCGCGAGCAGGTCTTTCAATTCGTCGGCCTGCACGTCGCGCACGCCGCCCAGCCGCGTGGTGAATTTGTCTTGGGCCGAATAGCGAAATGCCTTGGCGAGCAGTTCGGACGCGCCGTCGAAGTCTTCGACGATCAGATAAAGTTTGGCGAGCGTGAAGGCCAGCGTGGGGAAGTTGGCGTATTTTTGCGCCGCCAGCAAATGGCGTTCGGCCTCGAAATACTTGCCCTCGGCCAGTTCGACTTCGGCGGCGGCGAGGCGCGCCCAACTGAAACGCGGTTCGACCAGCAAGGCGGCTTCGGCGGCCTGCCGCGCGGCTTTCAGCTTGTTTTGCGCAAGGTAATAAAACGCCAGTTGCGTTTGCAGCAGGATGTCCTGGCGAATCTCGTCGCTCGAGCCTCGCAGGTCGCGCACCTGATTGAGCGCGGCCGCCGCTGCGTCCGCTTTGCCCAGCGCGGTGTAAGCGAGCGCGAGACCTTTGTGCGAAGCCGTGTGCTTGGGATCAATCTCCAACTGTTTCTGATAAAGCTTCAGCGCATCTTCATACGCGCCTTGCGAACGATAAAGATTCGCCAGGTCGTAAAACGCGCGGCGGTCTTTGGGGTCGTAGCGCACCGCCAACTGATAGGCCGCCACGGCGTCGCCGATGCGCAAGCCCATGCGATAGGCCGCGCCCAACGCACGGTGCAGACGCGCGTCTTCGGGCGCGAGGCGCGTGGCGTTTTCCAGCGTGTTGATGGCTTCGCCCGACGCCTCGATGCTCAGGTAATACTCGCCCAGGGCGGCCAGGCGTTCGGCCTCATTGGCAAAGCGCGCTTCGAGCAGCTTGCCCAGCGTGACGGCTTCGGCGCGATAACCGCGTGTCGAGACGGCCATCGGAATCTTGATGACGGTGTCTTCAAAAAAACGGTCGCTGATCTGTTTGGGCAGCGCCTTGATGGCGCGTTGAAAGGCTTCGACGGCTTTCTCGATGTTGTTGTCGTTGAGCTGGGCTTCGCCGATTTGCGAGTGGCTGAAGACGACGGCTTCGCGCGCGGTCAGCGCCGCTTCGCCGGTGGTGTTGGTTTTCAGGAATTGTTGCAGCGCAGTGAGCCGGGCCGCCGGGTCTTCGAGCGCGAGAATGTCATTGAGCGCGCGCGGCGCTTGGCCCTGCGGATTGGCTGTCTGGGCCTGCGCGGCGTTGGTCAACAGCAGCAGCGCGAGCGCCAGCCAGAGCCGCATCTTTCCCGCAAATTGTTTCCAGCGAAAACTCATGAACTTCTGCTCGGTTTGGGGGAGAACAAGTTACTGAAGACGCGTCATAGTAAGCCCTGTGCGGCTTGGAACGCAAAAGCGGATGGCGCAGCAAGGCCGTCACCGGCAAAGTGACGACGGTGCAATTTTGTTGCGAGCCTAAGCCACACTCAACTTCCGGTCGAACCGAAGCCGCCCGTGCCCCGCGCCGTCTCATTCAACTCAACCGCCCATTCGTAAGCACAGAGCGCGGCGCGTTCGATGATGAGTTGAGCGATGCGTTCGCCCGCCGCCGCCGTGAACGGCTGAGCGCCGAGGTTGATCAGCAAGACCAGCACTTCGCCGCGATAATCGGCGTCAATGATGCCGGCCAGCGTGTCAATGCCGTGTTTCGCGGCCCAGCCGGAACGCGGGGCGACGCGCCCGTAATAACCGGGCGGAAGCGCCAGCGCGAGGCCGGTCGGCACGGCCTGGCGTTCGCCCGGTTGCAGCGTGAAGGCTGCGACGCAATGCAGGTCAGCGCCCGCCGCAAAGGCGGAGCCCCGCAGCGGCAATTGCGCGGCGGGATGCAGTTGTTTGACGTGGAGTGTGAAGCTGTCGTGTTCGGTCATAGGATTTGCCAAAAAACGTTTCCACGAAGTCACACGAAGAAGACACGCAGTTTTGTTCTTACCTTCGTGTCTTCTTCGTGTGACTTTGCGGATAGATAATCTTTGGGTTGGATTCTAAATCGAACCACACAAGATTGGTACAGTCGCGGCAGGGCGTGTCAGTAGCCCGACCGTGAGGGAGGGCAGGCTCACGCGGCTAGCCAAGCGGTCTGCGTCGGACGCCAGCCCACCCTCACGGTCGGGCTACTGACACGGTGTCCCAATGTTGCGTGTTCTGATTTAGCGCCTGCTTCAAGCCGCCGCCACGACTATTGGTTGGAATACTTCCCGAAACTGCCGGCGAGCAAGCGCCGCCGGAAACCGTAGACCTCGTTGCGCTCCCTGCTAAGTAGTGTCATAAAGCTGCGTTGTTAGTAAGCTGAAAAACTTCTCCCACATAGCCACACGAAGAAGACACGCAGAGATTGGCAAAGCTGCGTGTTTCCAACGCGCCGGCGGCGTGGAGGGACAGTCTTACTTTTTGAGGTTGAAATGACAAAATTGCTGGGCATCTATGACGACTGGGCCAGCGCGCAAAACGTGCTCACACGCTTGCATGCGCACGGCATTGCGCCGCGTTGTCTGACGCTGGCGGACGGTGCGCCGCGGGATGCCACTGGCTGGAAAAACCCGCTCGTGTGGGGCAGCGCGGCGGGTTTGGCGGCGTCGTTTTTGCTGCCCGGCGGCGGACACGTCTTGCTGGCCGGACATTTGGCGCACACGGCGGCAATCCACACCTTGGGAGTGACGGCCAAAGCCACCGCCACTGGCGCCGTGGCGGGCAGCGCCGTGAATTGGTTGCGGCGCAGCGGGCTAAATCCGCTGGCCCAGAAAGAAGTGCGCGAGGCCCTCGCCGCCGGGCGCTTTGCCTTGCTGGTGCAAGGCGACTGGCTGACGCAACAGCGCGCCGCGCGCGTGTTGGAAGAGCCGCCCGACGCGCGCTTGCTGGTGCTGGTGCAGCGTTACGGCTGGGAGCATCAATCGTTCCTCTCGCTTTACGACGGCATGAAAGTCTGGTGGACGAGCGACCCCGAAGCCGCCGTCGTTTACCGCCAGGTGGGGCGGGTCGTGGTCGTGGTCGCGGCTCCGCTGGCGCCGCGCGCGGCGTGGCAGGACGTGACGCAACGCTTTCTGGCCTGGTGCGAAACGCAAAAGCTGGCTTGCCTGATGCTGCCGCTGGGCGCGGAATATGCCGAGATTGCGCGCGGCTGCGGCATGGCGTTGTTGCAGGTCGGCGAGTCGGGCTATTTCAAATTGCCGGGCTGGAAGCCCGCCGGTGACCGCGCCAAGAAAGTGCGCGCGGGTGTCAATCAAGCCCGCAAAGCCGGCGTGCGCATTGAGCGTTACTATCCATCTGACAATAACGCTGTGACGCGCAACGAAATCGAAACGCTTTGTCATGCCTGGAACAATACGCACGAAGTGGATGCGCTGGGCTGGCTGCTCGAACTCGATCCGTTCAAGTTGAGCGAACACAAACGATACTTTCTCGCGCGCGCTGCCGATGGGCGCTTGACCGGCATGTTGGCCTGTTCGCCGATTTGCGCGCGGCAAGGCTGGTATCTCGAAGACCTCATCCGCCATCCGCAAGCCACGCGCGGCGTCAGCGAATTGCTGGTCGTCGAAGCTTTGCAACAACTCGCCGCCGAGGGCGCGCAACTGGCGACGCTGGCCACTTCGCCGCTCGCGGGCATCAAACCTGATGAACTCACCGGCCTCTTCAAACCGCTGGCGCGCTTGCTCAAGCTGATTTACGAACACCTCGATGCGTTTTACCACTTCAAGGCGCTGCACCGATTCAAAGCCAAATTCGCGCCGTCGTATATCGAACCGGAATACCTGGCGCTCTATCCGCCGCGCATCCGGTTGCAAATGATTACCTCGTTGATGGGTGCGTTCGATCCGGCGGGCTTCACGGGTGTGGCGGCGTCGAAGCTGCGGCGCATGTGGGGCAGATTGCAAACGCCGGAAGCGCCGCAACAAAACGATCTGTCAGCGCAATAAGACAATTCAACCAGCAAAATGATGAATAACGAGCAGGCGTTCAATGAAGAAACGATGCGGCAGGCGCGCGCCGAAGTGAACCGCTTGGTGCAAACGCGGGCGTTGACGCGCTTGCGCGAAACATTGTCCGGCTATGCGCCGCCGCAACTGGCCGAACTGCTCGGCGCGTTGCCGCTTGAAGATCAAGTGATCGCCTTTCGCGTCTTGCCGCGCGACCTCGAAGCCGAAGTTTTTGAATACCTGCCGCTGCCGGAACAGGAGCAATTGCTCAAGGCGCTGGCGCAGGAAGATGTCGCGCGCATCATCAACGAAATGTCGCCCGATGATCGCACGCTGTTGTTAGAAGAACTTTCGGCCAACGTCACGCGCCAGTTGCTGGCGTTGCTCACGCCGGAAGAACGCCAGATCGCCGTCAATCTGCTGGGCTATCCCGCAGACAGCGTCGGCCGCCTGATGACGCCCGATTACATCAGCGTGCGGCGCGAATGGACGGTGCAACAGGTGCTCGACCACATCCGCGCGCACGGTCAGGATTCTGAAACGCTGAGCATGATTTATGTGGTGGATGAGCGCGGCGTGTTGATTGACGACATCCGCAATCGCAGCTTTTTGCTCGCGCCGCTCGCCGCCCGCGTCGCCGATCTGATGGACAATCGCTTTGCCGCCTTGAAAGCGACCGACGATCAGGAAACCGCCGTGCGGGTGATTCAACGCGAAGACCGTTACGCCCTGCCCGTGACTGATTCGGCAGGCGTGTTGCTCGGCATCGTCACGATTGACGACGTACTCGACGTGGCCGAGGCCGAGGCGACCGAAGACATTCAGAAACTCGGCGGCGTCGAGGCGCTCGACGAACCTTACATGCAAATCGGCCTGTTGCAGATGATCAGAAAACGCGCGGGCTGGCTGGTCATTCTTTTCTTGAGCGAGATGCTGACGGCCACCGCCATGGGTTTCTTTGAAAACGAAATTGCCCGCGCGGTGGTGTTGGCGCTCTTTGTACCGCTGATTATTTCGAGTGGCGGCAATTCCGGTTCGCAAGCCGCGACGCTCGTGATTCGCGCGCTGGCCTTGGAAGAGATCAAGTTGCGCGACTGGTGGCGTGTGATGCGGCGCGAGGTGCTGTCGGGTCTCGCGCTCGGTTCGATTCTCGGCGTGCTCGGTTTTCTGCGCATCAGCATCTGGTCGGCGTTCTCGAATGTTTACGGCGAGCATTGGCTGCTGGTCGCGCTGACGGTTGGCTTTTCGCTGATCGGCATTGTGTTGTGGGGAACGATCTGCGGTTCGATGCTGCCCTTCGCCTTGCGGCGGCTGGGCTTTGATCCGGCGACTTCTTCGGCGCCCTTCGTCGCCACGTTGGTGGACGTGACAGGGCTGGTCATCTACTTCACGATCGCGGCGGTGCTGTTGCGCGGGACACTGCTCTAAGCAAAAAAAAGCAGGCGCCAGCCTGAGCCCTATACGACCGGTGGCAAACACGCAGGCTAACCCCTGACTCAGTCGTACCCATCTGTACCCCGCGCTAAATTGACTCTGTTTCGTGCTTGGCTATACTCCCTCCGTCTCGGTAACTGTGCGCAATACACACTCAGCATTCGTTCTGTGTGTGCGCTGAGCAGTGATTCCCGAATTAATGGAGGTAGACCATGCTCTTCAAAACCCTCAGCGCCGCCGTCTATGGGATTGATGCCGAATTAGTCGAAGTCGAAGTTGACCTGACGCCCCGCCCCGGCGATTCGCAAGGCGAGACCATGGTCATCGTCGTCGGGCTGCCCGATCTGGCCGTGCGCGAGAGCCGCGAACGCATCCGCGCCGCCATCACCAACAGCGGCCTCTTCTTTCCCGTTTACAAAACCACGATCAACCTTGCGCCCGCCGACATCAAAAAAGAAGGCTCGGCCTTCGATCTGCCCATCGCGGTTGGCATCCTCGGCGCGAACGGCGATTTGAAACGCGAGCATCTGGACGACACGCTGCTGGTCGGCGAACTGGCGCTGGATGGGCGCATTCGCGCGATTCGCGGCGCGCTGCCCATCGCCGTCGCGGCCAAACGGCGCGGCCTGAAACGGCTGTTGCTGCCCACCGAAAATGCCTGCGAAGCCGCCGTCGTCGCAGGCGTGGATGTTTATCCGGTCAACACCCTGCGCGAAGTCATCGCGCTGCTCAACACCGAACCACCGCCCGCCCCGCTGCGCGTGGACATCGAAGCGCTGTTTAACGCCGCCGATCAATACGCCGAAGACTTCAGCGAAGTGCGCGGCCAGATGCACGCCAAACGCGCGCTCGAAGTCGCCACCGCCGGCGGCCACAACATACTGATGATCGGCCCGCCCGGCTCCGGCAAGACCATGCTTGCCAAGCGCATCCCGACCATCCTGCCGCCCATCACATTTGAAGAAGCCCTCGAAACGACCAAGATTCACAGCGTCGCCGGCTACACCGACGCGCGCGGCCTGTTGACGATTCGCCCTTTCCGTTCGCCGCACCACACGATCAGCGATGCCGGCTTGATCGGCGGCGGCGCAATCCCGCGCCCCGGCGAAGTCAGCCTCGCGCATCACGGCGTGCTCTTTCTGGATGAATTGCCGGAGTTTGAAAGGAATGTGTTGGAGGTGTTGCGCCAGCCGCTCGAAGACCAAAAAGTTACGATCAGCCGCGCCGCGATGTCACTGACGTTTCCAGCGAGTTTCATGCTTGTGGGCGCCATGAACCCGTGCAACTGTGGGTATTTCGGCGATCCCACGCACGAATGCCGCTGCTCGCCGATGCAGATTCAGCGCTATGTTTCCAAAATCTCCGGCCCGCTGCTCGACCGCATAGACATCCACATTGATGTGCCCGCCGTGAAAGTGAGCGAGTTGTCGGCCAAGGAAAACGGCGAGAGTTCGACTTCAATTCGGCAACGTGTTTTGAGCGCGCGGCAACGCCAGCAGCAACGCTTCGTCGGCGAACACGTCTTTTGCAACGCCCAGATGCCGCCGCGCCTGATTCGCAAATACTGCCAGCTTGAACCGCCTACGCAGCAGATGTTGGAACGTGCGATCTTGAAACGCGGCTTGTCGGCGCGCGCCTACGACCGCATCATCAAAGTCAGCCGCACCATCGCCGACCTCGACGGCCACGAACACATCGGCGAAGCCCAAATCGCCGAGGCCGTGCAATACCGCACCTTGGATCGCAACTTCTGGATGTAACTTTGGAAGGATGAGGGATGAGGGATGAGGGATGAGGGATGAGGGATGAGGGATGAGGCACCTGTTCATCCTTCATCCTTCATCCTTTTGTTTTCCGCGCTTTTACGTTTTTGACCATGGTGACGAAGATGGCAATGAGTTCATCCGCTTCGTCCAGTAAGGGCTTGAGGCGATCTATGGTGATGATCTCGGCGTCGGTCAACAACTCCAGCCAGTATTGCGTTTCTTCAAGTTCCTGCAAGCCGCCCTCGATTTTGCTGATGAAATCGGCATCTGATTTAGCACGGCACGACTCGCGGTAATGGGCACCGACCGAGGTGCCTGAACGCAGAACCTGTTTGCCAATGACTTGTGCTTCCACCGTTTTTGGCAGTTGCGAATACAACCGGACGATGCGCAGCGCAAACTTCCGCGTTCGCACCCTCAGGTCTTCCTCTTTCTTTCTTCCACTCGCTTCATCTTTCATTCTTTACCCACATCCTTCAGTTTGCTTCATCCCTCATCCCTCATCCCTCCTGTGGATTGACTGAGCCACTGATTGGTTTGCGCGTCGTTTCACCGGTACGAATGACGGACAAACCTTCTTCCACTTCGCCGTGCGGGCGCGGGATGACGTGGACGCTGGTGACTTCACCAATCTTGCGCGCGGCGGCGCTGCCCGCGTCCACGGCGGCTTTGACCGCGCCGACTTCGCCGCGCACGATGGCGGTGACGAGGCCGGCGTCCACTTTTTCATAACCGACCAGCGTGACGTTGGCGGCTTTGACCATCGCATCGGCGGCTTCGATCATGGCCACCAGGCCGCGGCATTCAATCATTCCGAGAGCTTCCATAATTTCCTCAATGCATCAGGAGTGTGAAAACAACGCGAACGCGGGAGCGGCGGGCCGCTTAGCGTTCGACATAAGAAATCTGTGTTTTTGTCCACGAGATAACCTTGCCCATCCGTTTAGCTTTGCTGTCGAACTCGGGTTGCCGCAGCAGCGCGCGCAACAACTCAGGCACTTCGCGTGCTTCTTCATCTTTGAGCTTGAACCGCACGATGCAGTAGCGCGCGTGTCGAAACTCGTCCGGCGGAAAGTGTCCATAGTTGATCGTGACGAACGTCGGCTGGCGCAATTGCAAGAGGTAGCCGGGAATCTCAGGGTCGAGAATCCGCCCGTGCGGTTTGAAATCGCGGACGCTCAAGACCGTCCCCGGATACCAATGCCCGATGGCGGCGAGGATGCCTGGATAGCTGATTTGCTCATCCACGACGATCATCCATAGCTCTTTTCGTAATCGAACTGCTCCGCCAACGCGACCGCTTCATCCACTGCCGCCGCTGGGATCCGATAGCCGTCGGCCACCTGCGCGCGCGTCTCACCCCAGCCCAGCGCCGCGATGACCGCGCCCGCCGGCAGCCGCGTGTTCTTGATCGTCGGACGCCCGCCGCACACTTGCGGCTGGATCACGACGTATTCGCCCAGCGGGTAATACTCGATCACTTCGCCGTTGATCTCTTCTTGCACCAATTCTTTGTCTGCCACGCGGGCGCGTTGTTTGCGCGTTTGAACTGCCATCTGATTGAACCTTCCTTTACAGCGTTGAAGCGAGCGGCATTCTACCCGCACGTGCGGCCAAATGTGAACCACGTCAAAACAAAACGGGAGCGCGGCCAGCAGCACAGCCACGCTCCCGCTTTTCATTGCCCAGCTCGTGCGGTTATTGCGCAGCCGGTTTGCCGAACTTCGCGTCGTCAATGGCGACGTTGTGTTTGATCTCGGTCACCTTCATGGTCATAGCGTAAGCCGGCGTGCTCTGTTTCATCGTGTGCCAAACCTGGACGCCGTCCACCACGCTGTAATCTTCGAAGGTGATTTCAATCGCCATCTTGCCTTGCGGACTTTCGCGCTCGGCGTCGTGGCGCAGCAGCAATCCCGTCGCCGCGTCGTAGTAGAATTTCTCCGGCGCGCCCTCAGCCGGTGTCGCTTCGACGACGTAGGCTTCGGCAGAGCCGACCTTCTCTTTGCCTTTGACTTCGAGCTTCTTGTAAAGCTCCTTCATCTTGAGTTCCTTGAAGTAATCGGCATGGAGTTTGGTCGCGGCCAGTTCCAGGCCGCTCAGTTCGCGCAGGCCGCTCATCGGGTCTTGCGACCAAGCCTGCGTGCCATCGAAATTGCTCACGATGGTTCCGAAGCCGGCGATCTCGATGCGCATGCCGCTTTTGTTGGGCGCTTTGTCATAGGCCTCAAAGGTGCCGCTCGCGCCCATCGCGGGCAATTCGAAGCTGCCTTTGGCTAGGCGGCTCGTCAGCTTTTCAAGGGCCGCCTTGCCGCCGAGCGCCTCGATGTTTTTCGCCAGAATTTTATCCACTGACGGCAACTCCGCCGTGGCCGGTTTGGCTTCGGGCTTCGCGCCTTCGATCTTCGTCTGGGCTTGGGCTTGCGCCTGGGCCAGCGCCACGCCGATGCTGAGCAGCATCACACAACAAATCATTGCTAAACGTTTCATCACTCTTTTTCCTTTCATGGTTAAGCGGCAGCGGCGTGGGTTAAACGCGCGCGGCCAACATCAGAACATTCATTGGGGAATGACCAACTCACTTGCCCGCCGCTTTCGCCGCCGGACGCGCGCGCTTCTGCAGCCTCTCCAATTGGGTCACAGCAGCCTCCAGCGGCAAATCACGTCCGGCCAACAGACCGGCACGGGTGAGTTTGATTTCGAGATCGGGCAGCACACCGCGCCCTTCGATCAGCGTGCCTTTGGGCGTTTTGAAATCGCCGATGGCGTATTGAAAGAGCGCGCCCGTCGGCAGTTTTTGAAAGACCGACGGCAAGGCCGCGCCCACGCTGCGCTCGCCGACGATGGCGGCGCGGCCCAGTTCCTGCATCCCGCTGGCAAAGACTTCGCTGGTCGAGGCGCTGCCGCCATCCAGCAGGATCACGATGGGGCCGCTGTATTGCAGCGTCTGCGGAAAGATCGCAAAGTTTGTGTAGCCGCTACGCATTTGCATCCGGCCCAGCGAGGTTTCTTTTTCAAACAGGTGACCGCCCAGGCCCGGCGCCATTCCGCCGATGCCGCCCGGATTGCCACGCAGATCAAAAATCAAACCGGGCGCGTCTGCCAACTCGCGGAGGGCCGCGCGCAGCTTCGGCATCACGGGCGTGACCCAGGTGTTGAAGCGTATGTAAGCGTGACCGCTGGGCAAACGTTTGGCTTCAAATTCCATGCGCTGCGGCGGGAAGTTACCGAAGGCCGGCGAGTATTCACCATTGACGCGCGCGCGCGCCAACTTGGCCGCGCGCGGCTGATTGCGTTCGTCCAGGTAACTCACGTTCACCGTGCTACCCAGCTCGCCATTCAGCCGCGCCATAATCAAACGCTCTGTGCGCAGCCGCTTGATGCTTTCAGATTCGGGACTCTTGCTGAACCTTTGCAGCAACTGCGCCACGGGCGTAGCGCCGATTTGGCGCAGCGCAAAACCGGAACGCAAGCCCGCGCGCGCTGCGGCGGAATCGGGTTTGACGCGGCTGATGAAGACTTGCGCGCCGATTAATTTGATTTCGACGCCGAGTTCGCCGCTGGCTGCGTGATTGTCTTCGTCATCAATCAGGGGGACGGCTTCGGGCGGGATGATGGCAAAGTGCGATTGGTGCAATTCGCCAAGCATCTGCTGCAACAACGTATAAAACTCGGCATCGCTCTTGGCCGCGGCCGCCAGCGGCGTATACTTCACGCGGACTTGTTCCCAATTGACGCCGCCGAAAGTTGGATCGAAATGCTTTTCGTTGACCGCGCGCCAGACCACGTCAAAGGTCTGTTGCCGCAACTCGACGCTGATCGTCAGTGGCGCGCGCGCGGCCACGACGGCGCTTGCGACCGGGGCCGATTGTGCTTGCAGTTGAATAGTAGCGGCCAACCCGGCGAGGGTTAGCAGCGTGAGTTTAAGGACGGCTTTGTACTTCATCTTGGGATTTGCCAGCTTGGTCATTGATGCCTGGGTTTGCGTTTCGCCTTTGCACCACTGTTATGTGCGGTACGGTATTGGCGGCGAATGCGATTATACCTTACGAACCGCCGGTTCGGATGTTCTGGATTTATAGAGGCAGGGCGCGCGAAAAAAAGATAGTGCCGGATGCGAAAAAATTTCTAGCGGTTGAATCGCCAGACGTGGCGAACGCCTTTTGGTTCAGGCCTCAGCCAACGAATTTCACCTTGCTGAATGCACTGCAACCTCTTATTGATTTAGCCCGCGAACTGGATTAGCATCCCCGCTGCGTTGTGGCGTATAACCCTTGATTCAACGCGGCTTTCAAACACTTAATCACAACGCATGCCAGCTTAGTCCCTGAAGGAACCTGCACAATGTCGAACGAGACCAAATCCCCGTCCGGCTCCGGCGCCACCACAAACGCAACTCAGACGGTTCATGCGACGTTGCAAATCGTGACGCGCGAGGGTGCCGGGCTTGACCGCGAGTTGACCAAACCTGACACGCGCATCGGCAAAGGCCCCGACAACGATCTGATTCTGAGCGACCCCTCGGTCTCGACCAATCACGCGCTCATCCGCTTTGACGGCCAGAAACATACGCTGATTGATGTCGGCAGCCGCAACGGCACCTTTCACAATCAGACCCGG
>JAYUCP010000678.1:0-7142 GCA_043740245.1 Acidobacteriota bacterium | reverse complement strand
TCATCAGGCGATTGCCTCAGCTTACGCCTGAAGAGTTGAAACAGATGCAGAAGTTGTCCGGCATGGGAGATCATCAAGAGCAAAACGAAGCTGAGGCGACTTCACCAACGACAGCGGATAAAGATAATGCTGCTCAACCGAAGAAAGAGAACTCCGGCAAGAAAGTGAAGTCCAAGCCGCAAGATCACGACCCCGGAGCTAAGCCACATAAGCATTGAGCGGGAGACATCGGACAACAACAAACTTCCAGGCAAAATGCTGGACAGCTTGAAAGCACGGTGCTTTACTCTTGCCCGGAGGAAAGTCCTCACTGAAGTCGGGAAGATTGCCGTTGAGGTATCAGCAGATTTTGCCAGAGGCCACTTCGCAGGGATTCCGTGGAGTGGCGCCTTCACGGATGAGTTAAATCACCACGGGTTCTACAGCGAAATGAAACGAGGGACATAATGATGCAGGCACATTCAGCACAAAGCGCAACGAAGTTGGAGCAGCCGGAAACGAGCGCCATCATCGCTCACGGCTCGCCGGACGAAGTGAGCAAAACCCAGAGCGCCCTTGCACCACCGGCAGCTAAGACAGAATACACCTGCCCGATGCACCCGGAGATCGTGCGCGATGCGCCTGGTTCCTGCCCAATCTGCGGAATGGCGCTGGAACCAAGAACCATTACGGGCGGTGAAGAGCAAAACGAAGAACTGGCGGACATGACGCGCCGGTTCAAGCTCAGCCTGATGCTGACCATCCCCTTGCTCTTGCTGGCGATGTCAGACCTGATCCCAGGCCAGCCTGTGCAGCACGCTGTCTCGATGCGGCTGCTCAAGTATATTCAGTTAGCCTTCGCTACTCCTGTCGTGCTTTGGGCAGGCTGGCCTTTCTTCCAGCGCGGTTGGGCTTCCGTCGTCAATCGCAGCCTCAATATGTTCACCCTCATCGCCATCGGGACGGGAGTCGCCTACGGATACAGCGTCATTGCGACCTTCTTTCCAACCATTTTCCCGGCTTCGTTCCGTAGCCAGAGTGGCGAAGTCGGCCTTTATTACGAAGTCTCGGCGGTGATCGTGGCGCTGGTGCTGTTGGGCCAAGTGCTGGAACTACGCGCGCGCAGCCAGACCAGCAGCGCCATCAAAGCGCTGCTCGGACTGGCTCCGAAAACGGCGCGGGTCATGCGCAATGATGGGACAGAAGAAGAGCTTTCGCTGGATGACATCAAGCCCGGAGACAGGCTCCGGGTTCGCCCCGGAGAAAAGGTTCCGGTGGATGGTGTAGTCATCGAAGGGACGAGCGCGGTGGATGAATCCATGGTCACGGGCGAGCCTGTCCCAGTAGAGAAAAGCCAGGGCGTCAAAGTCACCGGCGGTACGGTGAATGGAACGGGCGGTTTCATCATGCAGGCCGAGCGCGTCGGCAGTGAAACGCTGCTGGCCCAGATCGTGCGCATGGTGAGCGAAGCGCAACGCAGCCGCGCTCCGATTCAGCGCCTCGTTGATACGGTCTCTTCTTACTTTGTGCCCGCCGTCATTGTGGCCGCCGTTATCACGTTTATTGTTTGGGCGCTGATCGGGCCTGAGCCGCGTTTGGCCCACGCGATTGTCAACGCGGTCGCCGTGCTGATCATCGCCTGTCCCTGCGCGCTGGGGCTGGCGACGCCGATGTCCATTATGGTGGGAACAGGTCGCGGCGCTACGGCTGGCGTGCTTATCAAAAATGCCGAAGCCCTGGAGATCATCGAGAAGATTGACACGCTGATTGTGGACAAGACCGGCACGCTCACCGAAGGCAAGCCGCGCCTGACTTCGGTAATGACGATTAACGGAACGACCGAAGATGAACTATTGCGTCTGGCTGCCAGCATTGAGCGCGGCAGCGAACATCCGCTGGCCGCTGCGATCGTGGCTGGCGCGCAGCAGAGAAACTTACAGCTTGCTGAAGCCGAAGATTTTCAATCCATCACAGGCAAAGGCGTAGTCGGCAAAGTTGATCAGCGGCAGGTGGCGCTGGGCAACAGCAAGCTGCTCGATCAACTGAAGATCGAAGCGGGCGGTTTGAGCGAGCGCGCCGAGGCGCTGCGCAAAGAAGGTGAAACGGTGATGTTTGTCGGCGTTGATGGCCGGCTCGCCGGTCTGCTCAGCGTGGCTGATCCGATCAAAGAGTCTACGGCTGAGGCGATCCGGGCGCTGCACGAAGATGGCATACGCATCGTCATGCTGACCGGCGACAATCGCACGACCGCCGAGGCCGTGGCGCGCAAGTTAGGCATAGACGAGATCGAGGCCGATGTGCTGCCCGAACAGAAAGGCGAGATCGTGAAACGCATGCAGTCCGAAGGCCGCATCGTGGCGATGGCTGGCGATGGCGTCAACGATGCTCCGGCGTTGGCGCAGGCGCAGGTCGGCATTGCGATGGGCACGGGCACCGACGTGGCGATTCAGAGCGCGGGCGTCACGTTAGTGAAAGGCGACCTGCGCGGCATTGCCCGCGCGCGCAAGTTGAGCCGGGCTACGATGAGCAACATCCGGCAGAATCTCTTCTTTGCGTTTATCTATAACGCGCTCGGCATCCCACTCGCGGCAGGCGTGCTCTATCCAGTGTTCGGACTCCTGCTCAGTCCGATGATTGCCAGCGCCGCTATGAGTTTTAGCTCTGTGTCCGTCATCGCCAACGCGTTGCGGTTGCGCAGGGTGGAGCTATAAACGTTCTCAAGGAGATAACCATGGAAAAGATGCGAGCGACAGTTTTTCACGGCGTCAACGACATCCGCGTTGAAGAGGTCGAGCGACCAAGCGCGGGGGTGGGCGAAGCCGTGCTGCGCGTGACGCTGACGACGATTTGCGGCACTGATCTGCATATCGTGCGGGGCGAATATCCGGTCAAACCCGGCCTCATCATCGGCCACGAACCGGTGGGCGTCATTGCGGAACTCGGCCCCGGAGTCGCGGGCTATAGCGTCGGTGACCGCGTGTTGGTGGGCGCCATCACGCCTTGCGGTCAATGCCGCGCGTGTCTGTCAGGACAATCGTCGCAGTGCGGCCACAGCGCCTGTGAAGGGCAGCGCGCCGTCGGAGGCTGGCGTTTCGGCAACACGATGCACGGTGCGCAGGCCGAATACCTGCTGGTGCCGCACGCGCAGGCGAATCTGGCGAAGATTCCCGCTGAACTGACCGACGAACAAGTTGTGCTGCTTTCAGACATCGCTTCGACCGGTTTCAGCGGAGCGGAAGCGGGCGGCGTGCGCCTCGGCGATGCGGTCGTCGTCTTCGCGCAAGGGCCGATTGGCTTGTGCGCGACGGCGGGCGCGAAGCTGCTGGGCGCGGCGCTCGTCATCGGCGTGGACAGCGATGAAACCAGATTGCAGATGGCGCGCCGCCTGGGCGCGGATGTCACGCTGAACTTCAAAGAGGTGGACGTGCCGGCGGAAGTCAAACGGTTGACCGGCGGCGGCGCGGATGTCGCCATCGAAGCGCTCGGCACACAACAAACATTCGAGAGTGCGCTGCGCTCGTTGCGGCCCGGCGGCACGCTTTCGAGCCTGGGCGTTTATGCGGGCAAGCTGCAAGTCCCCTATGAAGCCTTCGCCGCCGGACTCGGTGATTACCGTATCGTCACGACGCTTTGCCCTGGCGGCAAAGAACGGATGCGGCGGCTGATGGAGGTCGTCAGGCATGGGCGCATAGATTTGACGCCGCTGCTGACGCACAGCTTTTCGCTGGACGAGATCAAAGAGGGATACCGGGTTTTCGGCGAACGGCTGGATGGCGTGCTCAAAGTGGGCATCCGGCCCTGAACTGACCGCCAGGCTTATTTTGCGCGGTGGTGTCCTAAGCGCGTATGTTACTAGAACCTAGAAACTAAAAGCCTCACGTCCCCTTCTGCACAGACAGCCTCTCCCGTAAAGCTTAAATTGAATTCGTTCTTCGGGTCGTTTCTCGCTCATTCACCAACCGGCCCTGCAAAGAATGGCTCAACGCATAAATCGAATTGAGAAGGAAAAAAATGAGCAAGCAATGGACAATGATTTTCGCCAGCTTCGTGCTGCTGTCTGCGCTGACTACTGCGACAGTGGCCCAGGGCCGGCAGCCGAGTCGTGGCGTCGTAGTAGGTAGCGGCTGTAAGCTAAATGAAGACGGCACGAGCAACTGCGGAAAAGAGCTGCCGCCGATTCGGCCAGCAACACCAACAGGGGCCGCGCCTGCGGCCTACGCTGCCACCGGTACGAGTTGGTGGTCAGTCTGTTGGAAATGGTTGACTGGTTTCTAAAGGGCACGGAGGCAGTGGGCAAACGGCTTGTCTGATTGTGAAGTGGAACAATAACAAACCTAGCCCGCGGGTGGGGCGGGAAAGCTGGGGCGGTCTTATCCATTTCCGCCCCAGCTTTCCCGCATAAAGGGAGCCTGCCTCAGCTATAACCAGCCTTCACTCGCCGCACGCGTTGCCGCATCCTTTCTTTCCAGTCCCGTCCACTATTAGACAGCGTCATCCGCGAATACCGAAGATGCTAAGACTCCTTTTGTTCTGCGATTAACACACAGGTGTGGCAAATCCAGCGCCGCACACTGAAAGCAAGCGGGTAAGGATAGCCAGGTACAGGAGGGAAATTATGGAAGCACAAATCAATCTGGGCCGCATCTTCGGTATCAAAATCGGCTTGCACTACAGTTGGTTGATCATTGCGTTGCTGATTGCGTTCTCGCTCGCGGGGCATTTCGGGGCAGCACATCCAACGTGGGGCCGGGGCGTAATTTGGGGTATGGCGATTAACACCGCCGCGCTCTTTTTTGCGGCCATCGTCGCGCACGAAATGTCGCATGCGCTGGTGGCCCAACGGCGTGGCTTGCCTGTCCGTTCGATCACGCTGTTTGCGCTCGGCGGCGTGGCGCAGTTTGAGAAAGAAGCGGCAGACCCGAAGACAGAGTTTCTGGTCAGCATTGCCGGCCCTGTCGCCAGCGCAGCCATTGGATTTGTTTGCCTGCTGCTGGCGTGGGTGCTGGGTTGGACGATGCTGGTAGAACCGACGACACCGCTGATGGCGATGCTGGTCTGGCTGGGTTACATCAACCTGGGGCTGGCGCTTTTCAACATGCTGCCCGGCTTTCCGATGGACGGCGGACGTGTGTTGCGCGCCCTCATCTGGTGGCGCACCGGCAGCGCGCAGCGGGCCACGCGCCTCGCTTCACAGACCGGACAGTTCGTGGCCCTGGCCTTCATCTTTTTCGGGATCGTCCGCTTCTTCGGGGGCGCAGGTTTTAGCGGCTTGTGGTTGGCCTTCATTGGCTGGTTCCTGCTCAATGCGGCGAGAGCCACCGTGGCGCAGCAAGAGTTTACCGAGCGCTTGCGTGGCGTGCGCGTCGGCGATTTAATGACGCTGGACTGTACGTTGGTGGACGGCAATGACAATCTGCAAACCTTCGTCAACGACTGCCTGTTGCACACCGGACGCCGCTGTTTCCTGGTGGCCGAACAAGGCGTAGTGACGGGGCTGATTACGCCGAATGAAGTCAAAGGCATTCCCAAGGCGCGCTGGCCTTTCACGACGGTCTACGAGGCGATGCGCCCGCTTGAAGAACTGCGGACGGTGTCGCCGGAAACGCCGGTGAGCGAAGCCTTGGAAATCATCGGACGCGAAGACCTCAATCAATTGCCAGCCTTAGCCAACGGACGACTGGCCGGGCTGATTTCGCGCGAGCAGATACTGCGTTATCTGCTCACGCGCGCCGACTTGAAAATATAACGGCCTCTCGCAAAGATGGCCGCAAAGGAGAAAAACGAACCCATGACCAAGCAGAATAAAGAACAGTTTATTGATCTGGGCAGAGCTGAAAGCGAGATATTCGAGCCAACTGTAGAAGTACGAAACGAATTTGAGGAAGCCGCTCAGCTCGGTTCGGCAGGACAGTTAATTGAAAAGTTACAAGAGCATCATGCGACGTCGCCGGTGCTTTCGGGCGGCGACCTTGACGCCGCGTGGGAAGATGCTGACGTGGGCGAAGAGAGTGTGGGCGGCGGAAACCCGACTCCGGATCAGAGTGTGGTGGAAGAGCTGGGGAAAGCAGTCGGGCTTATTTATGAAGACGGTGTGCCGCTGCATACAACCGAGAAATTGGAATCCAGAGATCAACATCGGTGGG
This sequence comes from Acidobacteriota bacterium, assembly GCA_043740245.1. Classification (GTDB taxonomy): domain Bacteria; phylum Acidobacteriota; class Blastocatellia; order RBC074; family RBC074; genus JACPYM01. Next base: position 1,020 of record JAYUCP010000678.1, on the reverse strand, counting down.
AACTCGACCCGGCCTCATCGGAAGGATTTGCCGGACGAATGAAGCACGAAGGAGAGTATGAAGAAAAGTGAGGCCCCGCATCGCAGCCGCCTCCGTTAAATCCGTGTTCCAATGGCCAGTTGAATAAATGACTTTCCCAGTTGTGTCAGCCACGTCAGCCGCCTTTCTTTCCGCCATTGTCCGCTATTGGACAGCAATTTATCCCAGGCCAGCCGATTATTATCGCAGTTGCAGATGAGCGCGGATGACTTCGCCAGCAGGGCGCAGAACCTACACCGACCTGTGGCGGCAAGCCGAGCGCCGCTGAGGAAACCAAGATGAATAAAGCGAGACTGATCAAACACAGCGAATGCCTGGAGCGCGCACAAGCCGCCCAACAACCAGCACGGCTCGTTGCCGTGGTACGGATTAAGGCCGACACCGTCAGGAATTGGGTGAAGCGCCAGCAAACATCGCGGCAGCCAAATGCCCGCAAGCTGTTTGCCGCGTTGTTTGCGCAGCCCCCGGCGAGTTGCATCGAAACAAAGCAACCTTGCTAGAGTGTTTGTTGAAATGCTTCGCAGCCTGATTCAGGCAATCGGGAGGAACGATGAATAGGTACTTTAGTTGGAAACGAGATTTCTCTCAGCAGGTGGCGGTAAAAGCGATAACGCTGCTGCTCTCGCTCTTACCGCTGACCGGTTTGGCACAAACCCAGGTCAAGCCGGGCTTCAATCTATTCTCACCACAACAGGACGTTGAAGTTGGTCAGCAATCGGCGATTGAAGCGGAAAAGCAGTTTCCGATCCTCCGTGACTCGCGCGCGACTGAATACATCAATCGCCTGGGCAAGACGCTGGCGGCGCAAGCGCCGGGAGAGCGTTACCCCTATACCTTCAAGCTCGTCAATGCGTCGGACATCAATGCCTTCGCCTTGCCGGGCGGCCCCATTTACGTCAATCGCGGGACTATCGAAGCGGCGCAGAGCGAAGCCGAATTGGCGGGCGTGATCGCGCACGAGATCGCGCACGTCGCGCTCCG